>CAYYMF010000015.1:0-51846 GCA_964472755.1 uncultured Chitinophagales bacterium | reverse complement strand
AGTATAAGAGGTTTGTTGGTTGCAAACCAACAAAGGCAAGTGTTTTGTCTATCATTTGTCTGAACTATGATATTTCGGCTGGTGATACAGTGAGTTTATCGAACTGCTCAATACGTCGTTTATAGGATTTAAGGATGGGCAGGATTTTTTTTGTCTGAACCTTGATATTTCGACTGGTGATACAGTGAGTTTATCGAACTGCTCAATACGTCGTTTATGGGATTTAAGGATGGGCAGGATTCTTTTAGTGGTTAGTAAAATAATGGAATAATGAAGTAAATCAATTGCCTTCGGCTTTAGCCGAGGGATAACAGAGAAAATAAAAAGGCTTTAGCCATAATGTTTTAGATTGAAATTTGTGTTTTTTTTACCACAAAGGACACTAAGTTTTTTTTACACAGAGTAGCACGGAGTATTTTTAGTATAAGAGAATTGAAATAATATAGTAATGAAGTAATGAAATGATGAAATAATAGAGTAATGAAATGATGAAGTAATTTCTCATCTCTCATGATTCGGCAAACTCATCAACCATCTCTCAAAATCTCACTTCTTTTTTAACCACAAAGGACACTAAGTTTTTTGCACGGAGTTGTCAATGCCTTGGGTCTCGATTCTCATCTCTCAAAATCTCATTTCTCAAATCAATTGTTTGAATCTGGATTAGAAGATATAAGGATGAACAGGACTTTTAAATTGTCTGAACTATGATTTTTTGGATTAAATGATGGGCAGGATTTTTTAATGATATTCGTAATTTTTAATTTTTAATTCTCAACTTTCTTTCCCATTCATCTTTTTACTTTTTTGCATTATTCATATCTTTATTTATTTTCATAGGTATTCATGATAACGCTTCGCTAAGTTGTCCAAAAAAGTAACAAAAAAGTCTAGCCCTAGATTATTTTTTTGACCCACTTTATTTTTATCGTCTAAAATTTAAAAACTCGTATGCTCAATTTTTTTTACATACTCAAACAGTTTAAATTTTTACGACGATTGCAAATAGTGGATACCCCAGAAGATTAACCAATGGGCAAAATTCAAAATCTATCTTGGTTCTAAAAATCTTTATTTTCTACAGGTAAGAGATGAGAGAGAGGAATTAAACTTTTCAAACTTACACACATTTTTAGTTAGTATCTTAGAACTATAAACATATCTAATAATCAGATAAAAATGTAAGTTTTTGAGATAAACATTTAAGACTTAATGGTGCAGAACCAATAAATTCTCCATCCATATCAATGGTCATTAAATCACTATTTGAAGATGAAATAGTAATCTCTTTGGCTTGTAAATAATGAACTTCAGGATGTTTTATTTTAATGCCATTTTTAATCTTCCCTAAATTCTTTAAATATTCTACTAAACTAATATCACCCACTATTGTCAATTCAAAAAAGCCACTATCTAAACGTGCATCAGGAGCAACACAAAGTCCATTTCCGAAGAATTTACCATTTGCAACTACAAAGCTCATAGCTTTTCCAGACCAATTATGGCCATCATAAACAGCAGTTATGGTTATAGGCTTGTATTGTGTAATAGAAGTCGTGATAGCCCACATATAACTAAGATTTGCACCTAGCCACTTTGGAACATTATCTTTACGTTGAACTGTATCTCCGCCAACTCCAACATCAGTAATATTGATAAAGAAACGAGAACATGGTAATTTGGTTTTATCTATATAATTCACCGTTCCAATATCCACCAATTGAACGGTATCACTATCAATCAATGATTTAAGTGAAAACAAAGAATCAATTTTAAATTTATACAAAGATTTTACAAAATCATTACCACTACCAGCAGGATAAACTGCTAATTTAATAGCAGCAATAGCTACCCAATCAATAGAATTATCTACTTGTTTGTGAAAATTAATAAAAGCATTGATTCCTTCATTAATAGTACCATCTCCACCAACAAAAATAAGATGTGATATTTGATTATGTAAAACTTTATGCACTAATTCAGAATAATGTTGTGCATATTGAGAAATAAAAACCTCGATATTATAAGTGCTAAAAGTAGAATGAATTGCCTCTACAAGAGCATCTAATTTTCTGACACTTCCATTTATAATAAAAGCTAATTTCATACGCAGGATATTAATATAAATATCCAAAATAAAAATTGAAAAACAAATATAAATACAGAATAAAATAAATTTAATTATAAAAAAAACGGATAACTAAAAGTTATCCGTTAAATTGTAAATACTAAGTATTAATATTCCCACAAATCATGTTCAAATTGAAACAATTGTTGTTTTTGAGCTTCAGATTCATATAAGATATCAATACCAGATTTGTAATCTTTTATACGTTGGTCTAAAACGTTATCTACTTTATAGATATAACTAGAGAATAATCTTAATTGAAAAACTTGATCCCAATTTAATCGAACACCATTTGGGAATGGGTTGAAAGCTTCACTATTTACTAAAGTTTTTCTAATAGATGGGAAATACACCCAAAATACAGGAACTTCTGCTCTAAAATCGCCCGTAGTTGGGTCGTAGTTATCAATTAAAGGACAAATTCCCATAATTCTAACTTTCATTGTAGAATGTTGTTTGTCAAAATACCATACTTCTTTCATACGGAATTTATTAACATTATCCCAATTTACTTCATTTGTAATTACTTTCCAAACCATTACATCTGGATTTGATGCATCTGGAACTAATATAGAATCTGTACTTCCACCTGCTACGCTAAGTGCTTCAGAAGCAGTAATCGGTGTAGAAAAGTCTTCATCTAACCCTGAATATACAGGAACCTCATCAGATTTAATAGCATCTAATAAGATACTGATAAAAGGTCTTTTTGGCCATTTGAAGTGTAAATTTAATTTTTCTCTACAATCCATTACTCTCCAAACGTTCTTATACCACATCACATCAGATTCTCTGATAAAGACGTCTTCCATAGGAATTCTTTTTCCAGATATCTCTTGACTCCAAGGCAATTTCTGAATTTCAGTATTTACTTCAGTTGCATCGGCTGCAAAAACAGCAGGAGCAAATGACAATAAAAAGAAAAATGATAATAAATATCTCATATTATAAAAATATTAGTCAATTTTAAACGCAATACCAGGTATTTTTCTTACAGAACCATCTGGACCTTGAACTTTAATTTCTTCAAAATAGAAAACATCACCAGGTTTTGCTTTATTTATAGCTTGTTCTGCAGCTCCATTGAAAGTTGGTCCATTATTTGGAATAATTGCAGGGTCAGCCATTCTAGGTTGGTAGAACAATTGAAAACTTAATACATTAAATCTTGCATCAAAATCAAAATTCTTTAGCGCAGCAATTAAACCATTTTGAGCTTTAAATTGAGCAGAAGGCATTCTACCACCAGGTTTATTACCCACTTCTGCTTGTGGATCTGGAATCATTTTAACACGGAACTCAGAATTAGCATAAGTTTTGCCATTAGCTGAAACATTTACTTGTACTTTTCCTTGTTGGGTAACTTTTACAGTATATTTACCACCAGAACCTGAAAGAGTACCTCCACCAGAAAGTCCTACCTGTAATTTTTGAGGTGAAACTCCAGCAGCAGAAACAGTAATTGGGTTCTCAACACCGATATAAAATACATTCATTTTATCAGCTGCAACAGAGGCAAAAGGAGGAGCTACTGTATATTTAAAATCAGGGGTTTTGAAAGTATTAACTTCACCTGTTCTATTATTTTTTACTGTAACCACACCATTCACAGGAAATTCACCCACACTACCAGTTCCAACAGTAAACTCACCAACACCATTTTTTACAGGAACAGAACGACCATTAACCGTAATAGACACAGAACTTTCTGAACTACCTGCAGCTAAAGATACATAAGCTTTAAAAGGTTCTCCTTGTAATACATAAGCACTTGGAGAAGCAATTTGAGCAGAAAACTCATCTAAAACTATTTCTTTTGGTTTTAAATCTTTCATTGAACCAATTTTGCTGTATAAATAAGCCATCATTTGGTTTTCCGCATTTTTAGCATCTACTTCTAATTTAGTCAACATTGAATAAACAGCAATAGCTGGCATTTGATAGTATCTTTCTCTAACCCAATCACCATCTTTCTTGTCAGCTTTAGTATTTAATCCAATAATTTCAGTCATTTTCTTTTTATCTTCTTCACTTACAAACGACATCAACTTATTAAAAGATTCATCTATCTTAGACTTAATTTTGTAACCTTCACCTTTGCCTTCACCAACGATATATGCATTAGCAATTTCTAAGTCATCTTTTTTGGATAAAATTCCATCTGGATCTTCAGTATCAGGTCCATTAGCTCTTTTAACAATCTCTTGTTTTACCCCTGAAATATAACTCAATAAGTTATCAATTTCAGTTTTAACTTGTTGAGCTTCTTGTTCATATTTAACCACATCCATATTTGCAGGTTCTTTAATTTTCTTATCTGCAAAAGCCTGAAATGTAGCTTGAATATTAGAATCTGCGATAGTTTTTGAGTTTTCTAAACTCTTATTCATTACTTTAAAGGCATTCAAAATTTCTGCTGAAACATTCAATGCCAAAAGGGCAGTCAGAACAAGATACATCATATTGATCATCTGCTGACGGTTCTCCTTAGGAATTGCCATATCTTTTTAATTTTTAATTTTTAACAATACAGTTTCTCAGCAAAATTATTGAGCTTTCATCGCAGAAAGCATATTACCATATATATTATTTAATCTTTCTAAGTTAGAAGCTAAACCACCCATTTGTGCTTTAAACTTATCTGTATCAGCAATAGAAGATTCTAAATTAGTCATTGCAGCATCTAAATTACCAATAAATTTATTCATTGATTTTAAATGGTTATTTGTGTCTTGTAATTCCATTTCATAAACTGCATTCAAAGCCGATAAATTTTTAGCAGCAGTTTGAACTTGTTCATGATATTTAGAAGCATCACCACTTGCAGAAGCTAATTTACTCATACCTTCAGCAGCTCCTGTAAAAGCAGTTTGTACACCTGTTAATGCAGTTGCAGCTGACTTTGCAGAATTAGCAAATTCATTTGAGGCTACAGTAGCATCTGTAATTGAACTCATTTTAGCAACGTTTTCAGAGAATAGTTTTAAGTTCTCACCAAATCTATTTACTAAATTTTGATCTAATTTTGCGGCTTCCATCATTTTATCTAATTCTCCTGTTAAACTTTTTTTATTGCCAGATCCTCCAGCAACAGAAACATCAACAGCAGAGATTTTTGCATCATAATCATCTAATCCTGGATATAATTTTTCCCAATAATAAGTAGGTTCTGCTGGAGCTAAAGCTGAGAAAGCAAATACAAATGCCTCTACCGACATCCCCACAATAAGCATTTCACTCGCAAAAGGCCAGTGCATTAATTTAAATAAGGCACCCATAATTACCACTGAAGCTCCCAAACCGAATATCATATTCTTGAGCTTACCAAAAGATTTTGAATGAAGAAAACTTGACATAATTTGTTTTTTTTGATTAGTTTAAAATTGTTTGTTTAATTATTTGGAATATTTATTTATTTTATTTATTTTATTTATTTTATTTAAAATCTTCAAGACCTCTTCCTAAGAACGGTAATAAACATCTAAATCCGATATAAGATTTAGAAGAATCTTGATATTCAGAATTTCTAGTTCCAGTTTGTAAGTAGAAAGCAATATCTTTCCAAGAACCACCTCTAATAACTTTTCTTTTCATTACAGAGCCATCATCTTCTTTAGCATCATATCTATAATCTGGTTGCATATCATGGATAAACATTACTGATGCATCATCATAAGCTGATGATGTCCACTCAGATACGTTACCTGACATATTATATAACCCATAATCATTTGGCCAATAAGATTTTGCATTAACAGTATATAGACCACCATCTTCAGGATAATTACCTCTACCAGGCTTAAAGTTTGCTAATAAGCATCCTTTAGTATTTCTAATATATGGACCACCCCAAGGATATGGAGATAAGTTTCTACCACCTCTTGCAGCATATTCCCATTCGTATTCTGTTGGCAATCTAAACTCTTCAACTGGAGCCATTCCATTTGATTCTCTATAACCATTCCATAATTTTGTTCTCCAAGCACAGAAACCATTTGCTTGTGGCCAAGTAATACCTACCACTGGATAATCATCATAAGCAGGGTGTGTAAAATATACACGTGTCATTGGTTCATTATAAGAATAAGAGAAATCTCTAATCCAACATAATTCATCAGGATAAATAGAAATTTGTTTTTTATCCATAAATTGACTACGAGGTTTATCTTTATTCTCTCTTGCAGCAGCTTCTTTCCATCTATACCAAGTATATTCAAATACTAATTTACGTGGATCTAATTCTTTTTTACCATTAATTCTATCCGCTTCTGTATAATATAAAGATTCTAATTGTTCTGTTTCGCCAGTAGCACCAGACCAATCAATAGGCATATCCCAATTAATGGCTTGACCTCCATTTTCACCTTCTAGAACATGGTCACCACCTAACATCTTGTGAGCAATAGAATCTCTTACCCATTCCACAAATTGTCGGTATTCATTGTTCGTGATTTCAGTCTCGTCCATATAAAAACCAACAATAGAAATTTGTTTCATCTTTGTATTAAATGAGTAATTAATATCTTGGTCTGAAGGTCCCATGTGGAACACACCAGAAGGAACATAAACCATTCCAAAAGGCATTAAGTTATTATCCCAAGTTGGACGATCCTGTGAGCCTATAAGTTGCCCATCAGTGGTTTTTCCACCCTTACAACCACTCAAAACGAGTGTGAATACTATTAACAATGAGTAGGTAACTCTTTTCATCTTAATCATTATTTTATATAAAAAGTAATTGTAAAAATAGTAAAAAAATCTTAAATCAAAAAAAAAATTAAAAAAATCTATATTTTTAGCATTTTTTTCACAGAAATCGAGGGTTATTTATGAACTTTGGCAACTTTGTTTTCATTCCAATACTCCTCATATTATAATACAATGTAATTTCGTGTGAACCTTTATTGACATTTCCTAATTCTTTAAAAGTGAAATCATAACTATAAATAATCCCCAACATTTTATTTTTCAATGGACTTATTTTAATAATACTAGAAACGGATTCAAAAGCATTTTTATTGTACCCTCTAATATTTGTACCTAAACCTACAAAACTTTTATAGTTAAACATCAACTGAAAATCAGTTTGAATATTCACAAAATCAGTATTTATTATCAAAGCTGGTTCTATTGAAAATTTTTCACTTGTTTTAATTTTTGATTTTAAATTAGTTTGTAATACACTTTTATATGTAGGCTTTAATTCCTTTAAAACCCCATTAAATGAATTGGCATTATTTATGGAATTTAAGTAAGCTATTCCAAAATCTAAATATTTAGTATTCATAGAAATACCAACATTCAAAAAAGGTCTGAAAGATTTTATTATCTGATTATTTAGATAATCATCATTGTGATTTATACCACCAGTATAATCACCATCAGGTGTTATTAATTTTGTGCCATCAAGCTTGCTAAATTCAAATCCTGCTTGTGCTCCTATACCAATTTTTAATTTATCTTTTATTGGTATTATATAATTATAACCTAATTGGATTTGTGTATTTTTAAATGCTCCAATTTGTTCATTAGTTACATTCATTCCAATACCACTTTTCAATTTAGGTAAATAAAAACTCGATAGAAAATTAATAGTACTTGGCGCACCATCTAATCTAGCCCATTGGTTTCTGTAATTCAATGCAAATTTATATTGCTGATCAATTCCATAAAATGCAGGATTGTATAATTCGTTTAAATAATTAAAATGTGATGAGATAGGTTTTATTTGAGCATTAATAGGAAAAACCCAACTTATTAAAAATACATACAATAAAACTCTCTTTATTATCATTTTACTTAAATCTAAAGAATTTACAAGTCAATTCTATCTGAAAGGTAAATAAAAATTCTTATTTTTTATTTCCTATTGTAATATATTTTTTAATAGCATCGACTAAGGAAGGATTTTCGGGTGTTGGTGCAAAGACATCTATTCTTAGTTTATGTGCCATTACGGTCTCACCAGTTGAATTTCCAAAAATTGCTAATCGTGTCTTATCTTGGACAAAATCTGAAAAATTAGAATACAATGAATCTATCGCTGATGGATTGAAGAAAATCAACATATCATATTTTACATTTTTTAAATCAGACAAATCACTTGCAACAGTTTTATATAAAATTGCTTCTTTATATTCAATTTTATTTGACCTTAATGTATCTGTCAATAGACTATCTTTAGTTTCAGAACTCGGAATCAAATAAGTTGTATCTCCAGCTTTATCTTTATTTTTAAGAATAACTTCTATTAACTTATTCAATTTTCCATCACCAAAAAAGACTTTACGTTTTCTGTAATTGATATATTTTTGAAGATATAATGCTATTGCTTCATTTAAACAGAAATATTTATTTTCTGGAGAGATTTTCAAACGCATATCTTCCAACATTCTAAAGTATTGTTCAATCGATGTTTTACTTGTAAGAATTACATTTTGAAACTGATCTAAATATATTTTCTGTGTTCTAAAATCTAAAGCCTTAACGCCTTCTACTTGAGTAAATGGTCGCCAATCTAATTTTATTTTAAATTGATTGGCTAAATCTATATAAGGTGATTTTCCAGATTCTGGCTTTGGTAGGGAAATTAGAATTGACTTTACAGACTGTGGTTTATCAGATGAAATTTTAATTTCTACCTTATTGTTTGGTATAATAATTTTAGTTGTGTTCTCTTTATCAGACTTCTTAACATATTTTCTTTTAGGCTTTTCAGCTTCAATTTTATTTTTAGTTAATTTGGTAGATTTAGGTTCAATTTTGGCACTTACTTTAATAGACTTTGCTTTTTCTGGAGAATTTGATAGAGAAGATTTCATAGACTGTTTTACAGAATTCTTCGTTTTCGCTTCTTTTGGAGCTAGAGCTTTCTTCTCTTTTGAAATGGAGACCGTCTTTTTTACAAGAGTCTTCGTAGCTTTTTTCTCAGCGGCTTTATTTTCATCTTTAGATTTAGTTGACTTTGCTGTCTTTTTTAATAGAGATACAGCAGCCTTCTTTGGTGTAGCTACCTTCTTAGTAGAAGATATTTTTTTTTCTGTAACTTTCTTAGCCATAAGTTCTTATTTTAAATTAAGCCAAAAATATTTTACAACTAACATTAATGGTATAATTTTAAAGGTGCAAAGATACAGAATAAAATAGATTTTATTAGAAATTTTTGCAAACTGTGCAATTTTAAATCCCTTATATACAATATAAAGTGTATATATCACTCCAAAAAGAATTAAAAATTCTCTTTTATCGATCGTTGTATTATAATACATCAAGACAATAAATAAGGAAACTAAGCAGGCAAATGCAATATCAAAAAACAATTTATTAAAATAAAACAATCTGTATGTCTTTATTTGACCAATAACAAACAGAACAATAATTTCTAAAATCATTTTGAGACTAAAGAAAATTGCAATTACAGATAAGATATAAGCAAATTGTTTGTAATTAAATATATTGTAATATATTGATACATAAATATTTATGAAAGAATTTACGACAAACGCAAGTAATATAATTTTAAATAGAAAAAGTGCCACTATAAGAAAAAAGTTATCGAATTTATTGGCTGCTAAGTAAACTTGATATTGTTTTATACTAACTAAACTTTCTCTTACTGCCAAAAAATAATCTCCAAAGAAAACATATAACAAGGCAATAATTAGCAAAATAAGAAGTGCTACAAACATATATTCTAATATTTTTTGTTGAGCACGTAATGGTTGAATAATTACTTTTGTTGGTCTTGATTTTTGTCCATCAATAAATGCTGATTGCTTTAGCTTCAACATCTGAGCAGAATCAATTTTATTTTTAAGTATAGAATCTACCCAAATTGGGTTATAATCTTTATTACTTCCTGAAAATGAATAAAACACAGTACAACAAAGTAAAATTAAAACAATCTGTTTAAAATAAGGCAACATAACCAAAATGGATTTTAGAGTTGCGAAAACTGACTGGTTGATTTTTCTGCTGTCCGAGTGCATACGAGAGTCCAAAAATACCGATTTTTGATTCAAAATTTATACCTATACCAAAACCAAACGGAAAATTATTTTTAATTTGTTGTTGAAATTGCTCCCGAACATAAGCAAAATCATAAAAGACAGACATGTAGGCGTTTTTTTGCAAAAGCAACCTATATTCTATTGTGTTCACAATATAGGTACTTGCAAAAATAGATTCTTCATCAAAACCACGGAGTAATTTATTGCCACCAATTCTTAATAATTCATTTCTTAGTAAATTATTATTAAATACACTACCACCATTTTGGCTTATTTTTAAGGTACTTCGCTTTCCAAATGGCAAGAAATAATTGATATTCCAAAATAATTCTGCTTTTAGGCTTTTCTTTTTGATACTATCATACAAAGCTGGATAATTAAAACCATCATTGGAATTAATTGCTAAAATCTGATTGTTGGTTTTCAATTTTTTTGTCCCAACTGAAGTTGAAACCCGCAATTCTACGCCTTTTCGTGGATTTAATAGATAATCTAAAGTTTCAAAATACAATTCCACTCCATATTGATTATAAGTTGCATCTAAATTTCCAGGTAAGCGCTTGAAACTTTTAACAAAATTAGTGTCCGCTTGTAAAATTATAGTTTGTGCGTATTTATAAAAACCTTTAAAGTAATTATTGGTTTTAAAAAAATAAGGAACGCCTAAATTTAGATTCAAATCCAATGATGTAGAATCTCGTTTTTCTAATTGGAAACTTGTATTGATTCCTAACTGCGTATTTAATAAAAAGGGATATTGAAATTTCAGATTTAGTCGTTGTGAATTTGGATGTAATCTTGTCCATTCAAAAAACAACTCCTCACCTCTTTTAAAAGCATTCTGCAAATGAATTCTAGCTTCTCCTGTAATCATCAATTTATTGGAGTTTCTACTATTTGGCAAAAATCCAACAATAAAATCAAACTTATTGACTTTCCGCTTTTTTAAATACAAATGTATATCAGCTTTATCTTCGTGAAAATAAATATCAGAAGGTTGTTTTAATTCAGTATAAGGCAATTTTGCCAATAATTTATCTATCTCAACAATTTTCGACTCATTGTATGGCTTCCCTGATTTGACTCCAATATAATTCTGAATAAATCCTTTAGAAATTCGAGCATTTTCATGATTAATAAAACTATCCACTAAAATCAATTGTCCAGTATCAATTTTATAAGCTATTGAAATAGAGTCATTATTAAGATGTATAGAATCTTGAATAATTTGTGCAAAAGGATAGCCCGAATTTTCTAATTTTTGTAATTGCTTTTCTAGTTGGATTTTCAATTTCAAAAAATCTAATTGAGCCGATTTCTTACTTTCTGTAATATTTGATTGTAAAAAATGTCTATTCCCTTCAAAAACTTGAGCAAAACAAGTATCTTTTGTACAGTAAAAACTATCGACTGAATATTGCCAATAACCTGCATTTTGTTTTTTTTCAACTAAATCTTCTAAATAATTCAATAAATCCGCTTGGTTTTTAAAAGATTTGATATTGGATTTATTGGTTTCTATAAAACGACTTTGCAAATAAATTGATTGTGCTAAAAGGTTTTGCAATACAAAGCCAAATAACAACAAAAACCCTATTTTCAGAAATTTCTTCATTAATGCAAGTCCAAATATATTAATAATAAAGTATTTGTTTAATTTTGAGGAAAAATGGCTGGTATTTATATTCATATTCCTTATTGTAAACACGCTTGCAGCTACTGCAATTTTCATTTTTCGACACAAACAGATTCGAGTGCAAAAATGATTCAGGCTATGGAAAATGAAATTGCTTTGCAAAAACATTTTTTTCCCAAGAACACCAAATTAGATAGTATTTATTTCGGTGGTGGCACACCTAGTTTTATTGATTTGAATTATATTGTAAGATTACTTAAAACGATATTTGATAATTATGAAATCAATGAGCATGCTGAAATTACTTTAGAGGCAAATCCTGATGATTTAACATTAGAATATCTACAAGGTTTAAAGCAATACACACCCATCAATCGACTTTCAATCGGCATTCAATCATTTAATGATGCAGATTTGAAATTTATGCAAAGAGTTCATAATGCGGAACAAGCCAAACAATGTATTCTTGATGCTCAACAAATTGGTTTTGATATCACGTGTGATTTGATATATGGTACACCAACATTAAGTAATGCTGATTGGAAAAAAAACATCGACACTTTAATTCAACTAAATATCAAACATTTTTCTTGCTATGCTTTGACTGTAGAAGAAAAAACTATTTTACATCATCAAATACAAACTGAAAAAGTTGAAGCCATTGATGAAGAAAAAATTGCAGAACAATTTACAATTTTACAAGAGATCATTGCACAAAATGGATACGAGCAATATGAAATTTCTAATTTCTGCAAAGACAAAAAATATGCCGTTCACAATTCTAACTATTGGAAAAACAAGCCTTATTTAGGCATTGGACCATCTGCACACAGCTATAATGGTCAAAATCGTTTTTGGAATATCAGTAATAATAATTTATATATCAAACAATTATTACAACACGAATTAGCACAAAGTTGCGAACACCTAAATAATATTGATCATTACAATGAATATACTTTGACAAATTTACGAACTATATGGGGCGTGGATAGTCAGTATTTAGAAACTAAATTTGGTGCAGAGTTGCGTAAATATTTTGAGTTTGAAATCAAGCCATTTATAGATAACAATTGGGTAAACCTTAATAAAACCACCTATACTTTAACGAATAAAGGGAAATTATTTTGTGATTTAATTACAGAACAAGTTTTTTGGATTGATGAACAAGAAACAAATCTATAATGTAAAAACTTTAAGAATAGAAAATTATAATCTATATTTGTATATGCGAACTATTTTATTGGGTATTTTTATTTCCATAAGTCTTTGGTCTTTTGCACAGACAAATAAAATAGATACATTACAAGCTGGAGAGCATTTTGAATTTATTGCACCTTTGCGAATTTTAGATGACCAATCTGCACAGTTTTATTATGCTGAAGCGAATAACTATTTTCTAAAACAACAGTTTACACCAGCTAGTTTTTTAATTAAAAAGGCAATTAGTATGCAAGCTGAAAATGCAGAGTATTGGTTATTAAAAGCATGGATTTTTTCTAATTTAGAGCAGTCTACTGCACTTCATGCTGCACAACAAGCCGCAATATTAAAACCAAATGATTGGAGAATGACATATTGTTTGGCATATTGTAAGCAGATTTCTGGTGATTATGTTGGTGCTGTTATAGATTATAGTAAGGTAATTGCTGTTCAAACAGATAATCATTTAGCTTATGTTGGAAGAGCCAATTGCAAAGAAGCACTAAAAGATTATGAGGGTGCCATTGCAGATTATAGTATTGCCATAATGTTTAAACCAACCGACGAAAAATCATATTTAAGCAGAGGAATTTTACAATATAAAATCAATCAATTTTATGAAGCGATTAGCGATTTATCAGGTGCTATTGTAAAGATGCCAAATAATGCAACTGCTTATTATTATAGAGGCTTGGCATATATTGAATTGAAAGATTATGCAACGGCTTGTACTAATTTCACAAAAGCATCAGAATTAGGAAATAAAGAAGTTAAAACTGAAATTAGCAGATATTGCATTAGAAATTAATCTATATATATTTTAAGAATAGACAACATTTGTACGATTACCAATATTTTGTACTTGGCATAAAAATTTGTATTTTTATTCTCAGAACTAAAAAAGTCTATTGAAAATACTAATTGAAGATAAGCTCAGAAAACTTCCTTGGTTAAAAAGTTTTACGCTTCCTGGATTCCAGAAAGTTCCGATTTATATCGTATTAAAAAGACTTTCATTAGAAATTGAATCTAATAATATTGCGACTAGGGCATCAAGTATTTCTTTCTTTTTTATTTTAGCAATATTTCCTGGCATTATATTCTTATTTTCTATATTTCCTTATGTGCCTATCCAAAATTTCCAAGCCAATGTAATGAGTTTTTTAGCCAGTACCATTCCTGCAAATATTTTTAGTGTTTTAGAACATACGATAATAGATATTGTTGGTGCAAAAAAAAGTGGAAGTCTAGTTTCTATCAACTTTATCATTGCATTTTTCGTTGCTTCTAATGGTGTAAATTCTATATTGAGAGCATTTGACAAAAGTAATCATACTTTTAAAAAACGTAACTTTATTGAAAAAAAACTCACTTCATTTAAGATATTATTTTTAATTACATTCCAATTAATCCTATCTGTCATACTAATTATAAAAGGGAAAGAATTTGTACAATTGATACTAAATCTAATTGGCACTGATGAACATTGGATGGGACACGCCATAAGAACTGTAAAATCTATTATTATATTAATTTCTACTTTTAATCTCTATGCATTGATTTATTATTTTGGTCCTGCCACAAAAGAGAAATATAAATACTTTTCTGTTGGTGCTACTTTTGCAACTATTATTTCAATTATATTCTCCTATATTTTTACGATATATACTTCTTACTTAAATAATTTCAACCAATTATATGGTTCATTAGGAATTATCATTGTTATTATGCTTTGGATAAATGTAAACGCATTTGTATTGTTATTTGGCTTTGAATTAAATCATAGTGTATTTATAAATAAATTAGAACACAAAAACAATGAAGAACAGTTGCTTTTTGAATAAAAATAATCCTATTTTAAAATAAATTTTCCTTACAATAAGATTTTATTAAACACCACTAATTATTTATAGTGAATATAGAGTAATTTACAATAACTAATTTTGTAAAAAAATAGTATGTTCAAAATCGCTGCTAAGATGTTTATGATTGCTAAAGGATGGCGTTATGATGTGGATATTATAAAACCCTTGGACAAGTGTCTATTAATTGTCGCTCCACATACTTCTGCTTGGGATTTTATAATTGGAAAAGCAGCATTTATTTTAGAAGATATTCCAGCTAAAATTGCCATTAAGAAAGAAGCTTTCTTTTTTCCTGCAGGGATTATATTAAGAATTTTAGGCGGTCTGCCTATTGATAGAAATCCTAAAAATAAAAGCAGCAAAGAACATTTAAGTTTAGTAGATGCTATTGCAAATATTATTAAGCATAATAAAAGAATTGCGATGATTATTACACCTGAAGGTACTCGTGGGAAAACCAATCGTTGGAAAACAGGATTTTATTATGTCGCATTAGAAGCTGAAATTCCTATTGCATTAGGCTATCTTAATTTTGAAACAAAAGAGGCTATAATAGATAAGCTTATCCATCCAAGTGGAGATATTGATAAGGATATGCGATTAATTATGGATTATTATAAAGATAAAATACATTTAGGAAAATATCCAAATCGATGCACACTTGATGAACGTTGGAGTTAATTTAATGTGCCGTTATCCCCTCTATACCTTGATTTTCATCTTCAAATGTAATATTCTTAGGAATTTCAAATGTAGATGGTTCAAAGCTTGGATTTTCATCAATATTAATTAATTTACTTTGAATTTTTCTATCTTCCAATTGAGCTTCAAATTCTAATGGAATATTCTTCCAAATAAAATATTTCAATTTACTGCCATTAATTACTAAAGTATAAATAGATGCATCTTTTCCTTTGATTGTTTTTGAACCAATTTTTTTCAACTGGTATTTATCCTTAAAATCTGAATTTACTTTCTTAAAATTGAATCCTGTTTTAAAAACATCTTCATCATCTGGAGATAAATGAATTCTTGTACCATGTTTGCCTGTATTGTCCCAATTATAAATATAATCGTCTTGAATTAATGAGTAAGAAATAATCTCAGGAGCTCCAATTTCTGCTATTTGTTTTGCTTTGGTAATTTGTTTATGTAGCTTTCCATAATCATCAAACATCAAATGAATATTCATTTCCATAAAATTAGGAATAGTAATACTTGTTTCAACAATTGCTTTCTTAATCTCATATTTTCCATTAAGCACCTCTTTATCCTCTGATACCGATTTATTTTTGCAAGCAACTGCAATAAAACACAAAGAAAAAATAAGTAATTTAGAAAAATTCATAAGCTATAAAATTGTTCAAAAATAAGAAAAAATAAGTAAGTTTGAGATAGAAATACATGGATATGCTTGCATGGGATGAAATATTAATCCGCTTAATTACTGCTTCTGTTTTAGGTGCATTCATCGGATTGGAAAGAGAACGAAAAACTTGGACAGCAGGAATGCGAACACACATGCTTGTTTGCGTCGGGTCTTGCCTGATTATGATAGTATCAGCATTTGGTTTTCAAGATATTTTAAGCAAAGAAAATATCACTTTAGATCCTTCAAGAATTGCTGCTAAAGTAGTAAGTGGAATTGGCTTTATTGGTGCTGGAACAATTCTTTTTCAAAAATAAGGAACCGTAAAAGGTTTAACAACAGCAGCAGGTCTGTGGACGGTTGCAGGAATCGGGCTTGCAACTGGAGGAGGATTATATAGCACAGCAATAATGACAACTAGTATTGTATTGATTATTCTATGGATATTACAACCAATTGAAAAGAAATACAACAAACATTTTGTTCGTCAAACGCTTAGAATAACCACGAATATTGATTCTAAAGAAGTGGATATTTTAAATATTTTAAATGAAAATAAATTTAATATAGAAGGATTAAATTTAATCAAATCAGACAAAATACATATTCTAGAAATAAATTTTGAAGGAGCTAATCCAGAAAAGATGGCATTACTTATTGACCAATTGCAGAAACTTGATTCCGTTAAAGAAGTGAATTGGCGTCAATAATATTTCTATTTAAAAGATGCTTAGATACTTGATGGTCTATTAAAAAATAATTCCTTAGTGTTTGTAGAATTGAGCATACTTTGAATTACACCATCTAATGGTTTTGTAAAAACATTTGGATAATCAATCTCTCCTAATTCTTCACGAATTGGATAGGCTAATTTTTCTGTATCAATTAAAAATTGACTATCTACACCTTTTTTATTTCCACGTGGGTCTAAGCGAAACCAACCAATTTCTGGCAAGGAAACAGCATTTAATCCATGTAAAGCATAGCCAGATTCGACAGTTCCTTTTCTAAGTACACGCTGATAACAAAAACCACAAGGAATCTGCATAGCTCTGAGTAAAGTTGCTAAAAGATGTGCTTTGGCAAAACAAATACCTTCACAAGAATTTAAAGTATCCTCAGCTGAAATACTCAAGGCTTTACTTTCAATATCAAAAGAGTGCTGAATTTCATCACGAGCAATTTCAAAAGCAAGTTCTGCTTGATTTATAGGTTCATTTGATTGAGCTTTAATCCAATTTACTTTTTGTTGTACTAAAGGCGTATTAAATTCAATTATTTTTGGTACTTCAACTAAATAATCAGCTAAATTTTGAGATTCTAAAATTAATTCCATTTATACAAATTCTATGCAGTAAAGTTAAAATCTAAAGCTAATCTAATGAAATGTTTAATATTATTTATGAAACGAAAATATTACGACAAACCTAAAGTTTCTTTGATATTATAGAGATTTCGTTCATTACTATTTCTAGCAATTAATTCTCCTAAAAAACCTGTAAGAAAAAGTTGTGTACCTACAATAACCGTAAGAATACCCAAGTAGAAAAGTGGTCGGCTTGCCATTCCTGCTTCTCCTAAAATCAATTTGGCATACGCCATATAAATTAATATTACAAATCCAAAAAAGAAAAATAAAGTTCCTAAAACACCGAATAAATGCATAGGTCTCTTTCCAAATCTACTTACAAAAGTAATACTCAATAAGTCTAAAAATCCATTCATAAAACGTTCTAAACCAAACTTAGTAACGCCATATTTTCTTTTCTGATGTTTTACTGGTTTTTCTGTAATTTTACTATAACCAGCCCATTTTGCAATAACAGGAATATAACGATGCATTTCGCCATAAATCTCAATATTCTTAACGACTTCTGAGTTATATGCTTTTAATCCACAATTAAAATCATGTAAATTCTTTATTCCAGAAACTTGTTGTGTAACAAAGTTGAATAATTTAGAAGGTAAATTTTTGGTCAATTTATTATCGAAACGCTCTTGTTTCCAACCTGAAACTAAATGATATTTTTCATCTACTATCATTTTATACAATGCTGGAATTTCATCAGGCGAATCTTGCAAATCTGCATCCATTGTAATAACAACATTTCCGTTACTAGCTTGAAAGGCAGTTTGTAAGGCAGCAGATTTTCCATAATTGCGTTGAAAGCGAATACCTTTTATATTTGGATTTTCTTTGGACAAGTTTTGAATAACTTCCCAAGAATTATCTGTACTTCCATCATCAACTGCAATAATTTCATAAGATAAATTATTTGTTTGCATAACCTTTTCAATCCAAGGAAATAATTCCGGCAAAGATTCTGCTTCATTTAACAATGGTATGACTACTGAAATATCCAAACTAACTTTTTTTAGTTATAAGTGATAAAATTAATGAAATAAAAATACCCAACATACTAAACATCATCATCATTCGTGCAAAACTGCCTTCTTGCAAAGGTGGCATTTTAGTTATTTGAATAAATATAGTAAAGAAAAAATTGATAAACATGCCCAAAATCAAACTTGCCATCCAACCGCTTAAAAATGCTTGCATAAAACTTAATCTATTACCTTGAATTCCTCTTGATAATAATTGAGCAAGTACTACAGCTACAATCACAGACAAGATTGTAAAAACAGTATTTTGCAATTGTCCAAAATCCTTACCCATATAATGAGCCAAGGTAAAAACACTGCCATACGCCACCACACCTATCAAAGCTGCAAACAAAGTAATCATAATACCTGTAAGCATTCCTTGTGTGTGATTCGCTTGATTATTTTCTTCCATCGTTAATTCTAAATGCAAAAATACAAAATTTTCTTATAGGTTTTATGCTATAAAATCTTGCATCTTTTGCCAAAGTACTTCCACTAATTTATATTTAGATTCTATGGTCCAACCAGCAACGTGGGAAGTTGCTACTACATTTTCAAAATTCAGTAATTGATGATATAACATTGGCGGATATTTTTTCCCTGCTCCAATAGGTTCATCTTCAAAAACATCTACACAAAAACCTTTTATTTTTTGATGTTTTAATGCGTGAATAATGGCTGGTGTATCTACCACACTTCCTCTTGAAGTATTAATAACAATAGGCTTTTTCTCACATTTACTAATAAATTCTAAATTAATTAGATGATGCGTTAATGGTGTATAAGGAATATGCAAACTAATAATATCACATTCTTTTTGAATAGTTTCAATATCCACTTGATTTACCTGCTCTTTTAATACAATATCATTGATTAAAATATTAACTTCAAAACCTGTTAATTTTTTGGCAAAAGCTGGTCCTGTATGTCCATATCCAATTATTCCAATCGTTTTTCCATCTAATTCTTCACCTCGAAAAGATTCTCTATTCCAAATTTGTTGCTTCAATGCAAGGTTACTGCTATTAATTTTATTCATCAAATTCAAAAGCATTCCAAGTGTATGTTCACCCACTGCGTTGGCATTTCCTTCCGGCGAATTGATAACATATATTCCCTTTGATTTTGCATAATCCACATCTACATTTTCCAAACCACTTCCCACACGTGCAACAACTTTTAAATTTAAAGCTTTATCAATTAATTCCTTATCTACTTTTAAATAAGTCGTAATAACCAATATTTCATATTGTTCTATTACTGACAAAAGTTTCTCTCGACTTACCGCAACATCGACATCTACAATATATTTTGTTTCTAATTGGTGCTGTAAAAATGGATGAATATCTGCCGTTATAAAAGCTTTCTTATTTTCCATAATTTTCAATCTTTTTCGCCAATTCAATAAAATCTGCTACACTTAATTGTTCTGGTCGCAAATCAAAATATTTATCTTGCAAAAATTCTTTATTAACTACAGATTTTAAGGAAGATCGCATCATTTTTCGTCTTTGATTAAAGCTTGTTTTCACAATACTTTTAAACAAAGAATAATTTAAGTCTGTTGGAATGTCTTTTTTTCTAGTCAATTTTATCACAGAGCTCATCACTTTTGGTGGTGGTAAAAAACTTTCTGGAGCAATATCAAATAATATTTCAACATCATAAATTAACTGCGTTAATATACTCGTTATTCCATAAACTTTATTGCCATGTTTTGCCGCCAATCGTTCTGCAACTTCTTTTTGAAACATACCAATGACGATAGGAACTTTTTGATAAACATCTAATAGCTTAAAAATAATCTGAGTAGAAATATTATAAGGAAAATTTCCAACTACAAATGCTTCTTCATCTATCAACTTATTCAAATCAACTTTCAGAAAATCAGCATTTAACAAATTGAATTGCTTAGATTTATTCAAGAAATTTTCTTCCAAATAATTCACACACCGATTATCCACTTCTATACAAGTTAAAGGTACATCAATTTGTATAAGATATTGGGTTAAAGCACCCATTCCCGGACCAATTTCAATCAAAGGCAATGCTTGTCTGCTTTGATTTACGGCTTCAACAATAGCATGTAAGACTTGTGTATCTTTTAAAAAATGTTGTCCGTAACTTTTTTGAGCTTTTACATTCACAATACAAAGGTATCGTTATTTTTTATTTCCACTAATTGAAAAAGTGCTATATTAGTATTTTGTTCCGTAAAATTTTACAGAATTCTTAATAAAAGAATCATGATTTACAAACCGGTAATAGATAGAATTGAAGATTGGCCTATTAATAAAATTTCCTTGCAAAAAGACAGGATATTGCAAGAAACTGTTAGTGAGACTATATTACAATTAAGAAAAGACTATCCAAATGACCAAAAAATAAGAGATCAAGTACAGAAAACATTATATCTTGAGAGAATTAGAATAAAGACAGAGCCTTGGGAAGTTGATCCTGAAGATGAAGCTGAATTTTGGAATGGAATAAAGAAAAAAGTTTTACATTCTGTTACCAATGAAACTCAAGATACAGAATTAGTTGCCAAAAGAAATAATGAAACTTTAGAAGCAATAGTATCGAGATACGCTAATGAAATGATGGGAAATTTTAGCCCTAAATTATTTTGGTTTGCAAGACAGTTATTAAGAAGAATTTTCGCTCGTTTATTCAATGCACATTTTAGTAGTTTCAAAGAAATTTTTCGACCTCAAGATGCTTTAAAAGACAAATTAATTGTTTCTGGTGCGGTTGAAAAAATTAGAGCCTTAGCGACAAAAGGAACCGTCGTTTTAGTTCCTACACATTTCAGCAATTTAGATTCTGCAATGATTGGTTTCGCTATGGATTATATCGGTATGCCCGCATTCCAATATGGTGCAGGTTTGAATTTATTCAACTCTAAGTTTTTTGCTCTATTTATGGGAAATTTAGGTGCTTATAAGTTAGATAGGAGAAAGAAAAATCCTATTTATTTAGAAACACTAAAGCAATTCTCTAAAACCAATGTAATGGCTGGAGCACATACCATCTTTTTCCCGGGCGGTACTCGTTCTAGAAATGGTGCTATTGAAACCAATTTAAAATTAGGTTTATTGGGTACTGTAATTGATGCCCAACGAGAACACTATGAAAATAATCCAGTAGATTTAGCTCCAAAAATATATGTTGTTCCGTTAGTTCTAAGTTATAATTTTGTATTAGAAGCATCTTCTTTAGTTAGTGATTATTTAAGACGCACTGGAAAAGAAAACTATTTAGTAAAAGAACCAGCTCAAGTTCCATTTAAAGCCATTTGGAATTTCCTTTGGGAAACATTCTCAAAATCGTCAGATGTGCATGTTTCTTTGGGCGAACCAATGGATGTTTTTGGTAATAATGTTGATGATGATGGCAATAGCTTAGACCACAACAATAATATCTTAGAAATTGATAAATATTTCTATACGAATGGAATTTTCAAACGAGACAATCAAAGAGAAATGATATACACTCAATTTCTAGGCGAAAGAATTGTTGATAGTTTTCATAAGAATAATGTCGTTAAAACAGCACATGTTGTTCCGTTTGTTGCTTTTGAATTATTAAAGAAAAAAATTGGAACAAATGACATTTACACCATTCTTAGACTGCCTGAAGAAGACCGAGAAATTGATTGGGAAGATTTTAAAATGAATATGAAATTAATCCTAGATGAATTATATCATTTGAACAATAAAGGAAAACTAAAACTATCCCAAAATCTCATTACTAAAGAATTAGATGAAGTGATTGAATTAGGCATTCAAAACATTAGTATTTATCATACTAATTTGCCTTTACTTAAAAATAAAAAAGGTAATATTACCAGCGAGGATTTGCAATTATTATATTATTATCATAATAGAATGGAAGGATATGGACTTGAGAAATTCATTAGATAAGCCACCAGTAGGTGTCATTGGAGCTGGAAGTTTTGGAACGGCAGTCGCAAATTTATTAGCTGAGAATAGTCGTGTTTTATTGTATTCCAACAGAAGTGATGCGGTAGATAAAATGAAAACTGAACGCTCTAATATCGGGCAACAACTACACGAAAATATTATTCCTACCAATAATATCCAAAATGTAACGGATAATTGCTATCTTATTTTTCCAGCATTATCATCAGACAAATTCAGAACAACCATACAAGGTTTTGCACCTTATTTGAAACCTGACCACATTATTATCCATTGTACAAAAGGCTTTGATATTCGTAAGGAAGATGGTACATCTTTGGTCGATAAAGATTTAAAAATTTCTCTTAGCGATGTAAAAACAATGAGTCAAGTAATTTTAGAAGAAACTTGTGTAAAAAGAGTAGGTTGCATGTCTGGTCCAAACTTAGCAAGGGAAATTGCTAATTTGCAACCAGCAGCCACTGTTATTGCAAGTAAATTTGACGAAGTCATTCGAGAAGGCGAAAGTGCTATCAGAAGCAAACGTTTACAAGTTTATGGCAATAACGATATCTATTCTGTTGAATTAGCTGGTGTTTTAAAAAACTCAATGGCTTTGGCGGCTGGAGCTTTAGGCGGATTAGGATTTGGGCAAAATGCAATGGCATTTTTAATTACACGTGGTATTGGAGAAATTATTCGTTTGGCAACAGCAATGGGTGGAAATAAAAACGCATTCTTAGGTTTGGCTGGTATCGGCGATTTAGTTGCCACTTGTACAAGTCCATTAAGTCGTAATTATACGATCGGTGCTAGATTGGCTAAAGGCGAAACCATAGAGCATATTATTGCAACTTCATCTGAAGTGGCTGAAGGTATTAAAACAGTCAATATTAGTAAGAAAATCTCTGAATCTAAAAATATCAGGACACCAATTATTGATAATATTTACAAAGTAATTTATGAAGATTTGAGCGTTGAAAAAGCTCTACAATACCTAATGGAATACCGTTGGGGACAAGATGCAGATTATATTTAGCATTTGCTTTTGTTCTCAGTGATATTTTTTGTACTTTTGCAACCAAAATTATTTAAAAATGAATTTTCAACTTACAGAAGAACACCTTTCTATTCGAGAAGCAGCCCGTAAATTTACACAAGATGTATTGAAGAAAGAAGTGATAGAAAGAGATAGAGATATGCGTCATCCTACTGAGGAATTAAAACAAATGTCAGAAATGGGTTTTATGGGAATGATGGTTGATCCAAAATATGGCGGTACTGGTTTAGATACAATTTCCTATGTTTTAGCAATGGAAGAAATATCAAAATTAGATAGTTCTTGCTCTGTGGCAATGTCTGTAAACAACTCTTTAGTTTGCTGGGGTTTAGAAAAATATGGTACCGAAGAACAAAAACAGAAATATTTAACACCGTTGGCAAAAGGAGAAGTTTGGGGAGCATTTGCTTTATCAGAACCAGAAGCTGGTAGTGATGCAACTTCTCAGAGAACAATTGCCGAAGACAAAGGCGATTATTACTTATTAAATGGCACAAAAAACTGGATTACAAACGGTGGAAAAGCTTCTACTTATTTAGTAATTGCTCAAACACACCCTGAAAAAGGACACAAAGGTATCAATGTTTTAATCGTTGAAAAAGGAATGCCTGGTTTCGAAATTGGTGCTAAAGAAGATAAATTAGGTATTCGTGCATCAGATACACATTCATTATTATTCAATGATGTAAAAGTGCCTAAAGAAAATAGAATTGGTGATGATGGTTTTGGATTTACTTTTGCAATGAAAACATTAGAAGGCGGACGTATCGGAATTGCAGCACAAGCTTTGGGTATAGCAGCTGGAGCTTATGAATTGGCTTTAGAATATTCTAAAACTAGAAAAGCATTTGGTACAGAAATTTCAAATCATCAAGCTATTGCTTTCAAATTAGCAGATATGGCAACAGAAATTGAAGCTGCTAGAATGTTAGTATATAAAGCTGCTTGGTTAAAAGATAATGGACAAGATTATGCTGTTGCATCTGCAATGGCAAAATATTATGCCTCAGAAGTGGCTATGAAAACAACGATTGAAGCGGTACAAATTCATGGTGGATATGGCTATGTGAGAGAATACCATGTTGAAAGATTAATGAGAGATGCAAAAATTACGCAAATCTATGAAGGCACAACAGAAGTACAGAAAATTGTGATTTCAAGAGCAGTTTTAACAGGTAAAGCATAAGAAGTTTTTTATTTTAATGATAAAAAGAAGTTTTTAAATAATTAAAAAACTTCATCAGGAGACGTGTCCGAGTGGTCGAAGGAGCACGCCTGGAAAGTGTGTAAACTCCAAAAGGGTTTCGTGAGTTCGAATCTCACCGTCTCCGCATTTTTTTTAGCAATAGAATTAGATAAATTCAAAAAAATCTGCAATTAAAATAAAATAAATTGTTATCTTGAACTTATGACTTCAAAAGAACAAGCATATAACAAAATTGCACGTTTAGTAGAACGATTTGACGAACAAAAAGAATTTTACAAAAAAGCAGACTATAACGAAACGCAAACAAGACGTGATTTTATAGATCCATTTTGGAAAGCACTCGGTTGGGACATTGACAACGAAAACGGCTATGCAGAAAGTTATCGTGAAGTCATTCACGAAGACCGAGTAAAAATAGGCAGTGCTACAAAAGCTCCCGACTATTCTTTCCGATTGGTTGGCGGAAAAAGACTATTCTTTTTAGAAGCCAAAAAACCAAGCGTTTCCGTAAAAGACGAAGTTGCACCGGCTTATCAAGTTCGCAGATATGGGTGGAGTGCTAAAATGCCTATTTCTGTAATTTCCGATTTTGAAGAATTTGCCATTTACGATTGTGCCAACAAACCCAAACCTACTGACAAAGCCAGCAACGGAAGAATCAAGTATTTGCTGTATTCCGATTACCTAAACGAGTTCGATTTTATTTGGGATACTTTCAGCAAAGAGAAAGTACTGAAAGGCAGTTTTGATAAATACATCACCAGCGATAAAAACAAAAAAGGAACGACCACCGTTGATAAAGAATTTTTGCAATCATTGGATAAATGGCGAGTGGATTTGGCTTTGAATATTGCTCTTCGCAACAAAGAAATTTCTGAAGACGAACTCAATTTTATTGTTCAACACACCATAGACAGAATAATATTTTTGAGAATTGCAGAAGACCGAAGTGCAGAACCTTATGGAGGTTTAGCTAACGACATCAAAAGTGGAACATTTTACCAAAATCTTTTATACCGTTTTCATCAAGCTGACCAAAAATATAACTCTGGACTTTTTGATTTTAAGAAAGATAAAATCAGCGAGAAAATTACGATTGACAACAAAGTCATTAAAGAGATAATTTCGGAACTTTACTACCCAATTTGTCCTTATGAGTTTTCAGTTTTAAGCGTTGAGATTTTAGGAAGTGCTTACGAACAATTTTTAGGCAAACAAATTTCACTTTCCAAAAACGGCAAAGCAGTAATTGAAGAAAAGCCCGAAGTTAGAAAAGCAGGTGGCGTTTATTATACACCGCAATATATTGTAGATTATATCGTAAAAAATACGATAGGAAAACTCATCGATGGTTCGACTGGCTCACCATTAACACCCAAGGAAGTAAGCCAAATAAAAATCGTTGACCCTGCTTGTGGAAGTGGCAGTTTTTTGATTGGTGCTTATCAGTTTCTTTTGAATTGGCATAAAGATTTTTACACGCAAAACGGAAAAGTCAGCAAAGGAAATAAGGACAATCCTTTAACTCCAACTGGCGAACTCACAACAGCTGAAAAGAAACGCATTTTGCTCAACAATATTTATGGAGTGGATTTGGATAGTAATGCAGTAGAAGTAACCAAACTTTCCTTGCTTTTAAAATGTATGGAAGGCGAAACCAAAGAAACTATTGAAGCACAAGCTAAATTGTTTCACGACCGAATTTTACCAACGCTTGACAATAACATCAAAAGTGGAAATTCTTTAATTGATTTGGATTATTACGACCAAGAATTGGACTTTGGCATAGAAAGAAAAATAAAACCTTTCTCTTGGCAAAAAGCTTTTCCTGAAGTGTTTAAAAGAGATGTGCCTATTGATGAAAGATTGCCCTATAAAAAACAATATCAACGAGTAAAGCAATTACAAGACGACACCGATAAATTACTTTCACAATTTATAAAAGAGCCAGAAGTAAAATTCCATAAAATGAACGGTGGGTTTGATGTAGTAATTGGAAATCCGCCTTATGTAAAAGTTTCAGACAAAAAGATTTTTGATTATTTCAATAATAAATTTGTTCATCAAGATTATCAGCAAGATTTGTATTTATTGTTTTTGGAGCAATACAAAATGCTTTTGGCAACAGGAGGAAAACTCGGTGTAATTATCCCAAATACTTGGTTGCAAAGTATCAAGTTTAGGAATATCAGAAGTTATTTGATGAATAATTATTATTGGGAAAAGATATTACACATTAAAGACAAAGTGTTTAATGCAGTTGTTGATACTCATGTTTTAGTTTTTGAAAAGAATGTAGAAATTAAAAATACAGAACTTGAAATTGATTTATTAAGCAACAAAGTAATTGAACCTTTTCAAACTATCAACCAATTAAATTTGCCTGATAATGGTGATGTGATTAATATTTTAGCCAATGAAGAGCAGAAAAATTTGTTTGAGAAAATAAAAAATCAATCTGTTCAAATATCTGAAATTGCAAAATCATATTCTGGAATTACATTATACGAAAAAAGAAAAGGGAATCCACCACAAACGGCAGAAACCATGAAACTAAAACCATTTGAAAGTGATGATTTTCAAAAACCTAAAGGGAAAAATTGGCTTCCACTTATGCGAGGAAGTTTAATGAACAGATACATAAATATTTGGAATAACAATTATTGGGTTGATTATGGAGAATGGCTTGCTGCACCAAGAAATCCTAAAATATGGGAAGCCAATGAAAAAATTATTGTTCGGCAAACAGGTGACAGAATTATTGCAACAATTATAGGAAAAGATATTATTTGCAGAAAAAATTTACATATAGTTATTTCCAACAAATTAGACCATAAGTTTATACTAGGAATTTTGAACTCAAAATTGACGGATTTTTATTATCAACAAATCAATCCTGAACGTGGGGAAGCATTGGCAGAAGTCAAAAAAAACCATATTGAGCAGTTGCCTATTCCAAAAGATATTTCAGACAAACAACAAACCGAAATTATCAAACTTGTAGAACAACTTTTGCAATTCAACAAAGAACTACAAGCCGTAACTTTAGCAGATAAAAAAGATCAATTACAAAACAGAATATCATTTTCAGAAGATAAGATAAATCAAATAATTTACGACCTTTACGACTTAACGGAAGAAGAAATAAAAATTTTGGAAGGATAATAAATTAGCGATAATTATTATTTCAACTTATCTAAGTAGCTTTTGGGCAATTCCCTAATTCTTCTTTCTTTATAATCAAAATAAACGACTGCACTTCTTACTAATGCTAAAGTTTTCTGAGTTTCATTTTTGATAAAATGCATGACCATATCAAAACTACAAGAGCTTAATTCATTGACACCTACCTGACAAATAATTTCATCACCCAAAAACCCTTCAGATACATATTTTATGGAATGATTAGCAACAATAGTTCCGTGTCCATTTGCCCAATCTCCTTCTAATAAATCTAGGTGTTTATAAAAATTTGTTCGAACTATATTTGCAAAAACCAATATCCGTTCATTGCCCATGTGGTTTGCAAAATTTATATCTTCCTCTTTTATGAGAAAATTAGTTTCAAATAATACCTTGTTTGGAACTGTGATGTCGATTCTTGTCATTTTAAAAATTTAATCTAGGTTGAATGGGCGTATCTAAAGCACAAAACTGATTGTTTAAAAATTTATAATAAGCAGTAATGGCAATCATTCCTGCATTATCTGTGCAATATTGAAAATCGGGGATATAAACTTTCCAATTCAATTGATTTGCCGTTGATTGTAATTGTTTTCTCAATTCTGAATTTGCAGCAACGCCTCCAGCAATTGCAATTTCATTTATTGAAAATTGCTGACTTGCTGTTTTTAATTTATTGATAAGAATCTTAATCAAATTATATTGAATAGAAGCACAAATATCAGCTAAATTCTCTTGAATAAAATTAGGGTTCAGCTTTTCTTGCTTTTGTAAAAAATATAAAACTTGAGTTTTAAATCCACTAAAACTAAAATTCAATTCTGGAATTTTAGGCTCAGAAAACTTATATTTAGTAATATCTCCAGTTTGAGCATATTTATCTATCAAAGGACCGCCGGGATAAGGTAAGCCTAACATTTTTGCCGTCTTATCAAATGCCTCTCCTACCGCATCATCAATTGTTTGTCCAATGATTTCCATTTCTAAATAATCTTTTACAATCACTAATTGTGTATGTCCGCCTGAAACGGTTAAACATAAAAAAGGAAATTTAGGTTTAGGTTCATCAATAAAATGAGCTAAAATATGTGCTTGAATATGATGCACATCAATCAATGGAACATCTAAACTTTGAGCCATAGCCTTTGCAAACATTCCACCAACTAATAAAGAACCCAACAAACCTGGTCCTCGTGTAAAAGCAACTGCATTAATATCTTTTAATTCAACTTGTGCTTTTTTCAATGCAATATCCACAACTGGCACAATATTTTTAAGATGCGAACGACTTGCTAACTCTGGAACAACACCACCATATTGTTCGTGAATATGCTGAGTGGCAACTTCATTCGACAAGATTTTACCATCTACACAAACCGCACAAGAAGTATCGTCACATGAAGATTCTATTGCTAATATACAAGTAGGCATTGTTTTTGTAATAAATAACTTATTTTTGTATCTACTCCTACAAAGGTACTATGAAAAAAGTTGTAAAATATATCGCAGTATTAATTAGTACCATTATATTTTTGTTTCTTTTATCCTTTCTAACCTTAACTGTACTTATCCAAATTCCTAAATTTCAAACTTGGGCAGTACAAAAAGCAAGTATTTTACTTTCTGATAAACTAGGCAGTAAAGTCAGTGTTGGCTCTGTAGATATTCGATTTATAAAAACTATTGAACTCCAACAAATTTATTTAGAAGACAAACACCAAGATACTTTACTGTTTGCAAATATCGTTCGTGCAGACTTATTACTTGGCAAATCGCTTTATTCTCAAATCAATACTTTAAAAGAAAATAAAATCTATGTAGGCAATGTTGTAATAGATGGATTAAAATTCAATGGATACAGAACAGAAACCGATAGTTTATATAATTTTTCCAATATTATTGATGCATTAAAATCTGATAAGAAAAAAGAAAAAAAGAAAAAATCCAATACCAGCTTAGATTTAAAAGTCAATAATCTTTTATTAACGAATATCGACTTAAAGTATGATGACCAATATGGTGGAACTGGATTAAAAATAACTGCAAAAAAACTAGATGCACATATCAATAAATTAGACCTCAACAAACTATTAGTTGATGTAGATTATATAGAAATTAATAAACCTATCGTTGCTTTAACACTATACAATCGACAAAAAAAAGAAAAGAAAAAAACAAGTAAACCATTTGCCCCACAAAATTTAGGTTTATTATTAAAAGTTGGGAAGACTGAAATCACAGATGGTCAATATCTAATGGATATGCTGAATAGGAAACCTATTAAAGTTGGCGATTTTAATATCAGCAATATGAATATTGCCCAAATTAATACAAAAATAAAGGATTTTGGTTGGGATACAACTGGCTTATATACTGAAATTAAATATTTAAACACCATTCTAGCCAACAATATAAAAATTAAAGATATATCAGGAGATGTACTATTGGACAACAAAACTATTAATTTAAGTGATGCAAATATTCAAATGAATCAGAGTGAAATCAATGGAGATTATGCACTTCTATTTATGAATAATTGGAAAGATTTTTCTCATTTTGCTCAAGATGTTATATTAGATGCAAATATCAAAGAAAGTAAAGTATATAGAAATGATGTCCTTAGTTTTGTCCCTTCTATAAAAAAATATCTACCAGAAAAAGCAGATTTAATAGCTAATGTACGTGGACCATTAGATAATCTAAAAATCAAGACCATTAATGTTCAAGCAGGTTCAAAAACGAAATTAGATATTACTGGAAATATCAAAGGATTACCAAAAATCAAACAAACTTTATTTGACTTATATGTCAATAATATACAAACCAATGTCAATGATTTAGGCTCTATGTTGCCTTTCTTGAAAATGCCGAAACAAGTAGCCAATGCCGGAAATGTAAAATTCAATGGTAGTTTCAAAGGATATATTGATGATTTTTATACTAAAGGAAATTTAATAACAGACAATTTAGGTTCGATTGGTGCCGATATTCACTTACAATTTCCAAAAGGTAATGCCCCAAAATATCAAGGTAAGATAATTGCTGAAAAATTAAACTTAGCAGAACTTACTGGCAATCAAAAACTACTAGGTACGATAGATTTGGATATGAATGCACTTGGCAATGGATTCAGTCTTAAAAACATCAACACAAAATTAATAGGAAAAGTAAAGAATTTTTACCTGAATGGTTTTGTATTTAATGAAATTGATATCAATGGAATATTAGATAAAAAGAAATTTACAGGAAATGCATTTTATGATGATGGGTGCTTTTTGTTTGACTTCAACGGATTAGCAGATTTTAATGATAAAATTCCAAATTACAACTTTAATATTCAATTGAAAAATGCTAATCTAAGAGATTTTAAATTAGCTAAAGATTCAGTTATTATATCTATGAATGGTGCAATAAAAGCGAGTGGCAACAACATAAACAATATTAATGGCATAGCTAAATTCGACAATATTATTATTCAGAATGAGAAAAATATGTTGACATTATCTGACCTTTCTGCAGATATGCAAAGCTTAGAAAATTTCAAACATTATATAATTAAATCAAATGAAATAGATATAGATTTGAAGGGTAATTTTAATCCACTTACACTTGTACCATCAGCCAAAGTTTATTTGAGTAAATATTCAACATTAATTAAACCAAGTGAAAAAGAATTAAAGAAAAATCAATTGCAAGACATAAAAGCTAAAATATTTATGCATTCAGATTTTGGTGGTATATTTAAAGTATTTTTGCCAAAATTAAATTATACAAGCGAATTAAATATTAATGGCGGATTTAATAATTCTGTTGATTATTTTGATGTTAGTGTTCGAGCTGATTCTATCAATTATGATAAAATAGCATTAGCTAAAATTAATTTAGCAACTTATAATCAAGGGAAAGAATTATTATCTGAATTTTCAGTTAAAAATATAAAATCTGGCAAGGTATCTTTTGATGATATTAATCTTGATTTAAACAGTTCTTTAGAACAAATACTGACAAGCATTTCAGTTGAGCCAAATACTTCAAAGAATGGCTTTCAGATGGTTTCTACTTTAAATTTTACCAATGATACAACGATTGCTAAAATTTTAGATTCTAAAATAAAATTGAACGATAAGTATTGGGTTATTGAAAAAGGGAATAGTGTAATGCTTTACGATAGCATATTTGAAACACAAGGTTTTAAAATAGTTCAAGATCAACAAGCTATATATTTACAAAATGGCAAAAACACATTATCTGATTTAAAGCTTACTTTAAACAACATCAACTTAGCAGATATTGCACAAATTATTGACACAACAGGCTCAATAAAAAGAGGCGATTTGACAGGAACTATCAATTTGAAAAATGTCTTAAAAAATCCAGAAATTCATACTGATTTAGTCATCAATGATTTTAAAATAATTGATTATGAAGCAAAATATATTGGTTTAGATGCTATTTATGGTCGAGGTGGTAAAAAAATAGCGGAATTTGGTGGTGTTTTAGATGACCCAAATTATCAACTTGCATTCAATGGAAGTTACGATATGCAAGTAAAAGGAAAAGAAAAACTAGATGTCGATGCACTTATTGATAAGTTGGATTTAAGTTTCTTACAAACACTCTTAAAAAATGAAATCTCTGTAAAAAATACTTATGTCAAAGGCAATGTCAGAGTTTCTGGCTCACTAAAAAACATAGTACTAGACGGACAAGCAACTTTACTAGATACAGCAACAATTAAAATGCGTTATTTAGGTACTACTTTTAGAATTCCAAAAAATGAAGTAATTGCACTTAACAAAAGTGGCTTTGACTTTGGCACTTTAACTGTATTTGATGAAATAGGCAATAATGCTTCTGTAAGTGGTAGATTATTACACAATAGTTTTAAGAATTTCACAGTAGATAAAGTAGTTTTCAATACACCTTTAGGCTATCATTTTATGCATACACAATTTGCAGACAACCAAGATTTTTATGGCGATGTTTTTGCAAGTGGAAATGCAAATATTAATGGTCCATTTAATGATTTAAAAATTGAAGTGAATGCTAGTACACTCAACAAAACTGTTTTTAATTTGCCAGTTAGTGGTAAAAATACAAAAGCAAATTATAGCTATATCACATTCTTTAATCCAAATGACACCACAAAAGTTATTCAAGACAAAATAAAATTTAATGGGATTAGTATATTAATGAATATCATAGCCACGCCAGATGCAGAGGCAAATATTATTTTGGACCAAAGTACAGGTGATAAAATTTCAGCGAGAGGAAGTGGAAATCTCACTATGAATTTAGATAAAAATGGCAAACTAGATTTGAATGGGACTTATACAATAACAAATGGAAATTACAATTTTAAATTCCAAAATATTATCTCCAAAATTTTCAAAATAAAGAATGGAAGTACAATAACATTTGCTGGCGATCCAATGAATGCTATGTTGGATATCAATGCGGTTTATAATGTCAATGCATCTATCAGAAATTTATTAAATACTTCAGATTCCTTAAACAAAAATATCCTTAATCGCTCCATTCCTATCGATTTAAACTTATTAATTACGAATACACTCTCCAAACCAGATATCAACTTCTTAGTTTCTCCAAGCAATAATTCTTTAGATGCACAAACGCAAGATATTATACAAATGCTCGAAAGAATTAACAACAACAAAACAGAAGTATATAATCAAGCATTTGGCTTGTTATTGTTCAATGGCTTTATTCCTTTTGTAACAGGTGGTTTAGGCGAACAACAATTTAGTGGTGCAAGTAATTCATTTACGCAATTCTTTACTCAACAAATCTCCAATTTATTTACCAAAGGATTGGAGCAATTGGGCTTAAAAGGTGCAAGTTTAGATGTGCTTTTAAAAGATATAGAATCTAAAGAATCTAGACAATTTGGATTTAGCTATAAGCAAGAATTATTCAATAGTAGATTAATTTTTACTGTGGGTGGTAATGTCAATTTTGGAACAACTACAACCGATATCAATGGCATCAGTACCAATAGCAACAACTCAACATTTACCAGTGATTTCGTATTGGAATACCTAATTACAGCAGATGGAAGAATACGTCTGAAAACATTTGCCAAAACTGGCGATTTTGATATTATCAATCAAGATAGGTTAAGAACTGGTGGAGCCATTAGTTTCCAAAAAGATTTTGATAGTCTAAAAGAATTATTTACTCCTAATAAGAAAAGTAAAACATCAGTAATAAAAAAATAGAACCTATTTTATTTGGTATTCAAACTTAACATTCATAGGTCTATGATCCGATAATTGCATACCTGAATCATCAAAAAACAAAGGATTATCTTGGTCAAAAAATATAGGTTTAAGCTCAATATTTCCAGTGTTTCTATAGAAAACTTTATCAACGACCTCACAATTAACACTAGAATATTTCACAACACAATCCTTTAAAGCTTCATCACCTTTTTCGGGATAAACACCGCCTCTAATTAATTCTATCCAAACATCTTTAAAGCCTAAACTATCGCACAATAATTTTATATTATCTCCCATTCTTGTATATCGACAATTAAAATCACCCATCAAAACAACCGTTTTTCCAGCAGAATGCGTTTCAATATAAGTTAATAATTGAAGGATATTATTTCTTCGTGCCGCCCAATCTTTTTCAGAATCACCCGCATTTGCATGTACATTATACAAATCAATAGATGCGGTTTCATTAAAGCGTAATCTACTATATGTAAAACCTTTAGGCGTTAAACAGTCTGTTCCATTACAACTATCCCATCTTGTTCTATTATAATCCAAAATTGGTAAATTGGAAACGGTATTTAAACCATCACCAAAAACTAAATCAGCAACATATTTTGTTTTGTATTTAAGGGTAATATCCTTATATAATTTATCATGATACGCAAAGTCTTCTTGAACATTTACCACATCAAAGTTATTCAAAAGTGGACTTATTAATGGTATATGTCTTGAAGGGAATTGGTCTGAATTAATACCTTCTGGCAATCCAGCGACATTATAAGTCAAAAAACTTAACGTTCCACTATTAGGCAAGTCTGTATAAGTTTCCTCTGAGCTTTGTTTTTTACAACCTAAAACTAAAACGCTAACAAAACCAATCGCATAAAACCAATTCTTAATATTCATGGCTAGAAAATTTATCTTTATTCTTAATCCAAACTATAATTAATGTAATTATAAATAGAAATGGAGCTAAAAGTAAATATAAAATTCCTGCATTTAAACTTTTAGCATAATCAGAGCCTTCTGCAGCAGCTCTACACATCGAGCATTGAGCATTGGATAAAATTGGTGTTACAATAAATAACATCAATAATAAAACGGAAAGTATTCTCTTTACTAACATAATATTGTAAATATACTGAATTAAAATAAAAAACTAATAATAAGGTGCTAAAAAAATATAGATTAAAACACCTGTAATGGAAACATATAACCAAAATGGATAAGTCCACCTTGCCCATTTTTTATGTTTCTCAAATTCTTTAGTGATTAATGCGAAAGAAAAAGTCTTTAAAACAAAAGGAAGAATAATAGCAGCCAAAACAATATGTGTCAATAATATAAAATAGTAAACATAACGTATTGCACCTTCTCCACCAAATTTGGTATCTTCTATTTTAAAAGTATGATAGAATAAATAACTAACTAAGAAAACACAAGACAATACTAATGCCGTAAGCATCGAAATCCTATGTAATTTAATTCTTTTAGTTTTGATAAAAAACAAACCAAAAATCAAACATAAAGAAGTACCTGTATTTAAAGTTGCATTGAGCTTTGGAAAGAAATTCAAATTTATAGTATGTTCGATAGATGGTGGGGCAGATTTTAAAAGGCTAACGATTATTAAAGGAACACCAATCGATAGGATAGCTATTAGAATATTAATTTGTTTATAGCTCATCATTTATCTTCTTTGGGTATAATAATATAACTTACCAAAAGTTTTTGAGCATCTTTTTTCAATCTTATAATTTCATCATTTTTAGTTCCGTCATAAAAACCTCTAATTCTTTTTTCTTTATCCACTAGAACTAATTTTTCACTATGAATAAAATCATTTGGGCCACCATCGCCTTGCACTGCTGTAACTAAATAACCATTTCTAGCCAAATCATATAGTTCCTTTTTATCTCCTGTCAATAAATGCCAAAGTTTACCATTTACATCATTTTCAACAGCATATTTTTGCAATTGTTTTACTGAATCAGCTTCGGGATTGACTGTATAAGATAAAATCATAACATCTCTATCATTGAGAAAATGTTCTTGGATTTTTCTCAAATTCTTTGTCATATCAATACAAATTGAAGTGCAAGTCGTGAAGAAAAAATCAGCAACAACTACTTTATTTTGCATAATAGCATCTGTAATTGTATCTCCATTTTGGTCTAAAAAAGAAAATGAAGGAACAATATGATAGATTGTATCTTTTGAACTATTAAGTGTTTTATTTCCATAAATAGGCAAACAAGTATCCGTATTGAGTTGCTCTCTATTGGTATCCATATACTTAAAAATAATAAAAAAGATAAGTGGAAAAATGACACCGATAACTCCAGCAATCAAACATCCCCTATTTCCTTTATTAATTTCTAAGCCCATTAGATTTAGTTAAGGCGTAGTAACTTCTAAGAATGCTTTTAACCAAGCATTTCCATCATGTGCAAACGCTATAACAGCCCAAACTAAAAATGTCAAAGGCAAACCTAAAGTCATTACCAAAGCTCTACTTTCATACTTGACATGCATAAACTCTCCAATAATAAAATAAGCTTTCCAAAGTGTCATTAAAACAAATAGAGAATTTAAAACAAAAGTAGAAACCTTACCATGCATAAATAAAGCCATAGAAACTTCTACTACTGTAAGTATAGTTAAATATATTGTAGCACGCCAAACTGCTTTAACTTGGCTATTATATTGTTCGTCTGTCATTACTTCGCTCATAATATGTATTTTATATAGATTTTAAAAGTTTAAATTGAATTACATTAAATAGAAAGCTAGGAATACGAATATCCAAACTAAATCCACAAAGTGCCAATATAATCCGATTTTTTCAACCATTTCATAATGACCTCTTCTTTCAAAGGTTCCGTTTAAAGTAGCTATCAAAACATAAATATTTAAGCAGATACCTGTAAACACGTGAAAACCATGAAATCCAGTAATTCCAAAGAACAAAGCACCAAATGTTTCTGGACCACCTTGCTTCATACCTTCACCAATAGTATGAGCTACGCCATGAACATCAACAAATTGATTTTGGGCATTTACAGCAATTTCTCTTATTCCTGTTGTTTCATTTATGGCACTTTGAGCTATTCTTAAAGTTCCTTCTGCATCTAAAATAAATGGATTAAAGAATGGACGTAAACCCTCGTGGATTAAGTGTGACCATTCCCAAGCCTGACAACCTAAGAACATCATACCGCCGATGATACCACCAACCATCCACATGGCAACACCTTTTTTATTCATTCGATGTCCTTCCTGTACAGCACGTACAACAAAAACTGAACTTAAAATCAAGATTGATGTCATAATTGTAACAAAACCCATTGGCGCTTTAACACCTTCAAGGAAAGGCATTGCATTAAATACATAATTTGGATTAGGCCACCATACATGACTCATTCTAATAGCTAAATATGCAATCAAGAATGCAGAAAAAGTAAAAGCATCTGATAATAAGAAATACCACATCATGGTTTTTCCATAACTCATATTTACAGGTGACTTCTCTCCACCTTCATTATTGTCCGGAGTTGGCCAATTAGAATGATGTTGTGTAGGATTCGTAATTTCTAAAGCTTCTGACATATAATTATTTTATTATTTTATAAGAAAAAGTATAAAAAACCAAAAAGATATAACCAAAGTATGCCCATAAAATGCCAGTACATACTTAATAAATCTGTTCTAACTTGTAAAACATTTGAATTGGGATTAACAACTAATTGTTTATCTGATTTAAGCAATAGAAAACTCTTTATTGAAGCAATAAATAAGAATAACATACCACTTAAAACGTGTATCGCGTGTATAATCACAATAACAAATAAAAATTGAGGAGAAGGGTTAGGATTTCCAGCAGGATAAAATCCTTGGTTTGTTAAATAAACCCAGCCTGTATATTGAAAATAGCAAAAAAGCAATCCACAAGCAAAAGTTAAAAACAAAGCAAAAGATGCAAAACCTAAATTACCTTTTTTGTTAGCAATATGAGCAACAACCATAGTTGCACTGCTAAATAAAATAATAAACGTGGAAATACTAAACACAGAAGAAATATCAAACCCAGTCCAAGCTCCACCAGCACCTTTTCTTACTAAAAAAGCACTTGTAAAACCCGCAAAAATCATACAAGAAGAGGCAATTGTCAACCACATAATAAATTTATGTGCTCCTTGATTACGTTCTTGATATTTTAATGAATATTCCATATAAATTATATTTTATCTAGATTTAGAGCAATTAACACGATTGGTAAATAAAAAAATGAAGCAAACATCAATTTTAAAGCACTCTTATTATTCAAATCAATTGATAATTGTATTCCTTGAATAAGAAAATATATTCCTGTTAAAATTGATATAAAAAGAGAAACCAAGCCAGTCATTCCAAAGAAATAAGGTAACGTTGAAACTAAGATTAAAAACATCAAATATGGAATATTTGCCAATGCCGAGTTTCTCGATTTTTCATTATTGGGTAATAAGTGAAATCCAGCTTTATTATAGTCTTCATGTGCTAACCAAGCAATTGCCCAAAAATGAGGAATTTGCCAAAAAAACTGAATAAAAAATAAGACAACACCACCTAAGCCAATTGTTCCTGTCGCAGCTGTCCAACCTATTAGTAAAGGTAAAGAACCTGGGACTGCACCAATAAATACAGCAATTGGAGAAATCTTTTTGAATGGTGTATAAATAAATCCATAACTAATTAAGGATAATGCACCTAATAAACCAGAAATCGGATTAAAATAAAAACCTAAAATCGTTATACCAATAACTCCAAGAACTCCAGCTAATACAGATGCAAACACAACACTAATTTGTTGAGTAGGCAAAGGTCTATTTTTTGTTCTATCCATTAATTTATCAGTATCCTTTTCAAATATTTGATTGATTGTAATTGATGATGCAGTAACTAAAAAGCCAGCAATACTTAAAAGAATTAAACTTTTTGCATTTAGATTAACATTTGCAAACCAATAAGACATTACAGCAGAAAAGACAACCAATAAAGACAATCTCAATTTTGTAATTGCACTAAATATGGCTATCCATTTTTTAATTGAATAACTTAGTGATGATTGATATGTATGATTAGTAATCAAAATAACTTGAAAAAAATATTAATGACTTTCTATTTCTCCTTCTTTTAATGGCGTAGTTTGAGCAATAAAATCTTCATCAGCACCAGGTTTACTATAATCATAAGGCCATCTATGAACAACTGGTAAATCACCTTCCCAATTTCCATGTATTCCTTCCATAGGAGAAGTCCATTCTAAGGTAGTTGCATTCCAAGGATTTTGAGGTGCCTTTTTGCCAAAATACATACTGTAGAAGAAATTAAAAATAAATATAAATTGAGTGATAAAAACTATGATTGTAACAACTGTAATTATCACATTCATATTAGCATATTGAGAAAAAGCATCAAATTCATTAAAATGATAATATCTTCTTGGTACTCCAGACAATCCCATAAAGTGCATTGGCCAGAAGATTAAATAAGCACCAACAAAAGTAACAACAAAATGAATATAACCCATAGTATTATTCATCATTCTACCAAACATTCTTGGAAACCAGTGATAAACACCAGCAAACATACCAAAAAACGCTGCAACACCCATTACTAAGTGGAAGTGAGCAATAACAAAGTAAGTATCATGTAAACGTATATCTACAGTAGCACTTCCTAACCAAATACCAGTTAAACCTCCTGAAATAAAAAGAGAAACAAAACCTACTGCAAATATAGATGCAGGATTAATATGAAAATTACCTCTCCATATGGTTGTTAGCCAGTTGAATACTTTTATAGACGATGGAATCGCAATTAATAAAGTAAAGACGGTAAAAACACCACCTAAAAATGGATTCAATCCAGAAACAAACATGTGGTGAGCCCAAACCAAGAAACTCATAATCGTAATTCCCAATAATGAGAAAATCATTGCTTTATAACCAAATACAGGCTTTCTAGAATGAATTGCTAAAACTTCAGATACAATACCCATAGCTGGTAAAATAATAATATATACTTCAGGGTGACCTAAGAACCAAAATAAATGCTGGAACAAAATTGGACTACCTCCAGAATATGGTAATGGATTTCCACCAACAACGATGTTTGATAAAAAGAAACTAGTTCCTAATCCTCTATCAAAGATTAATAATACAGCAGCAGATAATAATACTGGGAAAGCTAATAGACCAACAATCGCAGTAAAAAATAAAGCCCAAACACTTAATGGCATTCTATACATTGTCATACCTTTAGTACGCATATTTAAAATAGTTGAAATATAATTCAAACCACCCATTAATGTAGAAATAATAAATAGTGCAATTGCAATTAACCAAAGCGTCATTCCTAATCCTGAGCCAGGAGAAGTTTGTGGTAATGCACTTAAAGGAGGATAAACAGTCCAACCAGCTGAAGGAGCACCATCTGGTGCAAATAAAGAAGCTAGCATAAAGAAACTAGCCAAAATAAAAATCCAAAAAGAAAGTGCATTTAATAATGGAGAAGCCATATCTCTTGCTCCAATTTGAAAAGGTACAAGTAAATTAGCAAAAGTACCTGTTAAACTTGCCGTTAATACAAAGAAAATCATTATCGTACCATGCATCGTAATCATCGCATTATACGCTTCAGGTTTTAATATTCCATCAGTGTACCATGTACTAAAAAGTGTTTCCAATAATGGAAATGTTTCATTTGGCCAAGCTAATTGCGTTCTAAATAACACCGAAAGTAAACCACCTAAAACAGCCCAAGCCATACCTGCAAAAAGGAACTGACGTGAAATTATTTTATGATCTAAACTAAAAATATATTTAGAAATAAAGGTTTCTGTATGATGATGTGCATGTCCATCTATATTGTTTTCTATTGCAGAAGTAACCATTTTATATAACTTTTAATTTTAATTTATTATTTTTTAGTAACTCTAATATCAATTCGTCTATTTAGTTGTCTTCCTGCATCTGTATCATTTGATGCAATAGGATGCTCTTGTCCATATCCTTCTGATGATAATCTTTTTACATCTACACCTAATTTGGATAATTCATTCAATACTGATTTTGCTCTATCTGTTGATAGTTTTAAATTATCTTCTGGATTTCCAACATTATCAGTATAGCCACCTAATTTAATTTCAACATTAGGATATGCTTTTAATATTTCAGCAATATTTTTCAATTGTTCTTGAGAACTTGGTAATAAAGTAGATCTTCCAGTAGCAAACAACAATCTATCAAAAGAGAACCATAAATCTTTAGAAACAGCTTGATTGCTATTCAAGAAATCAAATAATTTATTTTCAACGCCATTAGTAATTGCTCCAACTAAGCTAAATCCAGTAGATAATTTATTTTCAAAATTTCCAGAAGTCGTTTCAACAACAGCAGTATCTTGAGCTGCCTTATCATCTAAAGCAGGTTTAACAACCGATCTATAATAAGATTTTTGTTCTCTTAACCATTGTTTATATTCATCTTCTGTAACAACTCTAACTCTTTTTTGCATATTATAGTGTCCACTTCCACACAATTGATTACAAGCTAATACATAATTAAAATCAGGATTTTCTAATTTCTTACGCATTTCTTCAGTAGTAATCGTTGGTTTGAAAGCCATTTTTGTAGGAACACCAGGAACAGCGTCCATCATTACCCTAAATTCAGGTAAATAAAAACTATGGATTACATCTAAAGCTCCAATATGAACAATAACAGGTTTATTAACAGGTAATACTATTTCATCAACTAACATATCGTCATGACTATTTTTATTGTTCCAATTAACACCTAATTCATTATCAGAATTTACCAATGTAAAATCTCTAACACCTAACTTACCATCTTTACCAGGATATCTAACTACCCATGCAAATTGTTTACCTGTTACTTCTATTGCTAAAGTACCTTCATCTTGTTTCGTAAATATTTTACTCCAGCTACTTAAACTAAATAAAACGATACCAATCATCACAATGGCAGGTACTACTGTCCAAATAATTTCTAATTTGTTATTATGAGGATAAAAATCCGCTTTACGATCTTTTCTATAATGGTATTTGTAAATAAAGTAAAACAACAATATATGTGTAAGAATAAAAACAATACCAGTTAAAACTAGAATAAAATTCATTAAATTATCAATTGCAACGCCCTCTTCAGAAGCAGAAACTGGAAGAAACTTTTTAGATTCTGTAATCCAACTTATAATTGTATAAATTAGAACACCAAAACCTATTAATGAAAAATACAAAGCACTTTTTGAATGGCTATCTTTATTGTTTTCTTTTTTAATAGCATCTATTAAATCTGAGGTTTTGCTTATTTGAAGCACAACAAAGAAAAGTAAAGCAATAATTAAAAGGATTAGAACTGCTGTAAACATATTATGTTATTTTAAATTATTTTATTTATATTGATAATACTTCATATTTTGTAATGTAAATTAAAAATTAACAAAAAAGAATCTTAAATATTATTAATCTTAATTAACAAATATACTATGCGTATATTCATATGCCAAAGGTAAAAAATAAAATTAAATAAAAAAGAAAAAACAGAAAAAAATAATAAATAATCCTAAATAAAATGCTACTAAAAATATAAGTTATTTATTTTCAAGAAAAAATGAAAATATATTAAAAAACATAGCAAATTAAAGCTATTCAAAAAATTAAATAGGATATAATCAAAAAAAATAAAATCACTTCTGAAATTAATAAATTCAAGAAAATTAGAATAAAATAAAAAAACTTTGGTTAATCAATCACCCCAAAGTTGATAGGTAATTTTTTAACCAAAGTTTTATAAAATTATTGTATATACTTTTAAGCTAAGCTATATTTTGTTGCTTAATATCTTTAAAAATATTAATCAAATTTGAAATTTTCTTAATTTGAAATACAATAAAAATAATCGCAGCTACAAGTAAAAGAATTAAAAATAAAGAAGACATAAAAAATTGATTATATAATTTATTAAATATGGTGATTATAACTTTCTTTTACATAAGGATGTGTAGAAGATTCTAAATCTTTAACTTTAGAAAGTGAGAATAAAGTTACAAAAGTAAATAAACTTCCAACAATTAATAAAGCTCCTAAACTAATTAATCCAAAACCACCGCTTGGTACTAATGGAGGACCTACCATTAAATAGAAATCCATCCAATGTCCTAAAATTAAAATTATTGCAGTAATCGTAAGTACTTTTGGCGTTCTTTTAGCCTTTCTAGTCATTAATATTAATAATGGCAATAAGAAATTTACAACAACTGTTAAGTGGAAAATAAATCCATAAGTATCCCACGTTCTTCTCTTTAAAAAGAAAATTGTTTCTTCTGGAATATTACCATACCAAATTAACATATATTGGTCAAAATATAAATATGTCCAAAAAATACTTACCGCAAACATTAATATACCAATATCGTGCATGTGGTTTTCATTAACCTTTGTCAATAAACCTTTTGATTTTAAGTGCAAAATAATTAATATTACAATAGAGAACATCGTTGCCGCACCACTAGCCATTGTGTACCAAGGCCACATTGTACTATACCAATGAGGTTGAACAGACATCGTCCAATCCCAAGTTGCAAATGTAGAGATAACAAAAGCAATCAAAACAATTGTTACCGCCGAATAAACTCTACTTTGAGAAAATAATTTTAAAGATGGATTAGTGTCTTGTTTATCCATATTTCTCCACCACAAAAAAGACATACCGCCAGCTGCTAATACTTGGATTACAAAGAATGACCAAAAACGTGGCATATTCAAATAATCCCTCTTAAATGCTAAAATAGGATCATACGTTTCTGCATTTTTGTCATATAAATATTCATGTGTCCATTCAAATAAATCATGTTTAAAAAAGAAAAAACATAAAAATAAAATGAAAAGAAAAACAAAAATATTCCTAGTCATCGCTAATGGAATCTTCTGTATTTGTATATGCCATCCACCCCATGTAATAGTCGCAGCCGAAATAAAGAATAGTGCAGCTAAAGCTATATAGAAAGCAAAGATGAATAAAGAGTAAAAATTAGCTAATAATTTTGCCTTTAAAGTAATAGGTTGCTCATGACTATCATGACCTTGAGCATCTGCATTATGACCACCATGAGCATCATGTCCTGGATCTTTAGCTTCAGCTTGATGAGTAACATTATGATTAGAAGTTTTATCTCCTTTGCCCATATTTAATCCAATACCTAATAAAAGGATTAATACTCCAATTACAAATGTAATTAAGATTTTAGACTTTGTACCCGATTCAAAAGTATATGTATTCATTAGTATCTTATTATATTTTATATTTAAACTTAATCAGTTAATTATTTTGCCGCAGTACTAGTTGAGTCTGTTGCAGGTGCTGATGCACCAGCATCTCCTTGTAAAGTTTTAACATATTCTAAAACTAACCATCTTTCTCTATGATCTAATTGAGATGCATAAGAACCCATCAAGCCTTTTCCGTACATTACAGTATGATATCTTTTTCCTTCTGGTAGAGTTAAAAGCACACCAGACAAGTAAGTTGGCGGAGGTGGAAATTTACCAATTTCTACTAAATGACCTTGACCATCTCCTTTATCTCCATGGCAAATAGCACAATTTATTTTATATAAATGTTTTCCTTGATTATCTACTTCATCTTTAGTAAAAGTAAAAGGATTTTTATTTACTGTTGATGCTTCATACCCTTCGATGGTATTGTCATAAGGATAAATATATTTGCCTTGAGCAACACTACCTTTAGGAGGTAATTGATTTGTTTTGCCATCTTTAAATATAGGATTCACACTTCCAGCCTCATAAGCAGTACTGTGAACCATATCAGGCATATACTCTCTTCCAGGTTTCTTAGAATTTCTAATACAAGCACTAGAAAGTATAATAAATGATAAAATTGTAATATATGATAATTGTTTCATGTTATAATATTAAACTTCTTTTTGATAAACCTCAATAGCACCTTCCTTTTTCAATAAATCAGAAATTGCAACTGTATCTTGACTTCCATCTATTTCAAATGTTAAAGCAAATAAATGGTCAGTAGTTCTTTCGTCAATAATAGTAGGCACTTTTCCTGGGAATAATTTACATAAATAATAAAATGCAACTACCATACCTACCGCAGAATATAATACTGTATGTTCAAATACAATCGGAACATAAGCCATTAAAGCCCAATAAGGTTTACCACCAAAGATGGTAGGATAATCAAATGCATTAACAAAAGTAATAACACCCAAAGCTACTGACATACCTGTCGCACCAAACATAAAACCAGCAGTATGTAATCTTGTTGGTTCAATATTCATAGCACTCTCAATACCGTGAACAGGGAAAGGTGTAAAACAGTCTGTTATTTTAAATCCTTCTTTGCGAATATTTTTAATGGCATGTAATAATACATCATCATCATCAAACATTCCCACTAAATATTTTTTTGTATTGCTCATATCTTTTATTATAAGATGTGTTTGTTATTATTTATATTGTAATAATTCTTCTTTGTTTACAGATTTATAAACCTCTTGGTCAGCTACTTCCTCTAACTGATGAACTTTAGCTTGATTACCATTTCTTTTCAAAATTGATTTAACCTCAGCAATTGCAACAACTGGGAAAAATCTACAAAATGCTAAGAACAACGTCATAAATATACCAATCGTACCAATAAAAATTCCAATCTCAATCCAAGTTGGAGAATAGTATAACCAGCTTGACGGTAAATAATCTCTATGTAATGAAATTACGATAATCACAAAACGCTCAAACCACATACCGATATTTACCAATATGGACATTACAAAGGTTACTTTAATGTTTCTTCTAAACTTTCTAACCCAAAATATTTGTGGCGATATTAAATTACAAGACATCATAATCCAATAAGCCCAAGCATAAGTAGAACCAAATGCTCTTGTCGCAAATTGATGTTGTTCATATTGATTTGAAGAATACCAAGCTGTAAATAACTCTGTTAAATATGCTATACCAACCATAGTACCAGTCAATAACAAAATTTTGTTCATTGATTCAATATGAGCTAAAGTGATATAATCTTCTAATTTCATAATATATCGAGCAACAATCATCAATGTTAATACCATCGCAAAACCTGAAAATATTGCACCTGCAACGAAATAAGGCGGTAAGATTGTCGTGTGCCAACCTGGAATTACTGAAGTAGCAAAGTCAAAAGATACAATAGTGTGAACTGATAATACTAACGGTGTAGATAAACCCGCTAATATCAATGATAATGATTCCCATCTCTCCCAATGTTTAACACTACCTATCCAACCAAAACTTAGAATATTATAAAATGTCCAACGACCTTTAGTTTTAGAACGGTCTCTAATCGTTGCAAAATCTGGTACTAAACCTGTGTACCAAAACAATAATGATACTGTAAAATAAGTTGAAATCGCAAATACGTCCCAAAGTAATGGAGAAGTAAAGTTTACCCAAAGTGGACCTCTCGTATTAGGATAGGGGAATATAAACATTGCATCCCAAACACGTCCCATGTGGAATACTGGAAATAAACCAGCACAAACTACGGCAAAGATAGTCATCGCTTCAGCAGCTCTATTTACACCTGTTCTCCATTTTTGTCTAAACAATAATAAGATAGCTGAAATTAAAGTACCTGCGTGACCAATACCAATCCACCAAACGAAGTTGGTAATATCCCATGCCCAACCTACTGTTTTATTTGCACCCCAAGATCCAATACCAAATACAACTTCCCATGCAATACAAAACACACCAAACGTTGCAACAATTGCAGAAATTGTTGTCCAAAATATCCAACGGTTTTGTAATTCACCTGTCGTTGAACGTACTATATCTGTAGTAATTTGCTTATAGGTCTTATTACCTTTTACTAAGGGTTCTCTAAGTGGTGATTCAAAATGACTTGCCATATCTAAGCTTTAGTTATTTATATATTCTATTAATTATTAATTTACTATCCTTCCTTTTCAAAGAAACTTCTTTGAGCTTCTTCATCTTTATTTCTTACTTTAACTTGGTACCCAACGTGATTTAAGAAATGTTGTTCCTCAAATATGAAATAATTTCTACCTGAATCAAATGTTTGTGCTACTTGGCTATCTTTATCATTCATATCTCCAAACACAATTGCATTTGTTGGACAAGCTGTTTGGCAAGCAGTCTTAACATCTCCATCTTGTAATTTTCTATTTTGCTTTTTAGCATCTAATTTACTTGATTGGATTCTTTGAGTACAGAAACTACATTTTTCGATTACCCCTCTAGTTCTTACAACAACATCTGGATTTAATACCATTCTTGTTAAAGAATCAAACATATAATCTTTTGTTTCAGCTCCACCCCAACCTGGAGTACCATCATTGAATGAACCAAACATATCATTTCCTTGATAGTCTAACCAGTTAAAACGACGTACTTTAAATGGACAGTTATTAGCACAATATCTAGTACCAATACATCTATTATATGCCATTTGGTTGATACCTTCAGAACTGTGGTTTGTTGCATTTACTGGACAAACGTTTTCACAAGGTGCATTATCACAATGTTGACACATCATAGGTTGGAAAGACACATCTGGATTATCTGGATTTCCATTATAGTATCTATCTATACGTAACCAATGCATTTCCTGACTTCTGAATACTTGTCTTCTACCAACAACAGGAATATTATTTTCAATATTACAAGCTACAACACAAGCACCACAACCAATACATGCATTCATATCGACCGACATTCCCCAATGATGTCCAGGGAATTTAGGTGTTGGATACATCGTTACTAAATGTTTTTGTATTGCTTCTCTATCCTCATTACCTGCAGTTTCGCTTTTTGTATATGAAGCTAAATTTGTTTCTTTAACAACCATACCTCTATATCTTAGAGGCTTACCTGGTAAAGAAACGTCTTCCATTAATGTATGGTAAGTTTGGTTTAAACCTAAATTATATGTTTTTCCAGTCAATTCGAAAGTAACACCATCAACTGAATTTGTGTTATTTTTAAGAATTGGATATAAATTTGCACCTACACCAGTTCCTACATTACCTGATTTCTCTCTACCATAACCTAAAGCAACAGCTAAAGTGTTTTGAGCTTGACCAAATTGTACAACAATCGGCAATTCAAAAGATTTTCCTGCAACAGTAATTTTACCAACTGGTACTTTCTTATCAGCAGGCATTGCATCAATCTTATTTTCTTTAGCAAATGAATAAGGAACTAAAATATAATTATCCCAAGTAGCTTTAGAAATTGGATCAGGCATTTCTTGTAAGAATGGGTTGTTGGCCAATTTACCATCTCCAATAGCAACTTTTTCATAGAAATATAACTCCATACCTTTTGGTTGTGTTGGAGTTGTTATTGTACTGATTCCAGGCAAGGCACTAGCTCCAATTCCTGATGTTTTATCTACAAAACCAGCTTGTAAAGCCTCAGAATAAGACAAACCACTTACTGAAGCAATTTCTGCTTGAACTAAAGAATCTATCGCAACATTGGTATTTCCTGCCCAAGTTAAGATAGAAACACTTTCTTGTCTTGTTTCAAATAAAGGTGTAATTGTTGGTTGTACAAAACCATAAACGTTTGCTCTAGGTTCAATAACGTCCCAAGATTCTAATAAATGTGATTTTGGAGCAACATATTGACAATATTGAGCAGATTCATCTACTCTGTCAGCAGTTGAAATACTTAAATCTGCTTTTTGTAAAGCATTTTTAAAAGTTTCAGCATAAACAGTATCATAAACTGGATTTGCACCAACTAAGATAATACCCTTATAAGCTCCGCTTTTTAATTCAGCTGCTAATGTTGCTAATGCTTCATCATTACCTTGCTTGAAATTTAAAGTATTTGAAGTATCGATAGTTGCACCAAAATTAGATAATGAACCATTGATCGCATTCACTAAAGATTGAATTTCTACATCATTAGTACCTGAAACTACAATACTTTTTCCTTTGGCTGCTGCTAATTCTTTAGCAACTTTATCTATTCCTGCATTTAGTTCTTTATTACTAAAATCCTTTGCACCAGCAACAGAACCACCTAACTTAGAATATAAATTAATTAGAACTTGTTTTTCTTCAGATGGTTTAATAGGGTATTTATAATCTGCACTTGCACCAGTCAAACTCATTGAAGATTGAAATTGGTGATGGCGAGACATTGTAGGATTTTCTGGAGTAGGCACTCTCTTAGTTACATATTTAGCTGCATTTTCTGTACCATTCATCCAAGTACCTAAGAAATCACAGTTAAAACCAACAATTACATCTGCTTTATCAAATTGGTATGCAGGAATAATTCCGCCACTTGCTTTTCTGATAGCATATTGTGAAATTGGGTCATAAGCAACCACACTTACATTTGGGTAAGTTGTTTTTAATTGTTCTATTGCTTTTTTAGTGATAGTAGATAAAATTGTATTCGTTACTACGACTACTTTTTGACCAGCAACTTTTAACTCTTCTAACTTTTTAATGATTTCAGCATCTGCTTTTTTCCAATCAATTTTTTTATTTGCTTTTACAGGATTATGCAATCTTGTAACGTCATATAAATCTAAAACCGTAGCCTGAGCTCTTGCACTTGTTCCTCCAAAAAATTTTGCAGATGGATTTCCTTCAATTTTAATTGGTCTTCCTTCTCTTGTTTTAACTAAGATACTGTTAAAATCAGCAGAACCATAATATGTTGTAGCAAAAAACTCAGCAACACCAGGAACTACTTCTGGCATTTGGTTTCTTAAATCAAATGTGTAAGGAATTGCATTTTTAACAGGAATCTGACATGCAGACGCAACCGCAGCAACAGAAACGCTGAATCCCATAGCTTTTAAGAAATCTCTTCTGTTGGGCTCTTTATTTTCAATGCTTTCAGTAGCATCTTCAACTAAACTAAATTCTTGGTTAGCTTGCTCAAAATAAGCAGGTGTTTGATTTAACTCATCTAAACTAGTCCAATACTTTTTATTACTCATTATATATAGAAATTAATAAGGTTCTTTAATTTTAATAGTGACATTTTTGACATTCAGTTCCTCCTATATCTTCAACAGTAACTCCAGCTCTCTTGCCTTTCTTAATCTCATCGTGATATTTTTCAAATACTGAATAATAATTATTGTCAGCAAACTGAACTTTTGTTTCTCTGTGGCAGTTGATACACCAGCCCATAGATAATGGAGCAAATTGTTCAACAGTTTCCATCTCTTCAACTTTGCCATGACAAGTTTGACATTCAATTTTACCCACTTTTACGTGTTGTGAGTGGTTGAAATAAACGTGGTCAGGTAAATTATGAATTTGTACCCACTCTATATTTTTAGGTGCTTTTACAAATGCTCCTTTATCAGGATCCCAACCTGAATAGTCATATATCTTTTTGATTTCATCTTTGCCATATTTTGGTCCTTCTTGAACATATTTATGACAGTTCATACAGATTTGCGTACCAGGAATACTTGCATGACGGCTTTTTTCAACGCCAGTATGACAATATTGACACTCAATTTTATTTTGTCCGACGTGTAATGCGTGTGAGAAGCGAATAGGTTGATCTGGTTTATATCCCTGAGAACGTCCTAAGTTAATTGCACCATTACCAATATTAAAAAGCAAAAGTACTGCAGCAATAATAATCGCTACAACTCCTGATTTTTTAACTAATGCTTTTTTAGATGCAGCTTCAACAGCTTCGATTGCTTCTAAAGTTTCACCTTGAGCAACTTTTGCAATTTTGCTTAATTTACTTGTAATATTAAATAAGACAGCACCTAAAATTGCTAAGACAGCAAATAACCCAACTAAGATTAATGTTGTATTAGATTTTCCAGAACCTGCACCTTCAGTTGTAGCACCACCAGCTGCATCTGCTGTTTCTTTTTTACCACCTGGATTAGCTGGGTCAAAACCTTTTTCAGCAGCTTTCATATAAAGGAAAATATCCTTTACTTGTTCGTCTGATAAAGTAGGGAATGCCGGCATCGGCATTTTATTGTATTCTTCATAAATCTTGTTGGCATGTGCATGACCAGATTTAATAACGGCTTGAGAATTTTTTACCCAAGCGATTAAGTTTTCTTCGGTATCCCATTTATCCCAAACATCTGCTAAAGCAGGTCCGATTACTTTTCTATCTATAGCATGACAAGCGGTACAATTAGCCTTGAACAAGTCCATACCAGTCTTAGTTTTTGCAACAGCAGCAGCATCAGCTGGGTCAACGTCAGGAACGGCTACCCCAGCATAAGATGATGTTGAAATCACAAAAATTAAGAAAAAGGAAACTAGAAGGCTATAACTTCTTTTAATATAACTGTTAAACATTCCTAAAAAGCGTTTTAATTATTTTCAGGCAAATATAAGGTCAAATAGTTTAAAAAGTGAAGATTTGTTGAAAAAATATATCAATTTATACTCATTCTAGATAATATTAATACCCTGAAATATAAATACTTAGTTGTTTATTTAGACTATATCTTAATTGAATTTAATAAACACTTAACAACAATAAAAGAAATTTCGTTAATAAATCTAAATAATAA
>CAYYMF010000014.1:27195-51943 GCA_964472755.1 uncultured Chitinophagales bacterium | reverse complement strand
AAAGGAAATAGATATGGGTTCTGCCTTTGATTTCTTTGGAATACAATCTCATCATAATTATACCTTATTGAGTGAACAACAAATTACCAATAGAATAAAACTAAGGGCTCTAATGGAAAAATATGGTTTTAAAACGATAGATGAAGAGTGGTGGCATTATACCTTGAAAAATGAACCCTTTCCTGAAACTTATTTTGATTTCCTAATTCGATGAACACATCAATATTAAAACTCCTATTAATTTAGTCTTATTTTTAGTAGGAAGTCCATACCTCAACCATATTTTTTGATGATTGCATCACAAGCTTTATCCAGCATATTAAAAACCGCTTCAAAGCCATTATCATTCCAATAAGGATCAGGAACACTATCAATAGGATAACCTTCAATTTCTTTTAGAATTAATTTGATTTTAGCCTCTTCATTTGCATCAACTACCCAAGCTTTTAAATCTCTTAAATTCATCGTATCCATGGCATAAATGATATCATAATGTCCATAATCATTGCTATTTACGCTTCTGGCTCTTTGGTCAGTAATATCAATTCCGTGATTTTTTGCAACTTCGATAGACCGTTTGTCTGGTTGGTTACCTACCTGCCATCTTCCCGTTCCTGCACTATCAATTTCCCAATTCAAGCCTTTCTTTTTACACTTGTCTTTTAAAATACCTTCTGCCAACGGAGAGCGACAAATATTACCTAAACAAACCATCAAAATTTTCATTGCTTATTGTATTTTAGTTAGCCTACCTTTATTAAAAACTGCTTTTACTTTTCCTTTTAATGCCTTACCAATATAAGGTGAGTTTTTAGATTTTGATTGAATATGTTGCTCTTCAAAACTCCATTCCTCTGAATTATCAAATATAGTAAATTCTCCAGTTTTATTAATATCTATCGTAAGTTGACGATTAATAATATTTCTTGGAGAATTGGTTAAAGCTTCAATTAATATTTCTAGTGGAATATCTGTGTATTTTAGCAATAAACCTAATGCAGTTTCCATTCCAATCATACCATAATCTGCATATTCAAATTCTAAATTTTTAACTTCAGAATCTAATGGTGTGTGTTGTGTTGTTATGGCATCTATAGTTTTATTTTTTACCGCTTCTATCAAAAACTGTCTAGTTTTTTCACTTTTTAAAGGCGGAAATACTTTAAAATTAGAATTATAATTTGCAACTTCTGATTCTGTAGAAATCAAATGATGCACAAAACAAGAGGCTGTAATATTCAAACCATCTTTTTTAGCTTGAGCAATTAGTTTAATGGAGTCTTCAGAAGAAATTCCTGTCAAATGGAGTTTCCCACCTGCATATTTTAATATTTCTATACTTTGATAAACAGCTAGGTATTCTGAGATTTCTGGAATTCCTCTAAAACCTAATTTCACGGAAACAATACTTTCATTTACTTGCCCATCGTGCACTAAATTTTTATCGAATGGCAACGAAAAAACAACACCACCAAATTGTTGGGTATATTGCAAAGCTCGTAGCAATACGCCATTGTCCTTAATGCTATGTGGAATATCTGTAAAACCAATGGCACCCGCTTTATTCAAATCCATCATTTCTGTGGGCGATTTTCCATTAAAATCTTTTGTTAAAGCTGCCATTGGTAATATATGAATTACAGTCGATTTGGCTCTATTCAAAATAAATTCTACATCAGATTTATTTTGCGTAATAGGTTGATTATTCGGCAAAGCACATATTGTGGTAAAGCCACCAAAAATAGCAGATTTTGCAACACTTTCCACATCATCACGGTACTCAAATCCTGGTTCGCCAATTTGAGTAATTAAATCACAAAAACCAACAGAAAGATAACAACCTTCAAAATTATGGACTTCAAAATCATTCGCCTTTTCAATATGACTTTGGATATTTTTAATAATACCATTTTCAAGCAAAATGTCCATTTTTTGTTGGTGATAAGGACTTCCTTCATCTAATATTGTAACTTGTTGAATAAGTATTTTCACTGTTTTGTTATTTTAAAAACCGAATTAATAATATTTCTATCAATAAACATAAAAGTGCTAAAACAATAAAAATTTTCCAAAGTACTGTTCCATCTTTTATATGTTTTACTTGTGCAAAAATATTGGAATTTTTTTGTTCTAAGATTTTAAAATTAGGTAAATCAAAGCGACTTTCTAATTTTTTACTAGTAACAAAGTTCAATTCTGACTCCTTTCTATCAAAATTAAATGCAAGATTCCCTAAATTTGTTTGTTTGCCTTGTTTAATTTGATAAAATCCATCACTTTCCAACGCTTGTTTTATATTTAAAAATATAGTATTTCCTAGCACTCTACTTTCTGGAATAAATTCTTGCTTTTGATTAGTTATAGCAACTTGTTCTTGATGACTATTTTGTACTGCTGGAATAGAAATTGTATTGTCTTTTCCTATTGTATAAAAAAGTGGTGATGCGTAATTTTTCATTAATGCCATATTGTAAACAATAGGAGCATAAACTGCTTTCGCACCAATATCTGAAAAACTATTGTCCAAGGGTGTGCTTTGTATATAAAAAATACCATTGCCCAATATAAATTTAGAAAGTAAAGGTGTATTTGTTGTGCTTGACATTATATCATAATGCATCCTTTGTGCATTAAAATTTATAGGATAATACTTTTCAATCTTCGGCAAATCAATATTTTTTGGTATTTGAACAAAAACACCTTGATAGATTTTTTCATTTAAATTCAATTTTTGAACTGCTGCTTTTTGTGTTTTAATTGCCGAAATGCTTCCAATTCCTAAGTTATTGAACAAGGCATTATAACTTTCCAAATTGATGTCTTTAGCTGGTATAACAAATAAGGCTCCACCATTTTGAATATATATTTTTAAGCTGTTTATCAACCCAGAACTAATTTCCTTAACTTGATTTAGAACTATAAAATCATACGATGCCAATTTAGAATAATCTATCTGAAGAACATCATTTTTAGTATATATAAAATAATTATCTGTTGAAAAAATTGCCGCTATGTGATTCGTACTTTCAACATCTTCAACACTCAAAACATGTTCATTTTGTTTAACCTCAAAACTTGCAAAAAAAGCATCATCATAAGTAATTGGATAGTCATTAAAAACCACTTCTATATTTTGAATGCCGCTTTTTTGAATAGAAAAACTAAATGAATCTACTGAATAAGAATTAGCAGCTACATTTATTTCTTTCACAGATTTTACTTGTTCATTAATTTTTAAGGTTACTGGCTTATTTGTAACTACTTTTTCTCCTGAATTTTTAAATCTAACAAACAATTTATTATTGGTATTCAATTGTACAATAGGACTTCCCAACCAACAAGTATCAACAAATACATTATTTTCGCCTTTCGTTTGGATAGGTAATAAATAGGTCGTAAAATTTGTATCAATTTTTAAATTATCAATAATATACGTTTGAAAATCAGAAAATATAAATCGATTTTTTTGATTAGAACCCGCACTTTCCAACAAAGTATTTTGTTTTAAAAATACTTCTTCCAAACTTTTTTGTTGTTTACTTGGCTTTATTTTATCTACTGCATCAATAAAATCTTGCTTAGTCATCCATCGTTGGTATGAATTGTATAAATCATTGGTGATTAATGCGATTTTATCATCTGGATTAAGTGCATTTGCAACTTGTTTAGCTTGATTTTTTTCAATATCCAATATCGTTTCACCATTTTTTACCAATTGTGTAGAAGGCGAATTGTCAATATAAACAGCAGAAAAAGTATTTGATGCGTTTCCTGTTTCTTTCTTTCCAAAAAAAGGTTGAGCAAATGCTAAAACCAAGAAAAATATAGCTGCCAATCGTGCCAATAAAATCAAGCGTTGTTTCAGTTGGTTGATATTGGATTTTTGTTCTTGAAGTTTTTTCAGAAAGCGAATATCGGGAAAATAGACCTTTTTGTACTTTCTAAAATAAAATAAATGGATAATAATAGGAATGCTGAGGGCGATGAATGCATATAGAAAAGTTGGAAATACAAAATGCATAGTGTAAAGATAGTGTAATAATTTAGAAAAGACACTATTGTAATTTCAACCAGCAAATTAGCATTATTGATTCGTCTTTTAACTATTTAAGAAATATATACGTTTTACTTTGTATTATAGGTTAATTAAAAGACTGTCTATGAAATGAAGAATAGCTTAATATTGAAATTCAATATCTTTTGCGTCTCGTCTTGCGTCCCAAATAGATAAAATTATTATTTCTCTCTCATTAAATTCATAAAAAATCAAATATTCTCGAACAATACTTATCCTAACTTTTCTATCATTTGCACATTTTCCAATTTTTGGGTAACCTGATAAAAGAAGACAATATTTTCTTTCGTTCAATTTTTGCTGATGTTGTCCAAATTATTTTTCGTTTAGCCATTGTTCAATTTCATTTTCAACCTTTTCATTTGTAAAAATGGCTTTATTTTTATATTCATTTCTGGCTTTTGAAATTCTTTCTTGTTAGGCTTGCGATAATTCAAAATTTTCCTCATCTAGTTCAAAATTAATCAGCTTCATTAATTCATAGATAATCCGAGTGTCTTGAATCTCAGTTATTTTATTAATCAGTTTTAGTTCTGCTGTACTCACTTGAAGATTTATTTATATTCAAATTTAAACAAAATGATTGAATCTTCTAACTCAATATTTTCTATCAAATTTTATTACCACAAGAAAATTTGAAAATTTGAATCTATACTGTATCTTTGTAGCATAGTTCTTTTTTTAATTCAACTTATTGCGAAAGACGGAGGGAATAGGCCCGCTGAAGTCTTGGCAACCTTTTAGAAATTAATTGCTTGATAACAAACAGCAAATCTAAAAAAGGTGCCAAAACCTACCTCAAATTAGAGGATTAATGAGTAAGTAATATTTTTACCTTATCCTTATTTCGTAATATTTTTTATTGAAAAATGACTTTCATAGTCTATTGAATTTCTATGATTTAAAAGTTTAATATGAATAATAATTTATACGAAATCGCTAAACAAAAAATCCTCATCTTAGATGGTGCAATGGGAACAATGATTCAGCGTTACAAATTGGAAGAAGCAGATTTTAGAGGCGAAAGGTTTAAAGATCACCAACATCCATTAAAAGGGAATAACGATTTGCTTTCCATTACAAGACCTGATATTATTAAAGAAATTCATCGTCAATATTTCCAAGCAGGTGCTGATATTGTTGAAACTAATACTTTCTCAGGGACAACGATTGCACAAGCAGATTATCATCTCGAAGATGCTGTTTATGATATTAATTTTCAATCTGCGAAATTAGCCAGAGAAGTTGCTAATGAATTTACCGATTTTCCAAGATTTGTTGCTGGAGCAATGGGACCAACCAATAGAACAGCATCACTTTCGCCAGATGTAAATAATCCAGGATTTCGTGCAATTACATTCGACCAATTGGTTATTGCTTATCATCAGCAAGCAAAGGCATTAGTAGATGGAGGTGTAGATATTTTATTGATAGAAACTATTTTTGATACTTTAAATGCTAAAGCTGCTTTATTTGCAGTACAAACATTATTTGAAGAAATTGGTCGTGAGTTACCTGTTATGATTTCAGGAACAATTACTGATGCTAGCGGCAGAACTTTAAGTGGGCAAACAACTGAAGCCTTTTTAATTTCTATGTCGCATGTGAATTTATTTTCTATAGGTTTAAATTGTGCTTTAGGTCCAAGAGAATTAAGGCCATATTTACAAATTTTGGCAAAATCTGCACCCTTTTTGGTGAGTGCCTATCCAAATGCAGGATTGCCTAATGCTTTTGGTGGTTATGATGAAACGCCAGAACAAATGACCGAAGCTGTAAAAGAATACTTGGAAATGGGCTTAATTAATATTTTAGGTGGTTGCTGTGGGACAACACCTCCACATATTAAAGCATTTGCAGAGGCTGCAAAAGCCTACAAGCCCAGACAAATTCTGACAGAAAGTGTATATTAAATAAAAACAGGATGGGTTTTATCCAATCAAAATAGAGAAAAACATAAATGGAAACAGATTGTAATATCTTAAAATTAAGTGGCTTAGAACCACTAATCGTAACAAAGGAATCAAATTTTATCAATATTGGAGAACGTACCAATGTTACTGGTTCAAAAGTTTTTTTGAAAATGGTAAAAGAGGATCGCTACGAAGATGCTTTGGCAGTTGCTTTAGACCAAGTTCGTGGAGGTGCTCAAGTGCTAGACGTCAATATGGATGAAGGTATGATTGATGGTGTTAAAGCGATGACTACATTCTTGAATCTAATTGCCTCAGAACCAGATATTGCCCGTATTCCGATTATGATAGACTCCTCAAAATGGGAAATTATCGAAGCTGGGTTAAAATGTGTACAAGGCAAGTCTATTGTCAATTCTATTTCTTTAAAATCTGGCGAAGCTGAGTTTATTCATCAAGCAAAATTGATAAAAAAATACGGAGCTGCAACTGTTGTTATGGCATTTGATGAAGATGGACAAGCAGATTCTTATGAACGAAGAATTCAAATTTGCAAACGCAGTTATGATATTTTAGTTAACGAAGTTAATTTCAATCCGAATGATATAATTTTTGATCCAAATATTTTTCCAGTTGCAACGGGATTAGACGAACACAGAAATAATGCTTTAGATTTCTTCAATGCAGCCAAATGGATTCGTGAAAATTTAAAAGGTGCACATGTTTCTGGTGGAGTTTCTAATGTATCTTTTTCTTTTAGAGGAAATAATGCCGTTCGTGAAGCGATGCACTCTGCGTTTTTATATCACGGTATCCAAAATGGTATGAATATGGGCATTGTTAATCCTTCGATGTTAGAAGTATATGACAATATTGATAAAACACTTTTGGAATATGTAGAAGATGTTTTATTAAATAGAAAAGATGATGCAACTGAAAGATTGTTAGAATACGCTGAAAAAGTAAAAGGTGGTGGCAAGAAAAAAGAGGAAGACTTAGAATGGCGAAACCAAGACGTTAAAGAACGATTAAAATATGCATTAGTCAAAGGTTTGGTAGAATATATAGAGGAAGATACAGAAGAATGTAGAAAACTTTTTGATAAACCATTAGAAGTAATTGAAGGACCATTGATGGATGGTATGAATATCGTAGGAGACTTGTTTGGAAGTGGCAAAATGTTCTTACCGCAAGTCGTAAAATCTGCAAGAGTTATGAAAAAATCGGTGGCATATTTGCAGCCTTTTATTATGGCATCACAAAGTGGAGAAAGTAAAAAATTAGGGAAGGTTTTGTTGGCAACTGTAAAAGGTGATGTACATGATATTGGTAAAAATATTGTGGGCGTTGTATTGGCTTGTAATAATTTTGAGGTAATAGATTTGGGAGTAATGGTTCCAACCGAAAAATTATTAGACGAAGCTATCAAACAAAATGTAGATATGATTGGTGTGAGTGGATTGATTACGCCATCTTTAGATGAAATGGTAGATGTAGCCAAAGAAATGGAACGTAGAAATTTCAAATTACCATTACTAATTGGAGGTGCTACAACATCAAAATTACATACTGCAGTAAAAATAGAGCATCATTATTCAGGATTTACGATTCACGTGTTAGATGCGTCTAGAAGTGTGCCTATTGCTACGCAAATTATGAATGAACAAGATCTTGAAAAATTGCAAAAAGAAACAAGAGCTGAATATGTTGCTATGCGAGATAGGCATAATAGTAAAAAAGAAACCAAAGAATATTTAACAATAGAAAACGCAAGGAAGAATAAAACGCAAATAGATTGGGCAAATTATACGCCACCAAAGCCAACATTTATCGGCACAAGAACTTTTGTAGATTATGATTTAGCTGAATTAAGAAATTATATCGATTGGACGCCATTTTTTCAAGTTTGGGAACTACACGGAAAATATCCAACAATTCTCGAAGATAAAATTGTTGGAAATGAGGCTAAAAAATTATTTGCTGATGCAAATGCTATGTTGGATAAAATCATTGCAGAAAAATGGCTTACCGCAAAAGCCGTAATTGGATTCTTTAAAGCCAACTCTATCAATGATGATGATATTGAAATTGTAGCTGACAATAAAATAAAAATCTTACATCATTTAAGACAACAAAATAAAAAAGCTGCAGGCCTACCAAACTTTTGCTTGACAGATTATATTGCACCTATTGAATCTCAAAAAGAAGATTATATCGGAGGTTTTGCTGTTACAGCAGGAATTGGTATTGAGAAAAAAATAGAAGCATTTCAGGCAAATAATGATGATTATGACGTGATCTTATTAAAAGGATTGGCCGATAGATTAGCCGAAGCTTTTGCAGAAAGAATGCACGAAAGAGTTCGTAAAGAATTTTGGGCTTATGATAAAGCTGAAAATTTCTCAAATGAAGATTTAATTAAAGAGAAATATACTGGCATACGACCAGCACCAGGCTATCCTGCTTGTATCGACCATACAGAAAAAAATACTTTGTTTGAAATTTTAGATGCCACCAAAGAAGCAGAAATTATTTTAACAGAAGGTATGGCGATGTATCCAACAGCAGCAGTTTCTGGTTGGTATTTCTCACATCCAGATAGTAAATATTTTGGAATAGGAAAAATTGCAAAAGACCAAGTTGTAGATTATGCAAAGCGAAAAGATATGCCATTAGAAAAAATGGAACGTTGGCTCGGAAGTGCTTTAAATTATCAGTAAATAAAAAAGAGGTTGAAAATTCAACCTCTTTTTTTTGGAGCGCTCCCTCTTGGACTCGAACCAAGGACCTACTGGTTAACAGCCAGTTGCTCTAACCGACTGAGCTAAGGAAGCGTGTCATTTAATTAATAACGACCGCAAAGATATAAAAATTAAAATAATTATGCAATCTTTGTGAAAAATATTTTTTTATGAGTTTGTTAATTGTAGGAACAGTTGCTTTTGATGCAATAGAGACACCATTCGGGAAAACAGATAGAATTACTGGAGGTTCAGGGAATTATATTGCCCACTCAGCAGGACACTTTACACACAATATGGGTTTAGTGAGTGTAATCGGAGATGATTTTGACCAAGAAGAATTAGCCTATTTAAAGAAGATTGGCACTGATATCTCAGGAATTGAAGTCGTAAAGGGTGAAAAATCATTTTTTTGGAGTGGAAAATATCATTTAGATTTGAATCGTAGAGATACATTAGCAACAGATTTGAATGTTTTAGCCAATTTTAATCCTATTCTTCCAGAACATTTAAGAAAACCAGATTTTTTAATTCTCGGCAATATTGATCCTGCATTGCAAATTAAAGTAATTGAACAATTAGAGGCAAGACCAAAATTAATTGTGATGGATACGATGAATTTTTGGATGGATATTGCATTAGAAAATTTATTGAGCGTTTTGACAAAAGTAGATTTATTGACGATTAATGAAGAAGAAGCTAGACAATTAACAGGCGAATATTCATTAGTAAAAGCGGCTCAAAAGATTTTAACAATGGGTCCAAAATTCTTAATTATTAAAAAAGGAGAACATGGTGCTTTATTGTTCCACGGCAATAGAGTTTTCTTTGCACCTGCTTTGCCATTAGAAGATGTTTTTGATCCGACTGGAGCAGGAGATACTTTTGCTGGTGGATTTATAGGTTATTTAGCAAAAACAAAAGACATTTCCTTCGATAATATGAAACGTGCCGTTATTTATGGCTCTGCATTGGCGTCATTTTGTGTTGAAAAATTTGGTCCTCAACGATTAAAAGAAGTAACGCAAGAAGAAATTGAAGACAGAGTTCAAGTATTTATTGAAATCGTTGATTTTGATATTATATTAGAATAATAATCAATTTTATCCATTAATTAAGTACTAAAAAGTAGGCACTTTCACGATTTATAGATTTGTCTATAAATTATTTTTGACTGGTCCATTTTAGGTTCATAAATTTCTTTATTTTAATAAAAATTTTAAATTTGAGTACCATCAAACGTAAGACTATATGATAAATGAAGAATATTTAGAAAATTCTAAATATATCTCGTATGGAGATTTTACGGAGGAACAGTTTTTTACTTTAGCTGTAGAAACGATTAAAAAACTTAATTGGGAAATTTCTATCATTGATGAAGATGGCTTAACGATAACTTCTATTTATACAAAAAATGATGCATCTGAATTTTGTATTGTATTAGACGATGAAAAAGCTGAGTTGAATAGCAATTCTAATTACTCAGAACAAACAAATTTTGATAATATTGAGCAATTCAAGACTGTATTTTACCAATTGAAAGCGACTTTTTCTCTAGAAGAAATAGAAAAGAAACAGCAACAATTATATGAACAAATTGGAGAAAAAGTTATTGAAGAAGACACTTCAACAGAAGATGAAAACAATGGTCATTGGTGGGATGTTTTTATGCCCGTTAAAGACTATTTTTTTACGCCAATTATAATAAATATCAATATTGGCTTATTTATTCTAATGCTTCTATTTGGCGTTAAACTTCTCAATCCTTATAACGATGATTTGATAAAATGGGGAGCTAATTACGCACCCTATACTATAAATGGTCAGTGGTGGAGAATTGTAACCAGTAATTATATACATATTGGAATTTGGCATATTTTGGTCAATATGTATGTACTCTTAATTTTTGGTGCTACTTTAGAAAGCATCATTGGAAGTAAAAAATTTATCCTAGTCTATCTAATTAGCGGCATTTTTGGAAGCTTGGGGACGCTATACTTTCTTCCTTGGACAGTTTCTGCTGGTGCATCGGGAGCCATCTTTGGAATTATTGGTACTTATCTTGCACTTGCTACAACAAAACTATTTGATAGAGAAGCTAAAAAAGCAGTTTTGCCAAGTTTAATGCTCTATGTAATTATAAGTATCATTCCTGATTCAGAAACCAACATCTATGCACATGCTTGTGGATTAATTACTGGATTAATTATCGGATATTTTTATTCATATACCTTTCCACATATTGAGTCTGAAAAAAAAGAAAACTTAATTCTGATTGGTTTAGTTGGTATCTATTTTACTTTAGGCATATTAATATTTCAAAAAGCACCAAATCCTAGTAAATATTACGACGAACAATTCAAAATATTTAGAGAACAAGAAGATAAAGCACTCAATATCCCTGATTTAGAAACTGTAAAATCTCAATTATATATAGAATATCTCCAAGATACTAGCATTTATTATTGGAATAAAAACATCCAACTTTTAAATCAATTGGATACGAACAAATTACCAAAATGGATTATTGATGACAATAATTTATTGAAGGAATACTGCAATTATAGAATCAAAGAGTTTCAGTATATTATTTTAAATACAAAAAAAGAAACTAGCAATTATAAAGATAGCATCAATTTTTATGGTCAAAAAATAGAGACCTTACTCAATACTTACAATAACTAATTTATATTAGAATTTTGGAAATTTTAAAGCAATAAAATAATAATGAGCATATTTTGACTTTTGTAAACAATCCATCAGACGATGACCTAAAGCAAATGTTTGGTTATAATCTGCATTGGAAAGCGGAAAAATCACTGCTTCTTTACCCTAAAACCAATCAAATGGATAGCAAGTTTGGAATATTTCATTATGACAATTTAGGCAAAAAATGCAAATTGGGCTTTGTCGATATAACCAAAGAGCAGTCAATAAAAAATAATCAAAATATTGCGTATGAAATTTTTGATAAGTTAAGGTTTTAAACCATTCATCATTTAATTTTTATTATTTTTGATTCAAGATGAGTAGGTTAAAGAATAAAATATTTATAAAAAATAATTTTAGCTATGTTTCCTTTTTATTTTGTTTTCTATAGTTCTCTTCTTGCACTGGATTTAAAAATACCCAACATGCCATTCATTTAGATAAAAGTTATTGCAATAAACAAAAAAAGCAATTTATACCAAAACAGATTTGCCAAAACCGCTTTATGAATTACAAATCGATACTGTTTTAAAAAATAGATTTTCTAATACTTCACTCAATATGGCAAATGCTATCGGAATATTGGATATTTTAACTAACTATACAAAACTCCTATTGGACAGCAACAACACTACTTCGCTCGAAAAAAGGATTGCTATTTTAGAACATATACATCAAATAGACCAAAAAATAAATTTTACTTCACTCGAAATTTCTGCGGTTGCAAGTGAATTGGATTGAGAAGAAGAACGAACCAATCTATTTGCATCTTAGTTAAAAGAACGTGAAAGTCAAACAGAGAAAGGCTTGGTTATTGGCTCCATAATTGCTGGTGCAGCTGGAGCAATTGCAGCAGAAGTCGTTGCTAGAAAATCATCAAATGATAATTTAGTAACAGGTTTTACTATCGGAACAAGTTTGGTTGAAACATCATTGGGTGTTCTGATGTTGGTGAATAAAAGAAAAATCGATTTTCCGCATTCCGTAAATGCTTTATCCGATATTTGGAATAATTCAACTGTTTCAAATTACTTTCCGCCTTCAATTTGGTATTATCTCACTTATGAAAATCCTAATACTAAAGATAAATCTTTGGCAAAATTATTAGTAGAAAAATGGTTTTTATTTATGCAAGTTGAAGAAGAAAACGACAATCCTAAAGACAATAACAATACATTGTATTTTGGGAATGGTGGCAAATATAGTTCAGATGAATTAGATAAACGTGCAGATATGCTCGACCAAACATAATCTTATATTACTTTAATGAAACAAGATTTAAAAACACTGATGGAAGAAATTGCAAAGCTTAGTAAAAAGTAAACCAATTGGATAACTATCTATATTTGAACATTACAAGTTTAATTTTATCTTTGTTCAAAAAATTTGGATTTTTCAATACAATATAAAGATGCTCAATCGAGTGCTCGTGTCGGCAAAATTACAACAGATCACGGCACCATAGAAACACCTATTTTTATGCCAGTTGGCACACAAGGTGCTGTAAAAGCCGTACATTTCAACGAATTGCATAATGATATTCAAGCCCAAATTATTTTAGGAAATACCTATCATTTATACTTACGTCCAGGTTTAGAGATATTAGAAAAAGCAGGTGGTTTGCATCAATTCAATACTTGGAAAAAACCAATTTTAACAGATAGTGGTGGTTATCAAGTATATTCATTAAGTCATAGAAGAAAAATTACCGAACAAGGCGTTACTTTTCAATCGCATATTGATGGTAGTAAACATTTATTTACTCCTGAAGGCGTAATGGATATTCAACGTACTATTGGTGCTGATTTTATGATGGCTTTTGATGAATGTACACCTTATCCCTGTGCATATAATTATGCCAAAAAATCTTTAAAATTAACACACGATTGGTTGGATAGATGTATTGAAAGATTCGATAATACACCTGCAAAATATGGCTATGAGCAACAATTATTGCCGATTGTTCAAGGTAGTGTTTATAAAGATTTAAGAATACAATCCGCAGAATTTATCGCTTCAAAAAATAGATTTGGCAATGCCATAGGTGGTTTAGCCGTCGGCGAACCTGCAGAAGAGATGTATGCAATGACTGAAGTTGTAACGAACATTTTGCCAAAAGATAAACCACGATATTTGATGGGTGTTGGTACACCTGAAAATATTTTAGAATCCATTGCTTTAGGTATTGATATGTTTGATTGTGTAATGCCAACAAGAAATGCTCGACACGGTTTATTATTTACCTCTCAAGGTATTATCAATATAAAAAACCAAAAATGGAAAGATGATTTTTCGCCGATAGATTCCGTTACTTGTCCAACTAGTCAAGTACACTCAAAAGCCTATCTACGACATTTATTTGTAACCGCCGAGATTCTAGCAATGCAAATTGCATCAATTCAAAATTTAAGTTTCTATCTTTGGTTGGTTAATGAAGCACGTGAACAAATCAAATCTGGTACTTTCTCCAATTGGAAAGCTCCGATGATACAAAAAATCATGCAAAGATTATAAATCAACAGTCTTGAAAGTATTAGACAAATATATTATAAAGCAGTTTTTAATCACTTTTTTCTTTGCTGTTTTTCTATTGAGTTTAATTGCTATTATAATTGATATAACTGAAAAAATTGATAATTTTTTAGAAAATAATGCTCCACTCAAAACCATCATTTTTGATTATTATGTGAATTTTGTACCGTGGATTGTTTTATTGATAGCTCCACTTTTTGTATTTATTTCTGTCGTTTATTTTACAGCTAGACTAACTATGAATACAGAAATTATTTGTATGCTGAATGGTGGTATGAGTTTCTACCGACTGATTGTACCTTACTTATTTACGTCGATTTTATTGGCATTGGGAATTGGTTATTATGCACACAATATTTTACCCAAGCAAAACACAAAACGGATTGCTTTTGAGGAAGTTTATGCGACAAAAAAAGATAACAAAACGTACTCTATTAATTATCATTTTCAAATAAGTAAAGATACTTTTTTATACACCCAAAATTATTATGAAGAATCTAAAACGGGTAATAAATTTACGATGGAAACCATGAAAAATGGTCAAATTGTTAGTCGTTATGAAGCATCAAGTATTCAATGGGATACGACTAAATTGAAATGGAAAATGAATAATTATTCCATTAGAAAAATACAAGATAAAGACGATGAATTATTGCAAGGTTCAGATACAATTTTAAGTTTACCAATTACACCCAAAGATTTTGTCATTCAAGTGTATGATATGGAAACAATGACAACCGACAAGTTAAAACAATTCATTCACGAACAAAAAGTTAAAGGAGCAGAAAACACTAAGTTCTATGAATTAGAAAGATATCGTCGTTCCGCAGTGCCATTTAGTGTAATTATTTTGACACTTATTGGTGTTGCCTTAACGACTCATAAAGTTCGAAATGGAATGGGTATTTATCTTGTTTTAGGTTTGCTGATAAGTGGTGCATTTATTATCATACAACAATTTTCAGGCGTATTTGCTACCAAAGGCAATTTAGATCCAATGTTAGGTGCTTGGATTCCAAATTTTATTTTTGCTATCGTTGCTTTATTGCTCATTTATAGAGCACCAAAATAAATTCAGCAAAAATAATTTGATAGTTTTTAGTTACCTTTTCTAGCTAAAACCTTCTCTACTTTTTCTATAATATTTTTTGGCATTAAACCGTACTTCTCCAACAATTGGACTGGAGTACCACTTTCGCCAAAGCTATCATTTACAGCCACAAATTCTTGAGGAACTAAATAATTTTGAATCAAAACACTTGCAACACTTTCGCCTAATCCACCTGCCATTTGATGTTCTTCAGCCGTAACGACACAACCTGTTTTTTGTACTGATTTCAGAATAGCCTCCACATCTAGTGGTTTTATCGTATGCATGTTGATTAACTCAACGGAGATACCTCTTTTTTCTAATTCTTGACCAGCAAGAACTGCATGCCAAACTAAGTGGCCACAAGCAATAATTGTTACATCAGTGCCTTCTGATAAAAATTGTGCTTTTCCAATCTCAAAAGTGGCATCTTCTTTTTCAGTAAAAATTGGCCAAACTGGGCGACCAAATCTTAAATAAGTTGGTCCATTTCTTTCGATAACTGCTTTTGTTGCCAAGCGAGTTTGATTGTAATCACAAGGCACAACAACGGTCATGTGGGGCAACATTTTCATCAATCCTATATCTTCTAAAATTTGGTGTGTTGCACCATCTTCGCCTAAAGTTAAACCAGCATGTGAGCAACAAATTTTTACATTTTTATCAGAATAAGCCACCGATTGACGGATTTGGTCATAGACTCTTCCTGTTCCGAAATTGGCAAATGTCGTTGCTACTGGAGTTTTTCCACCTATCGTTAAACCTGCTGCCAAGCCAATCATATTGGCTTCTGCAATACCTGTTTGTATAAAACGCTCTGGAAAATCTTCAATAAATTTCTCTAATTTCAAAGAACCAACTAAGTCGGCACAAAGTGCTACAACATTTGGATTCTCTTTACCAGCTTCGTGTATGCCTACACCAAAACCGCTTCTAGTATCTTTCTTTTCTGTAAATGTTATATTGCTTAAGCTCATTCTATTATTTTTTAATATTCGTGGGTAATTCTAATCCTACCGTTTCATTCCAAGGTAAACCGTATTTTCCAATTTGTTGCATAAATGGATCTGGGTCCATTTCTTCAGTATTATAAACACCTGGTTTCATCCAAATACCTTCCATCATTAATTTTGCTCCCAACATGGCTGGGACACCTGTTGTATAACTAACGCCTTGTGCCTTACAATCATTATAGGCATCTTGATGTTTGCAATTGTTCCAAATAAAATAGGTTTTATCTTTTCCATCTTTTATCCCTTTAATTTGGCAACCGATAGAAGTTTCTCCTGTATAATTTTCGCCTAAACTTCCTGGTTCTGGCAATAAAGCTTTCAAAAATTCAATAGGAATAATTTCACGTCCTTGGAATTTAATTGGTTTAATAGAAGTTATTCCTATATTTTGCATTACACGCAAGTGTGTTAAATATTCTTGCCCAAAAGTCATCCAAAATCTAGCTCTTTTTATTGTCGGGAAATTTTTAACTAATGATTCTAATTCCTCGTGGTATAACAAATAAGATTCTTTTGGACCAATATTTGGATATTCAATGGGTTTGTGGATAGACATCGCAGGAATTACTTTCCATTCGCCATTTTCCCAATATTTTCCATCTTGTGTAATTTCTCTAATATTAATTTCTGGATTGAAATTAGTAGCAAATGCTTGACCGTGGTCGCCTGCATTACAATCTACAATATCCAAATAATGTATTTCATCAAAATGGTGTTTTGCTGCATGGGCAACATAAATTTGAGATTGTCCTGGGTCAAAACCGCAACCTAATAAAGCCATTAAGCCTTTTTCTTTAAATCTTTCTTGATAAGCCCACTGCCAACTGTACTCAAACTTTGCTTCATCTTTAGGTTCGTAGTTTGCAGTATCTAAATAATGTACGCCTGTTTCCAAACAAGCATCCATAATAGTTAAATCTTGATAAGGCAGAGCCACATTAATCACCATATCTGGTTTGAACGCATTGATAAGTGCCACTAATTGTGGAACATTATCTGCATCTACAGCTGCTGTTTGTATTTTGGCTTCAGGAATTGCATTCGCAATTGCATCGCATTTTGCTTTTGTTCTGCTCGCCAACATAATTTCAGAGAAAACTTCAGGAACTTGCGCACATTTGCGAACAACAACATTGCCTACGCCACCTGCTCCAATAATTAAAACCTTTTTTGACATGATATTTAATATATAATTTGAAGCAAAAATAATAAAAAAATGTAGCTTTTCTATTAATGAAATAATTTACTAATTCGATAATTGAAATCCAGAAGAATGTATTAATTTAAAAATGATACTGCTTAATTTCTAATTCTTAGAAAATTTTCTGCTAATCTTAATCCTTTGATTTGTGTTTCTAAATACTGTATTAAAGACTCTTCACTTTGTTCTGCATATTTTAATAATTCAGAAGCTTGTCCATAAATGCTTTTGTATTCCAATTTTTGCATTAAATAGTAGCCATCTAAAAAGTTTTTTATACCGCCTGATATAATAAATTGCTTACATAAAATAGCACTATTGGGTTCTTCCTTTTTTATTTCATTAATAAAATCCACCATTTCTTCGGCACTATGTCCAATATTTGAAATAAATTTATACAAAGCTAATTTTTCTGGTTCACTTCTTAATAATTCCAATTTTGAAAAATTGGTGCCGCCAAAAGCAGCTAATTCTATGGCTTGTATGGGCAATTTCATTAAGGCTTTAAGGCTTTCTTTGCCCATTCCTTGTCCTACTTCTTTAACTATAATTTTAGTATCTAAATTATCTATTAAACGTTGTAAAGTAATTAAAGGAGTTATTGTAATTTTATCACCTTCAGGTTGTAACCATTCTTGCAATGGGTTGATATGAACAATTAAGCCATCTGTATTTAATCGAGCGATTAAATCTTTAATCTTTTGAAGTTGCTGATTTTCTATTAAAAATTCAATTTGAGCAATTCCTAAATTGGCATAAAATGGCAAATCATCTCCAATAATTTTTCTAAAATCAAAATCTTTAATTCGTTCATTATTATCCAAGAGTGAACGACATGAACCTAAACCCATACCCATTTTAAATTTAGCACATGCTTTGGCTAAGTTGGAATTGATAAAATAGGCTTTTTCAGTTCCACCAGTCATACTAGAAACCCAAATCGGTGTTTGAATATTTTTTTCTAAAAAATGAATATTTTCATTTTTTTCAATCGGATGTGAAGCTAAAGCAGGTTCATAAAAAAAACGTTTATCTGACAAACTTTGGGCAGTCTGAGATTTAAAAGCTAATTCTATATGATCTTGCTTTCTGTTTTCGGCGTTGCTATCTTGTAAATAATTTGAATCCACCTTTTAGGTTTATATAAGCAAAAGTACAAATATTTTATGGTAATAAAAGTCTATAAAAGAAAAGAGGATTGCTTTGGCAATCCTCTTAAAAATATTAAAATCCTGAAAATTATTCTCTTCTTCTTAAAATAAGTGAAAGATAATACAATAATGTAACTAAAGAACTTAAAGCGGCTACAACATAAGTCATTGCTGCCCATTTTAATGCATCCTTAGCTCCGTCTAATTGGTCTGCTCTCATAATATTTGCTTGATCTATCCATTGTATTGCTCGTGCAGATGCATCAAACTCTACTGGTAAAGTGATAAAAGAGAATAATGTTGTTAAAGCAAATAAAGCAACACCAACGGCTAAAACTATTGGACTCTTAGTTACTGCTAAAATACCCAATCCAGCCAAAATAACCCATTGCATATATTTTGAACTTACTTCAAGCATTGGTACCATTTTAGAACGCATCGTCAGCCAACTATAAGCTGTTGCATGTTGAACAGCATGTCCACATTCGTGAGCTGCAACCGCAGCCGCAGCAACATGAGATTGTGCATAAACCCAATCACTTAAATTGACTGTTTTGCTCAAAGGATTGTAATGGTCTGTTAATGCACCTGGAACTGAAGTTACTGTAACATCTGTAATTCCATATTGTTTCAACATCATTTCGGCAACCTCTTTTCCAGTTAATCCAATTGGAATTTCTGAATATTTTTTGAACTTGCTTTTTAGTCTGTAACTTACCCACCAGCTTACGCCCATAATCACAAACATTAAAATATACAACATTCCTGAATTCATAATTTATAAAATTTATTTGGTACAAAATTACTTGAAATTTTTGATGTAATTTCTGTTTTAACAATATTTAATTAACTTTTTTTAGATAGTTAAAATATGAAAAATACTATAAATAAAATTGAATGATTCTAGGTATCACCACGCAATAATCTATATCTTTTTCGTGCTTCAATGACAAAGGTGCTATCTTTATATTCCAAAATAATTTTCTCATAATAACTTTGTGCTTTATGGTTATCATTCAAGAAGTTTTGGTATAGTTCTGCTGCATAAAAAATGGCATCATCTGCTAAAATATCTGTTGGAAATTGCTTTTCAATATTCAATAAGTATTCTAAAGCCTCCGAATAATTTTGCTGTTTCTTGGCAATTTTATATTTTTCAAAATATATATCGTCTATCAACGATGAATTTTTTGCTTGCAGTAATAATAATTCAAAAGAATCTTTTGCAGCATCTAATTTATTTTGAAATTCTAATAATTGTGCTCGAGAAAAGGCTAATAAAATTTCATCTGTTTCATCAGTATTCAGGTTGTCTAAAATAAAAACGGATAAATTAATTGCATCATTTGAAATTAATTCTGTTGTATTGGCTTTAATAATTTTTAATTGCGTTTGAGACCATTCAAAATCTCCTTTAAAATAAGATAAACGGGCATTTCTAAATTTAGCATCTTCGCCCAATGCTGTGCCTTTTTGATCTTTTTCTACTTGCGTATAAAGTAATCGAGCATCCCAAGGATTATTTTCCATAATATAATAATCACCTAAATTCAATTTTGCTTTAGCAGCAGTCGTTGCTTGTAATCTAGGATTATTAACTAATTCTTCTAATAACTCGATGGCATCTTGGGTGTTGTGCAAATACAAAGCTTCTAATGTAGCTAAATCTATTGTAGCATCATATACCATTTGGTTATCTACATTTGTGTTTATAAAATCCAAATAATCTACTTTTAATTTTAGTAAATCTGTTGGTGTATAATTGGTTTGATTAGTTATCTTTTCTTTTTGTGCATTTATCAAAGAAAGACTTGCTGCATAATACCATGGATTATTATTTCCTTTTTGGACTATATATTGAAAACCTTTAATCGCTGCATTATAATCTTTTTGTTGTAAAGCAGCATTTGCAATCATAAATATATTATTTCCATTTTCATTGCGAAGTATATCCAAAGATTTTGCTTGAATAATAGCACCATCAAAATCATTGATTTGCATATATAACCAAACCAATAAATCTTGATAAACCAACATTGTTTTATCTTTTCCAATTCTTTGGTATAAGGATTTTTCTATTTCATCTTTTATCTTATCATTTTTATTTATGGCTTTTAATAAACCTTTTTCAATAATTTCCAAATTATCTGCTTGAGATGGTGCTTCATCTAAATAAGCTTGTACCATTCCAGAAATATTATCTTGATATAAGTAAAGATTGGCTACTTGCAGGTTAAATTCATACGGGCTTTTTAAAATTTCCTTACCTTTTAAATAAGTTTTCTTGGCTTCTTCATATAAGTTAGACTGCTCAAAATAATTGGCAATGCCCAAAATGTCTGTTCTATTTTTCGGCAAATCTTTGATAATTTTATCGTATAATTTTTGTGCCTCTGTTACTTTATTTTGTTGTTGATAAAATGTAGCTAAATCTATTAAATATATAGGATTGTTATAGGATTTTTTATAGGCTATTTTTATTAGTTTTTCAATATTTTCTTTGTTTCCAATTTTTTTTAAAACAGCATAATATTCTTGATAATATTGTAAGCCATCGGCTTGATTGAATAATTCGGCATAATATTCTGCAGCTTTTTCAAATTCGTTATTTTCTACAAACTGACGAGCTAAGTAATGGTTATAATTTCCTTGTTGGGCATAAAGTTGCACAGCAAAAAATAACATAAAAAAAAACAATAGTTTTTTTGAATTTCGCATCATTAAAATTAAAAGTAAGGAAAATAGTAAATATTAAAAGTTAAAAATAGCTTATTTAATTTGCTAAATCACTAATAAACTTTATACGCATCAATTGAATTTCATCGTATTCAATATCATCTTCTTTTAAAATTTTATAGGCAATTTTTAAATCGGTTGTTTCTGCTTCTCTAAAATAATCGAAAATTTCTTCTCGTATATCTTCATCAATTTTTTCATTCAAATAATAATCGATATTGACTTTAGTGCCTGAATTAATAATCGTTTCTAACTCCATTATCAAGCTTTCCATATTCATATTGTAGGTGGAAGCGATATGTTCCAAAGGCATACGTTTATCTATTGCTTTAATAATATTGATTTTAGTATTGGAGTTTTTATCTGCAGTTTTAATAGTTGAAAAATCAGAATATCTTTCGATACCATTTTCCTCAATATATTTTTTTATTGCTTCTAAAAAATCTTTGCCGTATCGTTCTGCTTTTCCTTTATTTACACCAAAAATATTTGAAAGTTCATCTGTGGTAATTGGAAAAAATGTTGCCATTTCTATTAATGATGCTTCTTGAAAAACGATATCTGTTGGAACTTTATGTTGTTTAGCAACTTTCTTTCTGATATCTTTTAAAACATCTAACAATAAAGGCTCTAAAACATTGGTATTTTTTTGGGTGCTTGTGATGATATCTTCATCGTCCTCATCTTCTTCAAATTTATGGTTCAAAACACCTTTGATAGATTCTTGTTTTTTTAAGAATTTTTTGCCTTTTTCAGTTATTTTAAGAATACCAAATTCTTCAATTTCTTTGCGTAGCAAATTTTCCAAAATAGCTTTACTCACCACAGAACTCCAAAACAACATATCTTTATCTGAGCCTTTACCAAAAATTTTGAGTTTGTCATGATTTTTGGTCGTGATTTCTGCTGATTTTCTACCAACTAAAATATTCACTAAATTTACAGAAGTCGTTTGTTCGTTCGTTTCTAACAATGCTTGAAGTGCTAATAAAATTTCGTTTTTAATTTCTATTGGCTCTTTGGGTTTGATACAATTATCGCATTTTCCACAGTTTACAGTCTCTTCTCCAAAATAATGTAAAACAATTTTTTTTCTACATTCTGCACTTTGTGCAAAGGTTTCAATTTCAGCCAATTGTTGTACTGCAATTTCTTTTTCTGTTACAGATTTCTCCTTATTGCTCAAAATAAATTTTTCAAATTTATGTACTTCTTTTGGCGAAAAATAGGCAACACAATCACCTTGCAAACCATCTCTTCCTGCACGACCTGTTTCTTGGTAATAATTTTCAATAGATTTTGGGATATCAAAGTGGATTACAAAACGCACATCTGGTTTATCGATACCCATTCCAAATGCAATTGTTGCCACTATCACTTGCAAATCTTCCATCAAAAATTGATCTTGTCTTTCACTGCGTGTATTGGCATCTAAACCAGCATGATAAGCCACCGCATTGATACCATTAACTGCTAAAATTTCAGCAATTTCTTCAGTTGTATTTCTGCTCAAACAATAAATAATACCGCTACTTCCGTTTTGTTTTTTTATAAATTTGATGATGTCTTTAATGGTATCTTGTTTATTTGGTTTTAGTTTAATTTCATAATACAAATTATCTCTCAAAAATGAAGATATATAGACTTCAGGTTCTTTCATGCCTAAAGTTTTCAAAATATCTGCTTGTACTTTTGGTGTGGCAGTTGCCGTCAATGCCATAACAGGAATATCTTTGTCAATTTCATTAAGCATTTGCCTAATTTTACGATATTCTGGGCGAAAATCATGTCCCCACTCCGAAATACAGTGTGCTTCATCTACTGCAACAAAAGAAATAGGAATTGTTTTTAGGAAATCAATATTTTCTTGTTTGATAAGTGATTCGGGAGCGACATACATAAGTTTGGTAATACCAGAAGTTATATCCTTTTTTACTGTATTAATTTGTGTTTTATTAAGTTGAGAATTAAGGAAATGTGCGATATTATCCACATTACTATAACCACGAATTAAATCCACTTGATTTTTCATCAAAGCAATTAAAGGAGAAACGATAATCGCAGTACCTTCAGAAACTACGGCAGGCAATTGATAACATAAAGATTTACCTCCGCCTGTTGGTTTAATAACCATAGTATCTTTTTTGGATAAAATACTTTCAATGATTTTCTTCTGGTTGCCTTTAAATTTATCAAAGCCAAAATAATTTTTCAGCTCTTGTTCTAAATTGAATGTTGTTTGCATAAATTCATTTAATCCTAAGAAGAAAACATTGTAATACAATGCTTTCAAAATAAAGATAATCAAAAATAAGAATAAAAGCAAGTATTTTTATAGGCTTTCATTTATAGAATTCTTAATAATTTGCCTAACTTTGCCGATTCAATAATATTAGTTTAAAATTACACACTATATGAACCCTAATACTTATGTTGCTATTATGGCGGGAGGAATTGGAAGCAGATTTTGGCCAGCAAGTAGAACATCCACACCTAAGCAATTTTTAGATATATTAGGAACAGGAAAAACCTTAATTCAGGGTACTTATGAACGGTTTTTAAAAATTTGTCCTAAAGAAAATATTTTTATTCTTACGCATTCTGATTATATAGATTTAATTAAGGAACAATTACCTGCAATTACTAATCAACAAATTTTAGCAGAACCCGCAAGAAAAAATACGGCTCCTTGTATTGCGTATGCTGCCTTTAAAATAAAAAAGATAAATCCAAATGCTAATATCATTGTTGCTCCTTCTGATCATATTATTTTGAATGAAGATGAATTTGTTCGAGTATCAAATTTAGCTTTAGATTTTGTTCAAAAGGAAAAAGCTTTGATTACTTTAGGTATTCGTCCAACTAGACCTGATACAGGTTATGGCTATATCCAATATCTTGAAAAAGAAATCAAACCAGAAATTCATAAAGTAAAAACATTTACTGAAAAACCTAATAAAGAAGTGGCAGAAACTTTTATAGAAAGTGGGGATTTTTTATGGAATTCTGGAATCTTTATTTGGAACGTAAATACGATTATTGATGCATTTGAGCATTTATTAATTGAAGTGTATGATGCTTTTCAAGAAACAGAAAGTCAATTATGTACTGAAAATGAAAATGATGCCATTCAACGAGCATTTATCATATCTCCGAGTATTTCGATAGATTATGGTATTTTAGAAAAGGCTGATAATGTATATGTTGTACCTGCTTCATTTGGTTGGAGTGATTTGGGAACTTGGGCATCTTTATATACTGAAAAAGAAAAAGACTTTATGAATAATGCCGTTTCAAGTGATAATGTAATTATTTACGAATCTTATAATAATATTATTCAGGCTGATAAAGATAAATTAGTTGTGGTAAGTGGATTAGAAAATTATATTATTGTGGATACTGATGATGTACTTTTAATTTGTAAAAAAGAGGAAGAACAGCGTATTAAAGAATTTACTTATGATATAAAGCTGAAGAAAGGGGAATCTTATTTATAATACATTATTTTTAAATAATTCTTCTTGCCTTAGATTTTTAAGTGATTGAATTATTTTCTGTATGATTTATATGAACAATTTCAGATTCGT
>CAYYMF010000014.1:1680-27095 GCA_964472755.1 uncultured Chitinophagales bacterium | reverse complement strand
GTTCGTGATGACACGAACCTTTGCAACTTTTTTAACAGATGCTGTGGATATCGGAAATATAAAATCAACTTTAAGCTATCGATAGATAAATTATTCGTTTTCTGCCACTACTTCTTGTACTTCTGGAATAAATTTTTTCATTATATTTTCTATTCCTTGTTTTAAAGTTACGGTAGAAGATGGGCATCCATTGCAAGAACCTTGTAATTGAACTGTAAGTTTGCCGTCAATAAAACTAACAAAAGTAATATTTCCGCCGTCCATTTCTACAGCAGGCTTTACGTATTTATCTAGAGCCGTTTTAATTTTTATTTCTATATCTGAATCATTTTTAAAAATAGTATTGGTTGCTGTTTTTTCAGGTTTTACAAAATCTTCAGCAATAATTGGTAAGCCATTTTCTATATAATTTTTAAGAAACGATTTAATTTTTGGCATTAATTCATACCAATCTATAAAATCATCTTTTGCCACCGAAACAAAATTATTACTGATATACACTGAAGTAATTTGTTCTATACTAAACAAAGCTTTAGCCAAAGGTGCTTTATCAGTTTCTTCTATAGATTCAAATTCAGCAAAATCATTGGGATATAATGGTCTGTTGATAACAAATTTAAGTGTATTGGGATTGGGTGTTGATTCTGTATAAATCATCACCGGAATATTAGTTGTTGTTTCCATTTTTAAATTATTTAATTCCTGCTTGTGCAGATATTTCCATCATTCTATCTATTGATTTTTTGGCTGCTAATCGCAATTTTTCATCGATTATAATTTCGGGCATTTCATATTTTAGGCACAAATAAATTTTTTCCAATGTATTCATTTTCATAAAAGGACAATCATTACAAGCACAAGCATTATTAGGTGGTGCAGGAATAAAAGTTTTATTTGGTGAAGACTGCATCATTTTGTGAATAATACCTGGTTCTGTCGCTACAATAAATTCAGTTGCTTCATCTGTTGAAGTAAATTTTAATAATGCAGAAGTTGAACCAATATAATCAGCAACATTCAATACTGCTTCCTCACATTCTGGGTGTGCAATCATTTTAGCATTTGGATGTTTTTCTTGTAGTTTTGTAATTTTTTCTAAAGAGAAAATTTCGTGTACAATACAAGAACCATTCCATAAAACCATATCTCTACCTAATTTTTTAGAAAGATAAGCACCTAAATTTCTGTCGGGTGCAAAAATTATTTTTTGGTCTTTTGGTAATGTGTTGATAATTGTTTCCGCACTTGAAGAAGTAACAATATAATCTGAAAGGGCTTTTATTTCAGCAGAACAATTAATATAAGACAAAACCACATGATCGGGATATTGTTTTTTAAATTCGGCAAAAGGTCCTGGTAAACAACTATCTGCCAAACTACAACCAGCATGTAGATCTGGTAAAACTACTTTTTTAGTAGGATTTAAAATTTTTGCAGTTTCAGCCATAAAATGAACACCAGCAAAAACAATCAAATCGGCATCTGTTTTTTCGGCATATTGAGCTAATTGTAAACTATCACCAATATAATCAGCCACATCTTGAATGTCTGCATTTTGGTAATAATGAGCCAATAATACAGCATTTTTTTCCTTTTTTAATTTTTGTATTTCTTCAAATAAATCTAAGGTTGGATCAATCTCCATATCGATAAAACCACGTTGTGGCAGTTCTGCTATTTTTTCTTTTAAATCCATACTTGCTATATTTTCCATTTTTTGAAAATTTTGTTCACACAAGATACCCCATTTTTTTTGAATTTTAGAAAATCTAAGTTTTAGAAACTATGACTAATAAAATATAAATTAATTAAATAAAATTATTATTACTTATTTATTACCTCTGTGAATTAGTTGATACTTTTTTTTAAAGATATTTTGTTTTTTGTTTTTTATGATTAGTTCTTTACTTTATTCACATAGATTAAACATTTTATATGAATTAATGTTTCAATTTATTTTCAATGACTTATATTTAGTTTTTTGCTTTTTATTAATTTTATAAACAAGCCTTATTTAATATTTCTAACATTATTTGTGAATACTTTTTTATCCTATTGAATGTTTATTTGTTTGATTTTTTAGTGCTAAAATTTTTAATAAGTCATCTTGCTCGTGGAGATTTTTTTACATTAAAATTACTTTGCACTTAAAATAAATTAATACACAAATTCTTTGAGTTTTAAACACAATATGTTGTTAGTAAGTTGGGTATTTTTTAAGGGTTTTTTATAAATACTAACATAGATGTGTATATATTTATAGTTTATTTTCTATTGTATTGATTTTATTAATTTAATTTATTATTTTTATTATATTATGATGTCTGTTACTATTTATAAATCAAAACTTATTAAACATATTAATCAAATAGAAGATGTTAGTTTATTGAAGGCTATTTATGATTTAATTTACGCTAAAACTATAACAGATAAAGATATTTTAAAAAGAAATGAAATATCAGAAATACAAATTAAAAAAGGTCAAGTTAAATCTTTAGAACAAGTAAAAATTATTTTTTATAATAAATGATAATAAGATTTACTGATTTTGCTATTAATCAATTATAATTAATTTATTCTTTTATTTCAATTAATAATTCTGTTATTATAGCCCAAAAAGAAATTAATAAAATTTTAGAGCGTATTGAATTATTAGCAACTCATCCATTTATTGGGAATTTAGAACCAAATTTATTGTTTTTAAATAAAGAACATAGATTTATAGTAGTATCTAATTATAAAATAATTTACAAGATTTTAGATTCTATAATTTATATTTTTGATTGCAGACAATCTCCTGATAAAGTTATAATAAGAAATAAATAGTTATTTATATAAATTTTTATTTCTTATATATAGTACAATTTTTTCAGTTACAAAATAATGAATGCTTTTATTTTCTTTTATTCTGTTTCTAATTTCAGTTGAAGAAATATCAAATAATGGTAATTGATAATAATTAATAATTTGCTGTTGTTTTATATTGACTGTATTTTTATTTTCTATATTTCTATTATAAACTAATAATTCTATATTATTCATTATCCAACCAATTTCTTTCCATTCATGTAATCTTTCTAAATTATCTGCACCAATAATTAATTTAAAATCATAATTTGGATATATTTTTATCAATTCTTTTAATGTTAGATGTGTATATGATGGTTTAGGTAAATTAAATTCAATATCTAAAACTTTAAAATTAGACACTGGTTCAATTGCTAATTTTACCATTTCCAAACGATGTTTTTCTGGAGCTAAATAATTATTTTTTTTAAAAGGATTTTGTGGCGATACAATAAACCAAATTTCATCTAAATTTGCAGCTTCACGAATATGTGTAGCAACTAATAAATGACCAATATGCACAGGATTAAATGATCCAAAATATAAACCTATTTGCATTGTTTTAGATTTTCTTGTTTTCCTAAAATTTGAATTAATATAAATATACTTAAACTAACTAATTGTTCTGTTAATGCATCCCAAAAACAAACAATTAAAAATAGACTATTTAATAGAAAGAGTAATTTATTTTTTATCCAATATTCTTTTAATATAATGATTAATGATAAAAAGAATAAAAAATATCCAGTTATTCCTGTACTAGCTAAAATATGTAAATAAGTATTATGTACATACATCATTTTAGAAGCATCAAAATAATTATATATAGCCTTATATTTTTCTTCAGTTGCTTTTTTAATATTAGTCAAACCAACACCAAAAAGTTTATTTTCTCTATAAATTTTCCAAGCAATTTGATAAGAAATAATTCTTCTTGCATCTGAATAATCTAATACATTTTCTTGGTGGAGTTGTTGTATATCATATTTTAGATAATTGATTTTATTTTGTAAATTAGGACTAAATATATAACCAAATATTGGTAAAAGTATTATAATTAGATATTGATATTTCTTGTAATATATTTTTTGAATGATATAAATTAATACAGAAATATATAGTATTAATAAGCCTGATTTTACTGCCAATATATGCAAATAGATTATTAAATATAGTATAATTATATTTTTCAATTTATTGTTGAAAATATTTATATAGGTAAGAATATTTATACTCAAAACTATTAGTAAACTGAATTTTACATGATGCATAAAAGTAGGTAATACTTGACCTTTAGAATATAAATCATTCCAATAGTTTTTATCCGCTAAATATAAGAAAATGGTATAAAATGATATTGTGATTAATATGAATAATAGTAATCCAAATAGGAATTTTTTCTTCTCATTACTTATTATTTTTATTTGATAAATTAATACAACACCTAATAAACTAATTTTGGAAATTGTAGCTTGGAAGCTGTAAATTATATTATCTGTTTTCCAAAAAGTTCCAAATAAGTAAACGATAAATAATAAGAGAAAAGCTATTTGCAAATTACTTTTAAAGTTGAATTCTTTAAATTTATTTATTATGACCCAACCAAAAAATAGTATCGTAGATATACTTAATACTGCATTACTAAAAAATAAACCAACTATAAAAAAGGAAAGTAGGCTGGTATTTATGATTTGATATATGGTGTCATTTATTTTCAACACACTAAAAATAACAAATTTTTACAATCTACCTAAACCAACTCTCACCGCTACATTGAAGTTTAGATAACTAACCGAAAATTCATTTTTCTTTATTTTTGTAATTCTGTCGTAATAAAAAGTAGGAGCGTAGTCAAAAGATAGATTAAACGGTACAACTAAATTTTGTGTCCAAAAATCTAAACCTATAACTGGAGCAAACCCACCAGATATTACAGCTTGTTTAGGTGCGTTTTTTCCAAATCCAATATTTCCACCACCTCCAACATAGACAAGCCATTTGCCTCTTTTGTCTATCTCAAAATGTTTTTGATAAGCTGTTCCAAAATTTAAAACTGAAGAATTATATAATGCACCGTGTACACCTTGTTTCACGGTAAACTCTAATGCATTTCCATTTCTATCTAAAAAGTATTTTCCTGATAAGCCCCAACCATATCCAAATCGCAATCCAATTGCTCCTATACTTCCTTGAGCAAAAGAATTTGTTAGGATAAATATTAAAAAAATAAAAAGAATATTTTTAGGCACAAATTTTTTAATACAAGGTATTATTTTTTCTTTAAAGTAAGACGTTTTTTTAATCCTCTATTCTTGTACTACTCAACCAAAAGTTGTTATTGCCTTCTCCTAATAATAAGAAAATTACTTGTTGTTGGATTAATTCTAACATGCCTAAAAAAATAAAAACAGCATGCATTTTATTTTCACAAGCAGTTAAAATTTCTTCAAAAGAACTTTTTTTCTTTTCCTTAATTAAATTGGCTAATTTATTTCTTTCCTCTTCAATTGTATATTCGTACTGAACAATTTTATGCGTAATTTTTTCATTTCTTGTTTTGTATTTATCCAATGCGCGTTGATAAGCACGCATCAATTTTATCATAGATACCGTTTCTAATTCTACATCATCTGCTAAGATTTTTATTAAATCTTCCACTTCTGTTTTTTGGTTGCCACGAGTATGTCTTAAACTACGTTGAGCTTCTAAATCTTTAATTTCTTCTACAACCTCTTTAATTCTTTTATATTCTACTAATTGTTGAATAAGTTCTTGTCTTGGATCGATTTCATTACCTTGTTCATCTAAATCTTTTCTTGGTAGAAGCATTTTCACTTTTATTCTCATTAAAGATGCTGCAACCAACATAAATTCACTGGCTACTTCAATATTTAATCTTTCTAAATGATGGATATAATTCAAAAAATCTTTCGTGATTTTGAAAATTGGAATATCCTCAATATCCAATTCGTCTCTTTCTATAAAGAACAACAATAAATCGAATGGTCCTTCAAATTGTGGCAAATGGATTAAAAAAGGAGCTGACATATGTTTTATTTACTTAGAATGATTATTTTTGAATACTCTAAGATACATACAAGTTGTTTTTTTTATGCAAATAGTTATCTACACATTTGAAGTTACTAACAGATTAAATTATGTTTTAGATTTTATATTTGTTCAATATTTTGGATTAGATTATTATTTAGAAACGGATATTGTTATTTTTAAAAAGAAAACATCAATTACAAATTTCCTTTGTATAAATTATTCAAATGAATACTTTAATGATTGCATAAATATATACTCAGAAAATTTATTATTTGAAAAGGACATCCATACTCAGAAAATTTTCATTTCTAAAATAGAAACTTTACCCATTTTATTTCCCTCGGATAAATTAGATATTTCTTTTCCTTTTGATATTTTTGCTGCCATTTTTTATTTGATATCTAGATATGAAGAATATCTACCTCATGAACAAGACGAACATGGACGTTATTGTTCACACAACTCCATTTTGTCTAATCCTATATTTAATTTTAGTCCGATAGTTGAGCAATGGTTGGATTTCTTTAAATTAGAATTACTAAAGAAGCAACCACTACTTATTTTTAAAAAGCACCAATTTTCTAAATTATTTACTTTCGATATTGATAATGCTTTCCAATATAAACATAGAAATTGGTTAAAACATCCACCTAATATATTCAAAAGTGAAGTTAGAAATGTATTATTTGGAAAGCAAAAAGATAAATACAATACATTTGATGAAATATTTCAGTTTTGTAACCAACTTAGCCATAAACCTTATTTTTTTTACTTATTAAATGATAGCGGAAAAAGAAATAGTAATGTTTCTCCAAATGCTTTTGCATTATTCCAAATTATCAATAATTGTAAGGATTATAATATTGGTATTCATTCTTCTTATCATTTTTCAGAAACAATTTTAGAGAATGAAATAAAATTGTTATCAAAAATTGTAAATAACCGAGTTATTAATGCAAGACAACATTTTCTAAAAATTAGTTTTCCAGATTATTTTAGAATACTTTCTAATCAAACAATTACCAAAGACTTCTCATTAGGCTATCCTAATATTTCAGGTTGTAGAGCTGGAACTACACAAGCTTTTTTATTTTTTGATATAATAAATGACAGGCAAACTACGTTATGGATACATCCTTTTGTTTTTATGGATGCAACTTATCAATATTATATCCATGATGATAGCACTACTATTCAACAAAAAGTAGAAAAGTTATTAGATGAAATACAAAGTATAAACGGTAATTTTGTATCCTTATTTCATAATGATTTATTGCTTGATAATTTATCTTTCAAAAAAATTCTGAAATTTATTGAACAATATTAAAAGCACAGTATGTTTACTTATATATATAGAGTTTTTTGGATATTTAGCTTAGTTTTATTTCCTTTTTCAATATTATTTAGTCAAGATTATAAATTTGCACAATATTATAATTCTCCATTAAACCTTAATCCTGCTTTGACTGGAAAAATTAGTAGTTTGTACCGATTAACAGCAAATTATAGAATGCAATATTTTACTGTACAAGCACCATCTCCTTATACTACAATTTCAGGTTCTGCCGATTTTGGGCTATTTCGTGATAAGCTTAATAAAGATATTTTTGGTTTAGGTATTGTATTTGGTAATGATAGACAAACGATATTACGTACCAATAAGTTAGACTTATCTGCTGCATATCACAAGAGTATTGGATATAAGAAACAACATTATTTTAGTGCTGGTTTACAAATTGGTTTTATTCAACGCTCTGTTGATATGAATAATTTATATTTTGGTTCACAATTTGAAGAAGATAGATTTGACTTATCAAAACCAACTCTTGAACAGTTTAGTTCTAATAAATTTATTAAGCCTGATTTTAATTTAGGTGTTTTCTGGACATCTTCATTAAATAAAGACAAAATAGGCATATTTGCTGGAGCTTCTGCTTTCAATTTATTCTTACCAAATCAAAGCTTTTTATTTTCAAATTATGAGCGTTCTATGCGTTTTGTAATTTATTCTGGAGCGTCTTTTCAAATTAAGAAGTTTATGATGATTATTCCAAACACATTATTTGCCTTACAATCTAAAAATATTGACTGGAACATTGGTTCAAATTTTGCTTTTAATATTTCAGAAAAGCGTTATGCTTTTAACTCTTCTGTGTTATTTGGGGTTTTTTATGATGGAAACGGTTTAATATCTACAAATGTAGGAATCCAACACAAAGGATTTATGGCTATGCTTGGTTATGATGCAGATTTAGTTAAAGATATTAACAAGGCTGTTAAATCGGTAGGTGCTATGGAGGTTTCCATAATTTATACAGGAAAGTCCATAAAATCTATGGTTTATCAACCATTATTTTGTCCTAAATTTTAATGAATATTGTTTCACGTGAAACACTAACAATTTTTAAACATCAAACATATTAAGATGTTTATAATTATGTGAATTGTTGTTTTAATTTTTTCAATCCTCTTTAATTTCAATTAAACATTAGATTTTATAAGTACTATTTTTGTTGAGGTGCTCATATTGTAGTGATTTGTTTTTTTTGTTCTTTGTTTTTTTTGTTTCACGTGAAACATTATATCCTTATGGTTTTCATTGTTTTATTTTCAAGTTAAATCATTATATCATTTTTTTTAACTTTTATCTTTCGTTTTTGATATTGTATCTTAATTTGTTCCACGTGAAACAATTCACATTAAATCCACATCTTCTTTATCTACATGTTTATAATTTTGTTGATTAGCAAATTAGTTAGCTTTGACTATGTTTAATTTGTTCGAGCTTCTTCTCTTTTTTGATTATTTACTTATTTTCTTCTTTTTGTTTAATTTACTCTATAAAAGTTAAGTATTCTATATTTTTTTATCTGTTTATAAATTTTCTTAGATAATCACTTAACTTTGTATTATGTTTCAAACTTATGATGTTATTGTAGTTGGTGCCGGTCATGCTGGATGCGAAGCTGCAGTTGCTGCGGCAAAAATGGGCAGCAAAGTTTTGTTAGTTACCATGAATATGCAAACTATTGCTCAAATGTCTTGTAATCCTGCGATGGGTGGCGTTGCAAAAGGTCAAATACTAAGAGAAATTGATGCTTTAGGCGGATATTCTGGAATAGTTTCTGATAAAACTATGATACAGTTTAGAATGCTTAATCTATCAAAAGGACCAGCCATGTGGAGCCCTAGAACCCAAAATGATAGAATGTTGTTTCATACGACTTGGCGAGAAATGTTGGAACAAACTCCAAATATCGATTTTTGGCAGGATATGGCAAATGGCTTAATTGTTGAAAATAATCGAGTTTGTGGCATTGAAACAAGTTTAGGTATTAAAATAAAAGCAAAAGCTGTGGTGTTAACCAACGGTACTTTTTTAAATGGTATTATTCATATCGGAGAAAAACAAATTGGCGGCGGAAGGGCAGGAGAGAAAGCTGCAAAAGGTATTACTGAAAATTTAGTGCGTTTAGGTTTTGAAAGTGGTCGAATGAAAACAGGTACTCCTCCAAGAATTGATGGTCGTAGCTTAGATTATTCTAAAATGGATATTCAAAACGGGGATGATTATGCCACAGGTTTTTCTTATAAAAATATACCACGACCTAAAGAACAACGTTGCTGTTGGATTACTTATACCAATGAAAATGTTCATGAACTTTTAAAAGACGGTTTTGACAAATCTCCAATGTTTCAAGGTCGTATTCAAGGAATTGGTCCAAGATATTGTCCTTCTATTGAAGATAAAATCAATCGTTTTGCTGATAAAGATAGACACCAAATTTTTGTGGAACCAGAAGGTTGGAATACAGTAGAAATTTATGTGAATGGTTTTTCGACATCTTTGCCTGAAGATGTACAATATAAAGCAATACGTCAAATCCCAGGTTTTGAAAATTGCAAAATGTTTCGACCTGGTTATGCTATCGAATATGATTATTTTCCACCAACACAATTGCATGTTTCGTTAGAAACTAAAGCTATTAAAAATTTATTCTTTGCTGGACAAATAAATGGAACTACTGGATATGAGGAAGCTGCAGCACAAGGTACAATGGCTGGTATAAATGCTCATTTGGCGATTAACGATAAAGAACCATTAATTTTAAAACGATCAGAAGCTTATATCGGTGTTTTGATTGATGATTTAGTGAATAAAGGAACAGAAGAGCCTTATAGAATGTTTACATCAAGAGCTGAATTTAGAATTTTATTAAGACAGGATAATGCAGATATTCGTTTGACAGAATTGTCTTATAAATTAGGATTTGCAGAAGAAGAAAGAATGAAAAGGGTTGAAGAAAAAATAAAAGTTACTAACGAAATTCGTGAATTTGCCAAAAAATATAGTGTTGAAGGAAAGGACGTTGATAATTATTTGGAAGAAGTGGGCACAACTAAATTATATCAAAAAACAAAATTGGAGAAAATAATTACCCGACCACAAATAAATTTAATACCTTTAGTTTCAAATGTGCCGTCTATACAACAACAGTTAGGACAATATGAAGTTGAGTTTTTAGAACAGGCAGAAATTAATATTAAATACGAAGGGTATATTGAAAAAGAATTTGAGCAAGTTAGAAAAATGGAAAAATTGGAAGATTATAAACTGAAACCTGATTTTGATTATGCTCAAATAAAATCTTTATCTATCGAGGGCAGACAGAAGTTGAATAAAATTAAACCTTTAACTATTGGTCAGGCAAGTAGAATTTCAGGAGTCTCTCCTGCTGATATTTCTGTTTTGATGGTGTATTTAGGAAGATAGTTTTAAGCATTATAATGATGAAATTATTGAATGATGAGTTTTGAAATAATAAAAAATAAAGGGACTTTTCTAAATAGAATTACTACATTTCTGCATTCTCATAGTCTTTCCTTTGTTTATTTGTTTATTCTCTCTTTCCTAATGAATGCCTGTGCAGTTATTTCTGCTCCAACAGGCGGCGATAAAGATAAAACAGCACCTAAGGCGATTAAAATTATCCCAAAAAATGAGTCGGTACATTTTAATTCAAAAGAAATTAATATTGATTTTGATGAATTTATTCAATTACAAAATACTCAAAATATTCTCATCACGCCAGATATTAATCCCAAACCAATTTTTACAACAAACAGAAAATCCCTTAATATAAAATTTAAAACTGTTTTAGATAGCAATACGACCTATTCAATTTTCTTTGGAAATGAATTGAAAGATTATACTGAAGGTAATCCAACGGATAATTTTACGTACGTTTTTTCGACAGGAGAATATATCGATTCTCTTAAAATAAAAGGTAACATTCTGAATTATGAAGAAAAGTTGCCTCAAAATACATTTGTTGTTTTGTATAAAGATTTAGAAGATTCAGCATTTACAACAAAAAGACCAAACTATATTTCAAGAGTCCAAACTGATGGTACTTTTGAAATTAATCATTTGAAAGAAGGTCAATATCAAATTTATGCTTTAGCAGATAATAACAGCAATTATTACTATGATTTACCAACAGAAGCGATTGGTTTTTTAGATGAGAATATGCAAATTGACTCAAATACACAAAGTATTATACTGCCACTTTTTATACCTGAAGAATCAAATTTCAGAATTATAGAAAAAGATAAATCTATTCAAAATGGTACGTTTAATATTACATGGAATAAATATTTATCACCAAAATCAGATCAGTTTGAAATTGTAAGTTATCCTGAAACTAAAGCTTTGACATTTTTCGAAGATAAAAAGATGCAAATTTATTTTACAAATCTTCAAACTGATACAGGAAATATTCAGTTGTTCGTGAAACATAATGGGAATATTATTGATTCGATAGAAACTAAATTGACCAACAAAAAAACAAGCAATATCTTTTTTGATTCAGTTCAATACAAAAGCATAAAACTATTGCAAAGTAATTCTTTAAAATTAGTTGCTTCTAAAATTTCAATTGTCGATATTGATACAAATAAAATATATATTATTGATACATCTAAAAATATAATACCTTTTTCAATTACTCAAGAGGTAGATTTTAAAACATATAATATTAATGGAAACTTTTACCCACAAAATTATACTATAGTAATTTTAGATTCTTGTTTTCAGGATTTGTCTGGAAACTACAATTCAGCTCAGCAAATTTCACTTTCAGTGCTCGATAATAAAAAAGGAGGTAACCTGTTGATAAACATTAATTTAGATACAATATATCTAAGTTTAATTTTCATTTTAAAAGATAATCAAGGGAAAGTCCTGAAAAAGGAATTTTTAAGCAATTCTCAGACGTTTAAAATTAACACTGGCTTAATACAAGCTGGTGAATATAAAGTCGAGATAATTCGTGATGATAACCAAAATGAAATTTGGAATAGTGGAAGTTTTGCAAATAAAACTTTACCTGAAAAAATTTATTATCATCTAACACCAATTATTGTAAAAGAAAATTGGGATGCCGAAGAAACCATTCAACCAAATTTTAATGAGGTAAAAATAGTAACACCAAATTTAGAAAATAAAACCCCTGCTTCAAAATTGAATGAGCTAATTAAAAATAATCATAATCCATCAAGCCCATTTCAAAATAGAAAAGTAAAATAATAACGATTATTTTACTATTTTTTCTTAAAATATGTTAATTTTTATATATTGCTTAGTATTTTAAATTAAAATATTGATTTTCTGTAACTATTTTTGGTAGTTCTCGTATAACTCTGCTGTAACATTTTTTATCCTAGTAGCATTATAATGAAAGAAATAACACAATTAATATTCGATTCTAATTTAGACAATATAGCAAAAGTTGAACAAGCGATAGAAGATATTAAACAAAATTATACCATTACAGATACGATTTATGGCAATGTTATGATTGCTTCTATTGAAGCAGTAACCAACGCAATAGAGCATGGAAATAGTTTTGATAATACTAAAAATGTATTTTTTAAAGCCTTTATTAGCAGTCAATCTCTAAAAATTTCTGTCGAAGATGAAGGCTGTGGATTTGATGTGGATACTTTGCCAGATCCGACTACAATCGAAAATAAAGGAAACCCTGACGGACGTGGCGTTTTCTTAATGCGACATTTGGCAGATGACATTAAATTTGTGAACAACGGCACTTGTGTTGAACTATTTTTTAGGTTGAATTAGAAAAGCAATTTTTTCAGGATTAATCTATTTTAAAATTGCTAGAAAGTATTTTAAATACTGTACATTTTAGCTGTATTAGCGTGAAATTCAGCATATATATTATCAAAGACTATACATCTCTCCTCCTAACAAAAGTTAATTAATCTATCCAATAGATACAGATGTACCAATTATTTTGGTAACTTTATATTAACAAAATAAAAGAAGTATGTCAAAGATAAAAGAGGCTAACGTTTTGGTTACTGGAGGTGGTAACGGAATTGGTAAACAAATGGGTCTAAAATGTTTGCAAGAAGGTTGTGCAAATTTAGTGATATGGGATATTAATCAAGAGAATTTAGATAAAACCAAAAAGGACTTTTCTAATCGTGGATTTAAAAATGTTCATACTTTTTTAGTAGATGTCTCGGATATCGATGATGTGGAAAGAGCAGGAACTGAAGTTTTATTAGAAATTGGAAATATTGATATCTTGATTAATAACGCAGGTATTGTTGCTGGAACAAAAAGTTTTTGGGAATATACTGCAAAAGATATTGATAGAACCGTTGATATCAACATAAAAGGCGTGATGTATGTAACGCGTGTTTTTATCAAAGAAATGTTGAAACAGAAAAAAGGACATGTTGTGAATATTGTTTCAGCATCTGCTTATTTGGGTTTACCAAAAGGCTCAGTTTATGCATCGAGTAAATGGGGAGCAATGGGCTGGAGCGAAAGTTTACGTTTAGAATTAGAAAGAGAAGTTGGCGATTTACACGTAACAGCAGTTTGTCCAAGTTATATTGATACAGGAATGTTTAAAGGAGTTAAAGCACCACTTTTATTTCCATTATTAGAACCAGAAAATACTGCAGATAGAATTATTAAAGCCGTAAAAGCCAATCAAGACCATTTATTATTGCCTGATACTTTAAATTTAGTACCTGTTTTAAAAGGTATTTTCTCACCAAAAATATTTGATGTAGTCGCAGATTGGTTGGGCGTTTATTCTTCAATGAATTCCTTTGAAGGAAGAGCAGAAAAAGAAAGAATTCCTGAAAGTAAAAAACAAAAATCAAAATAATTCTTTGGTATTAAAAGATATACGCTATGGCTACAAAACAAGCAAGAAAGATAGGACAAATCCAACAAATCATAAATGAACAACAAGCATTTTTTGAAACTGATAAAACAAAAGATGTTGATTTTAGAATTGCTGCATTGAAAAAATTAAAAGCATCAATTCAGAAAAATGAAGGAAAAATTTATGAAGCTTTGCACAATGATTTCAGTAAATCAGGATTTGAAACTTATACTTCCGAAATAGGCACACTTTACGAAGAAATTGGCTTTATGCTGAAGCATATTAAAAATTGGGCAATGCCTCAAGCCGTAAAAGATACAGTTGCCAATTTCCCATCTAAAAATTATATTTATCCAGAACCTTATGGCGTTTGTTTGGTTATTGGAGCTTGGAATTATCCTTTACAATTAACTTTAAGTCCTGTAATTGGTGCAATTGCTGCTGGAAATACCGTTATCGTAAAACCACCTCGTGCATCAATGCATACTTATCAAATTACACAGCAAATTTTATCTGTTTTTGAGGAGGATTACATTTGTGTATTGCCAGAGGATAGCAATAATGACGAGATGTTGCAATGCAGATATGATTATATTTTCTTCACTGGTGGTGTTGAAGTGGGTAGAAAAGTTGCTCTTGCTGCGGCCGAACATCTTACGCCAACTACTTTAGAATTGGGTGGGAAAAGTCCGTGTATTGTAGATGCAAGTGCCGATGTTGATATTTCTGCAAAAAGAATTGTGTGGGGTAAATTTATGAATGGTGGACAAACTTGTATTGCTCCAGATTATTTATTATTGAACTCAAAAGTGAAAGATAGTTTCTATCAATCTTTTAAAAAATATGTCAAAGAATTTTACGGAGATAACCCATTCTTTAGTGCTGATTTTCCAAGAATCATTAATGATAGACATTTTTCAAGATTGAATAATATGTTGGTGGACGGTAAAATTATTGTCGGCGGAGAAAACGATAAGGAAGCTAAATATATTGCACCAACTTTAATAGAAATTAAAGATATCCATCATCCATTAATGGAAGATGAAATATTTGGCCCAATTTTGCCAGTTATTGAGGTGGATTCTATTGATGAAAGTATTGAGATTATCAAACATTTTGAAAAACCATTGGCATTATATCTTTTTTCTAAAAATTATGAGGAACAACAAAAAGTATTAAAGAAAATTTCTTTTGGCGGCGGTTGTATTAATGATACAATTGCTCATTTTGTCAATAAAGAATTACCATTTGGTGGCGTTGGTAATAGTGGAATTGGAGCTTATCATGGAAAATATAGTTTCGATACATTTTCTCACCACAAAGGTATTGTACATAAAGTTACTTGGCCAGATGTGCCATTGAGGTATCCGCCGTATAAAGGAAAAACGCCTATCATTAAACAAATCCTTAAATAATTTAGCCTCCCAAATGGGAGGTTTTTTTATTTAAACACAAATACATTTTCTTAACATTAAATTATCGGAAACTTTAGATACTTTAATAGTTTCTTTGGTTTTTTGTGTATAATTTTGTATGCTGTTATGGAAGGATTGAATGAAAATAAAGAAATAAATTTAGAATTGGAGGAACAAGTATTCTGCAAGGCTAAGGATTTATTTATGTCTATTGGTATCCGAAGTACAACAATGGACGATATTGCCAAAGATTTAGGCATTTCTAAAAAAACATTATATAAAGTTGTTGAAAACAAAGGCGACTTGGTTACTCAATGTGTGATTCATGATGCAAATGCAAGAAGGTTAGAAGTAGATGCAATTGTAAAAGAAATTACCAATCCTATTGAACAAATGTTGCAGTTAGGCATTCATATTTTAAATTCCATCAAGCAACACAAAATTTCTATGATTCACGACTTGATGAAATTTTATCCTGAAAGTTGGCGAATTGTAACGGAACATAAAGAAACTTATGTCAAGGAAATTATCAAAGAAAATTTAAAAAGAGGGATTCAATCGGGAGCTTATAGAAGCGATATAAAAATTGATATTTATGCCAATTTCTTTATAGCAGGTACAGATATTTGTATTGATACACGTATTTTCCCAGAATCAGAATTTGAATTTCCTGATATTTTTAGAGAATACCTTTTAGCTCATTTACGTGGCATTGTAAATGAAAGCTCATTTACAGAATTAAATCAATTAATAGAAAAAGTAAAATTTTAATATGAAGCAGATAATCGTTATCACATTTGCCTTTTGGAGTTCATTTGTTACAGCTCAGGAAACAATGAGTTTGAAAGATTGTGTGAATTATGCACTAAAAAATCATACCAGCATTTCGATGGCAAAAAATGATTTAGAATCAGCTGTTGCTAGAAAAAATGAAGGTCGCTCAGCATATTTACCACAAGTTAATGCTCAAATTTCTTGGGATGATAATATTATCAAGCAATCGACGATGATGCCCGCATTTCCGCCATTAACAACAGAACCAATGAAATTAGAAATTGGACCAAAATTCAATACAATTGCTGGTATCCAATTAGACCAAACAATTTTTAATATGTCTTATATTGAAGGTATTCGAGCTTTGAAACCAAATGAAGAATTGAATAAATTAAAATTACAAAAAACAGAAGAAGATGTAATTTACAATACTGTTGCAGCTTATTATCAATTATTAATCATTAATGAAAATGAAAAATTATTGAATGAAAGTGAAGTGAGAATCAATAAAACTTTACCTATTGTTCAATTGCAATATGACAAAGGCGTAGCAAGAAAAATCGATGTGGACAAAATTAAAGTAAACCTCAATAATATTCTAGCCAACAAAGAAATTCTTAGAATAAATAAATCTATGGCGATGAATAATTTGAAATATACAATAGGTATGCCATTAGAAACTGAAATTGTAATTGATCCAAAATTTGAAAATGAAGTATCTACTGATATTTTAAATAATTCCGATAATGTAAAAGATAAAGTGGAATTGAAATTATTAAATACAAGTTTGATTTTAAATGAAATCAATTATAGAAGACAAAAAGCAGCTTACTATCCAACAATTGCTTTCGCAGCAAAATATGCTGGCAATGCATTGGGTGATAAATTAGCAGACTCTTTTAAAAAATGGACGCAGTTGGCAGTAGTTGGTGTAAAAATTACGGTACCAATTTTTGATGGCTTAAGAAATTCAAGTGCTTTGAAGCAAATGTCTTTGAATAATGAAAACATTAAATACAATATAAAACAAACGGAAGATGGTTTAAAATTGCAATTGCAAAATGCTAAAACAGGTATCAGTAATGCTGTTCAGAATTATACGATTAATAAAGAAAACTTAGATTTAGCCAAAAGTATTTTTGATGTTACCACTTTACAATATCAAAAAGGCGTGGTTTCTTATACAGAAGTACTTTCATCAGAATTTTCGTACAAAGAAGCTGAAGTTAATTACTTACAATCTTTAGTAAAATACTTAAACTATAAATTAGAATTAGACAAAGCAAACAATAATATTCAATCATACAAATAAAAAAAATAAATAGATCGCTATATGAAAACTAAAATCTTTTTAATTATCGCAGGTTTGCTCATCGTTGGTGGTGCTGCTTATAAATTAACCAATAATAAAAAAATCATCGATGCCAATGCAAAGCCAATCGATAGGAGTGGTGTTCCAATTGCAGTTACTGCTTTTGAAGCAGCGTATTTTCCAGTAAGTTCAGATTTTGCCTTGCCAGGTGTTTTAGATCAAAATAATACAGGAAATGTAAATGCCATCAATCCAGGAAAAATTGTGTCCTTAAATATTGAAGTTGGACAACATGTTACAAAAGGACAAGTCATTGGGAAAGTAGATTCAAAATTGAAAGAAATTGCTTTGCAACAAGCAGAATTGACCATCAAAAAATTAGAAACAGATGCTGTCAGAACTAAAGATTTAATTGATGGGAATGCTGCTCCTGCTACCAGCATTTTAGATTTAGATTATAATATTGAAAACACAAAAATTCAAAAGGATAATATCAAGGCACAAATTGCAAACGATAATATTTATGCACCAATAAGCGGCATGGTTATTCAAAAGAATTCGAATGCTGGAGAGTTTATTAATCCCGGAACGCCAATTGCAACGATTATGGATATTTCAATTTTGAAAGCCGTTGTTTATGTGAGTGAAAATAATGTGTATGAATTAAAAATAGGACAACAAGCACAAGTGTTATCTTCTATATTCCCAGATAAAATTGTTACTGGAACAATTAAATTTATTAGTCCAAGAGGTGATGAAAATCACAACTATAAAGTGGAAGTTCATATACCAAATAGTGGCTACAAAGCGGGTACTTATGTTTCTGTGAAATTTGCATTCAAAAAACCTGCGGATGCTTTATTAATTCCCAAAATTGCTTTAGTTGAAGGCGTAAAGAATCCTTATGTATATGTAGTTAGCGGCAATAATGTTATCGTGAAAAAAATTGAAGTAGGCGAAGAGGTAGGCGAAAATATTGTTGTTAGAAATGGTTTAGTTGCAGGAGATAAAGTCGTAACATCTGGACAAATCAACCTATCTGAAAAAAGTAAAATCCAAATTGTAAAATCTAATCAATAATATATTATGTCAATTACCGAAGTTGCGATAAAACGCCCATTGCTGATTTCAGTACTCTTCTTGGTATTGATTTTGGCTGGTTTTTTAGGCTATAAAGAACTCAATTATAACTTACTTCCAAAGTTTGAAGCTCCAGTATTATCTATTCAAACGGTGTATCGTGGAGCATCAGCAGAAGAAGTCGAATCCAATGTAACGAAGAAAATTGAAGATGCGGTTTCTTCAATCGAAGGTATGGATATCATTTCTTCTACATCAATGGAAAATGCCTCTATTGTGGTGTTGCAATTAAAACAAAACACCGTTGTAAATGATGCACAGCAAGAAGCTCAACGTAAATTAAATAATGTCAAAAATGAATTGCCAGATGGTGTAGATGACCCAATTATCTCAAAATTCAGCTCTAGCGACTTACCCGTTTTAAAACTCACAATATTTGCTGATAATTTGGGAGAATCTCAGTTGTATGATTTTGCTGATATAACCATAAAACCAATTATTTTGAATTTAGATGGCGTAGGTCAAGCAAAATTAATTGGTGGTAGTGAACGTGAAATCTCTGTAATGTTGGATAATGAAAAATTAAGAGGTTATAATTTATCTTCAGCACAAGTGAGTCAAGCGATATCTATGGGCAATATGTCGTTTCCTGTGGGTAGTATTGAAAATAATTCAAATCGTTTTAATTTACGTTTAGATGCCAAACTTGTTTCTGTTGAGCAATTACGCAATTTAATTGTCAGAGAAAATAAAAATGGCAGTAAAATTTTATTGAAAGATATAGCCACGGTTACAGACGGAACAATAGAGCCAGTTACCATCAATCGTATTAATGGTAGAGTTGGTTTGGGTATGGAAATCAATAAACAAACTGATGCCAATGCTGTGGAGGTTGCTAAAATTGTAAAAGATAAATTAGATACTTTAGTGAATCAATATAAATCAACAGGGTTGAATTATGAAATCGCTGTTGACCAATCTAAATATACCTTAGAGGCGGCAAATGCTGTTCAACACGATTTAATCTTAGCGATTTTTATTGTTGCCTTGGTGATGTTGTTTTTCTTACACAGTTTAAAAAGTTCATTCTTTGTATTGGTAGCTTTACCATCTGCAATGATTCCAACTTTTATGATGATGTATTTAATGGGTTTCTCCCTCAATTTGATGACCTTATTGGCTTTATCTTTAGTTGTTGGTGTATTAGTTGATGATAGTATTGTGATTTTGGAAAATATTTACCGCCACATGGAAATGGGCAAAAACAGAGTAAAGGCATCTTTGGAAGGTCGTTCGGAGATTGCTTTTACGGCATTGGCAATTACATTGGTGGATGTCGTAGTGTTTGTGCCATTATCTTTGGCGGGTGGATTGATTGGAAATATTTTGCGTGAATTTGCACTCGTCGTCGTGTTTTCTACATTGATGAGTTTATTGGTTTCCTTTACTTTAACGCCATTATTAGCATCAAGATTTGGAAGCGTTGCTCATCTAGATGAAAATACATTATGGGGAAAACTCAATTTAAAATTTGAAAGTATTATTGATGCATTAATTAATCAATACGCAAAAGCATTGGATTGGGGATTGAGCAATAAAAGATATGTTGTTTTAGGCGTAATCTGCTTATTTGCTGGTGCTTTTAGTTTAGCAGGATTTGGATTTATTGGCAGTTCGTTTGCAGGAAGTGGCGATAGAGGAGAGTTTAATCTTATTGTAGAATTAGATCCTCAATCAACTTTGATACAAACAAATAAAGTTGTGAAAAAAATTGAAGATATTATTTTAGAATATCCAGAAGTGGATAAAGTATTTACTAAAGTGGGTGCCGTTGGAACACAAATGGGCGAAAGTATTGCCACACCAAACCAAGCCGATATTACTACTACTTTGATTGATAAAACTAAAAGAAAAATCACGACAGAGCAATTGAGTATCCAATTAAGAAATAGATTTGATAGTATTCCAGGAATAAAATTCTCTATTAAACCAACTACGGTTACTGGAAATAATACGCCTCAAATTCAAATTGTTGTGATGAATACCAATCATGACTCACTTCAAAAAGCAACTCAAATGATTTTTGATTTTGTGAAACAAACACCTGGAACAGATTATGTTGAATTGAGCACTAAGAAAAGTAAAACAGAAGTTGAAATTGTATTGGATAGAGATAAAATTGCCAAAATGGGCTTGAGTATTCCTATGGTAGGTGCAGCAGTACAATTAGCATTTAGAGGCAATGACCAATCTAAGTTTAAAGATAAAGGCGAGGAATATACTATCAATATTTTATACGATAAAGAAGATAGAAAATCTATAACCAATATTGAAAATACAATTTTACAAACACCAAGTGGTGCAATTATTAGAGTTGGAGATATTGCTGATGTTAAAGAAATTTCTGCACCAGAAAAATTAGAACGATACAATCGATTGAGTTCTTTACAAGTATTGGCATCAACTGTTGGGCGACCAACTGGTTCTGTAATGGCAGATATTAAATTAGATATTGAAAAAGCCAATTTTCCAATAGGCACTTCTGTTGATTACTTAGGCGAGGAGAAAAACCAAGCTGATTCATTCGGAAGCTTAGGTATTGCAATGGGTATAGGTATTTTATTGGTTTATTTAATTATGGTGGCATTGTACGAAAGTATGTTGTATCCGTTTGTGGTATTATTCTCTATTCCTGTTGCCTTAATTGGTGCAATTTTAGCTTTGGCTTTAACGATGGAAAGTTTAAGTATTTTTGGTATCATCGGTTTTATTATGTTGATGGGATTGGTAGCCAAAAATGGTATTTTGATTGTCGATTTTACCAATCATATTAAAGCACAAGGGTATGGTTTAAAAGAATCTTTGATAGAAGCAGGTAGAGAACGTTTGCGACCTATTTTAATGACTACGTTAGCGATGGTATTTGGTATGTTGCCAATTGCACTATCTAATGGACCAGGAGCTGAGTTTAAAAAATCTATGGCGTGGGTAATTATTGGAGGCTTAACCAGTTCATTATTATTGACCTTATTTGTTGTGCCAACGGTTTATTATATTTTAGAAACTTTGAAAAATAAAATTCAAGGGAGAAAAGGCGAAAATGCACCAAAGAAAAAGACGATTTCTGAAATGATTTCTGAATAGGATTCCGTATCTTTATTTTTAGATGGAATTCAGTTATTTAAAAGCACTACACATTATTTTTGTAGTCAATTGGTTTGCTGGTTTATTTTATATGCCTCGTTTATTTATTTATACCAAAGAAGCGAGTGAAAAAAAAGAGCCAGCACGTTCAATTCTTCTTGAACAAAACCTAATAATGCAACAACGACTTTGGAATATTATAACGTGGCCTTCAGCAATTATTACATTGTTGTTGGCTACGCTTATTTTAATTCAAAATCCTTTTTTTTTACAACAACCTTGGTTGCATACTAAATTGGTTTTTGTGGGATTGTTGTATGGCTATCATATTTATTGCCATATTATTTATAAGCAACAACAGCAACATATTTTCAAACTTAGTTCCAAACAATTGAGAATTTGGAATGAACTAGCAACAATTTTACTTTTTATTATTGTTTTTTTGGTGGTGGTAAAATCACAAATGAGTATTTTATTTGCAATAATCGGAGTATTTTCCTTAGCTGTTTTACTAATGGCAGGAATTAAATTTTACGATAAAATAAGGAAGAAATAAATTATTGCAATTAAAAAATTCACATCTTAAAATGTACAGCAATACTATATTTTAAAAATATTTTTATTAGGATTTTTTATGCTTATTTTGTAATTAATTATGAATTTGTTTTACAAAAATTTTTATAGGTATTATTGGTTAATTTCATTATTTACACTTTATTTATTTTTTAGAAATTACCAAACTTTTTTAGACGTTTCATTATTAGACGAAAGTGGTTATTTATTGTTATCAAGATTTAACCCTTTAATTTATCCTGGTGGCTATGGTGCATTATATATTTTATGTTATAAAATATTACATCAGTTGATTAGCAATTCTATGCAATTACATTTTTTTGCTATTATTTTTCTTACATGGTTGCCTTCTATAATTGTTTTTTATTTTTTATTTTTTAGAAAAGTTCCAGCTTTTTTATGTGTATTTATTTCTTGGACATTGATGCTCTCGCCTTATATTGCAGCATTTGATTGGTGGCCTAGAATTAGTCATTTTGCAATTTCCTTTATTTTTATTTTTACGATTATTAGTTTTAAGTATCATTTCAATAAGTATAAATTCCTTTTATTTGGAATTTTAGTTTGTGGTATTCTTTCTTATGCACGACCTGAATTAATGTTGAGTGTTTATATGTTACTGGGTGTTTTAATAGCTATATTTTCTTATGAAAGGATTGTACAAAAAAAACAATCCAATGTTGGTTTTACAAAGCGTAATAAAATACTTTTTTCCATTATGACATTTGTTTTCTTAGCCTTTCTTTTAGTATGGAAAAATCCTCTAAAAAATACAGGAAGAGCTTATTTTGCTCTAGGACAACATTATACTTTTAATGTATTAAGATGGGAAAATAAAGATATGACCTATTTTATTCGATGGCCTGAAGTCTTTGAAAAAAAATTTGGAAAAAGTAGAACTTTTAAGCAGATGTATAAATACAATCCTAGTGAAACGAAAAGACATGTTGTAGAAAATATTAAACATTATTTTGAACAGACTTATCGATTTTTACCAGAGCTTTGGATGCCAAGTATTCTTTTTAAAATATCAGCAACTATTAAGTATATAGTATTTTTTTTAATTTATTTGGTCTGCTTGTTTTATTTAGGATTAAATACTTACTGGCAACAGTTAAAACAAAAGGTAATTGATAATTTTTTTTATGTGTTGTTTTTTTTAATAATAGCAACGCCCTCATTATTCGCATCATTTATTATTTATCCGAGAGAGCATTATTTTATTATGCAATTGCCATTGTTTCTCTTTTTAATTTATTTATTGATAGAGCCATTTTTTTCATTAAAAGTAAAACCATCACTTTCTAAAGTAACCCTAGTAATTACGATATTCATAATTTTAATTTTAACGCCAAATATTTCAGCTTATCCTCGATTCAATAAGTTTGATAGATATGAACAACCAAACTATGTTCCTTATATAAAATACTTAGAAAGTTTGAAAATTGACAAAAAAGTTAATTTCTTAACTATGGAGTTTTTACAAATTTATTTACCCAATAATTATGCTTATGCAACTGAATTTTTCACTAAAAAGCCATTTTATGATTCATTAATTGTTGCAAAAGATATTAATTTAATTTATTTATCACCCTATATGGAGAATGAACCTAGACATCAATCTGACAGTACTTTTAAGTATTTTATGAATAATTATTCAAGATTAGGTTGGAATAAAGTCCAATTAAAAGACAAAACAGGTTATTTATTAATAAAGCAGGAACTCTTGGGTCTGCATTCACTAATTATAGAGTAAAATAAATTAATAGCCTTTAAGCGGAATTGTATATTGTTTATTTTGTAGAGGTAGTCTAAAGGCTACCTCAATTGATATTTTTAATATTCTGAATATCAATAGCCATCAGCTTTAGCTGTGGCTACTGTGGCCATTAAAAAATCAAGCAGTTTTATTAGGTTTGTATTATTTTTTTTGTTATTATTGTAAGGTATTTAAGTTTACATAAAAATCACATAATTAAAATGAAAGATATATTTAAAATTTTATTTATAGTATGTATAAGCACGTTTTATAGCAGTAGTTATGGACAGTCGTGCTTTAAAAATAATTATTCTGGGTTTTCAAATACAACTAATTATTTAGATGTAGATACAACTAATTTTATAGTAACAAATGGAGGTAGCCAGTTAGAAAACTATCATTTATCTTCTTTAAAATTAGCAATAGAAATTGGTAAAATTGCAGATACATTAGGGAATGAAATATCTTGTAGTTCTGCTGGATTTCACCAAAATACACCAATTAATATTATAAACAAATTTACAGCGTATAGAGTTGAATATACACCAGAATTATCTGTTGTTACTGGTTTAGATAAAATAAAATTTAAATTAAGAGCATTAGTTATTAAGCCAAATAATGCAAACAATGCGCCTTGTGTTTTAGTTACACATGGAAACGACGGTGTATTGAGAGATTGGAGAGGTAATTTGCTTTATGGCGTTTCTGACCTTTTAATGAAAGGTTATGTAGTAGTAATTTTTGAAAACTTATCTACACAAAGGCGAGTACCACGTTCTGATATTTGGGGTTGTATCTCAAAAACCTATAAATATGTATCTGCACCAGGAACACCTATTTGTATGTCAACTATGCTTTTTCATATTGCATATATAAATTGTGGTGGACAACAGAGTGGAAGTAGATGGAAACTTTATAATTTTCTAACCATTGATGCCTTAGCTAAATATATTGCCCAAAATAGCAGTACATATAATGTTAATCCAAATAAATTATTTACTTATGGTTTTAGTTTTGGTTCTGGAGTTGCGGAAGGTTTTCTAACTCAAAAAACGGAATTTCCAAGTGCTTTGCTATATAACACGAGTGTTAATCATACGCCGATTAGACAGGCAGGCTTTAATTCAACAGTTGGCGTTAATTTTACAATTTCAAGTGCAGACACTTCTAAATATACAATTTTAGGCGGTATTCCAATGAGTAGTCCTTTAATGAATGCAGATAATAATTGTGGTAAAGTTGATGTTTATACA
>CAYYMF010000014.1:0-1580 GCA_964472755.1 uncultured Chitinophagales bacterium | reverse complement strand
TAAATCTGAATACTACGTATAAAAATTTTATGGATACCATAAGAGGTATTGATAATCAGATTTTTCAATTGTATAAATCAGGAAGCCAGTTTTTTGTTAATGCTATAAATAATACTTCGTATATTTTGTGTTCTACAGAAAACAGTTATGATAGAAAAACATATATAGGGAATGATGGAATATATGGAAGTACTTATAATGCAAATGATTGGTTGTATAAAATATACAATGCGAGTTGTGAACTGCCAAGCGGAGAAAGAAAAGCAAAAGAGATGAATAGTATTAAAGAAATGGGCTTTAATATACCTATGTTGTATCCAAATCCGAGTAATGGTATTTTTAATATTGATATACCCGTTATATTTAATATAAAAGAACTAACTTTAGTAATTTATAATTCAAATGGACAAGTTGTTAGTTCTCAAATAATAAATAAAACATACCAAACTGGCGAAATTATAAAAGAACAATTTGATATATCAAATCAATCTAACGGAATTTATTTTTTAAGTATTTACTCAGGGGATAAAATTATTTATAACGAATCTGTTATACTCAATAAATAATTAGAATATATAATTATATTTAGTGAGCAATTAAATCTAAATTGTTCGCTTATAAATTTTAACAATATGCAGAAACTGGATTTTCAGTATACGAATAAAAAAATTATACAATTTGATATTTATAGAGGAGTTTTACTTTACTTAATTTTTATTTTACACCATCAATTTACACAGGTAAATGTACCTGTTATATTACCTTATTTTGTGTTGCATGGCTTTTTTATAATGTCAGCTTTTTTAATTTCAAGAGGGTTGCTTATTGCTAAAGAAGATAAAGTAAAACCTAGATTATATTATCTAGGTTTTTATTCAAAAAGAATATTAAGAATTTTTCCTGTTTATTTTTTTTATGTATTTCTGATAATTGGATTTGGTGTATTGTCTAAAATATCACTTCACCAAGATGTTATTGGTGTTATTAATGAAGTAAAGAGGTATGGCATTATGCTTTTTACTTTTACATTTAATTTTAGGGAGTTATATGCCTTTCTTCAAGGGATTTATTCACCAGAAATTTTGTTTTTTTCACATTTGTGGACTGTTTCGCTTGAAGAACAATTTTATTTAATAATTCCAACTGTAATTTTACTTCTAAATAGAAAACAACTAGCAATTCTATCAATAATAATGATAATCTTTATACCGATTTTAAGAATATGGTATTTTAATAATGTTTTAATACAGGAAACTAATATATTACAAAAAGCATTAATTTATTATAGAACATCTTTTTTACAGTTAGATTCTTTTTTCTATGGCATTTTATTGGCAACTTATAATTTTAAGAACCATATAAAATGGTATAAATTAATACATAATATTTTATGGATATTACTGTTTGCAAGTATTATTTATAATGGTTTTGATATAAGTGAAAAATATAACAGACCATTTAATTATTCTGTTTATTCTTATGATGTTGGCATATTAAATAGTCAATATATATATAATGATGTTTTAGTAAATATTACTGTCTTTTTTAGTTTTCTTGTTAGTTTTTTTGATCCAAAATTT
>CAYYMF010000013.1:0-54732 GCA_964472755.1 uncultured Chitinophagales bacterium | reverse complement strand
ATTATTAAATTAGAAAAACAAGCACCTTTATTTTAAATTTTGAGAAATCCTTTAAAAAGTTCAAAATAGAAGATATGAAATTTTATAGAGCTAAAAACTAAAATTTGAATAAATTTAGATTTTTATAATTGATTGAGATATGACTCCTATCACATAACTATATTATTTTAACCCTTTATAATTGAAGTATTGCTTATAATTAAACTTAAATTTTTTTAAAACAATTTCCAATACCAAAACAATTACAAAATCATCATCGTTTTCTATTGATGAAAAAGTAAGCATTAAATGATAAATGCTTTGAATATTAATTTAAAAATTTATGGTTCTTTTGAGCCAATTCCTTACGCACACGACTTAAACTCTCTGGCGTAATGCCCAAATATGAAGCGACCATCAACTGTGGGACACGTAATAAAATATCAGGATAAATTTTAGTAAAATGTAGGTAACGTTCTTCTGCACTTGCACTCAACAATTGATTAATTCGGTATTGTAATTGACGGATATGGTTGTGTAGTAGTTTATTATTGAATTCCATAAAAGAAACATCTTTCTTTGCTAATTCTAACATAAAAGTATCATTTAAAATGATGGCTTCTGTATCTTCCAATGCTTGAATAAAATAAGCTGATGGCTCATTAAAGAAAATACTCGCTCTGTCTGAAACAAACCAACCTTCAGGTGCAAATTGTAAAAGATGTTCTTTGCCTTTATCATCAATAGAATAGTAACGAAGTAAGCCATTTTCTACAAAAAGCGTTTGCTGACAAGCTTCTCCAGCACGTAACCAAAATTCACCCTTTTTAATATTTACTTTTTTACATTTATCAAGCAAGGTTTCAATTAATGCAGCATCTAAGGTGCTATTTGAGCTAAGAAAGTCTGTAAATCGTATTTCTATCATAGGTAATTTATAGTTTGTCTTATGGCTTAAATTTAAGATATTAAGACCATTATAAAACTCAAATTACAAAAAAAAATGTAGTCTTTATTATTTTATTAAAATGTTTATATATGTTATGTTGGTAGATTATTGATTTTTTACTTTTTAATTATTATTATTATTATTATTATATTGTGTTGTAAAAAAATATTGATAAATTATTAAAATTGTGTTTTTATGACTAGTTTCTTAGATTTACCAACAAGTACCAACTCTCCAAAACACTCCGTTTTGAACTTAAACCCATTGGCAAAACCAAAGAACACATTGAAGCACAAGGGTTGCTTAATCAAGATGAAAAAAGAGCTGATAGCTACAAAGTCGTCAAAAAAATTATTGATGAATACCACAAATATTTTATTGAATTAGCGATGGACAAAGTTCGGTTAAGCAAACTAGAAGATTATCAAAACTTATATAATGCCTCTGCGGAACGGAAAAAAGAGGAGAGTTTTAAAAAAGAATTAGAAAAAATCAATAAAGCTTGGTTGAGTTTTGTTCAAAATAAAATGTAATACGATGAATGACATAATTATTTATCAAGATAAAAATAATCCGGTACGAATTGAGGTACAGTTTAATGAAGAAACCGTTTGGCTATCGCAAGAACAAATGGCTATATTGTTTGGAAAAGGAAGAAGTACCATTACAGAGCACATTTCAAACGTTTTCAAAGAAGGGGAATTAGAAGAAAATCGAACTTGTCGGAAATTCCCACAAGTTCGACAAGAAGGGAATAGAAAATTAGAAAGAGATGTTGAACATTACAACCTTGATGTAATTATTTCCGTAGGTTATCGGGTAAAATCCCAACAAGGCACCCAATTCCGTATCTGAGCTACACAAAGGCTGAGAGAATATCTTCTTAAAGGTTTTAGTATTGATAGTAATTGTTTGAAAAATTTGGGTGGAGGCAGTTACTGGAAAGAGCTTTTAAATACTATACGAGATATTAGAAGCAGCGAAAAGGTGATGTGTCGTCAAGTTTTGGATTTGTATGCCACAGCCAAAGATTATGATTCCAAATCTTCTGAAAGTGTTTTGTTTTTTAAGATGGTACAAAATAAATTACACTATGCAGCTCATGGAAATACGGCTGCCGAGATTATTTATTTTAGGGTTGATTCCGATAAGCCTTTTGCGGGATTAACGAATTTCAAAGGAATATAATCTACAGTCTCCGAAGCTTTAATTGCAAAAGTTATTTAGAAGAAAAGGAATTAAAAGTGCTGAATAACTTAGTGTCGGCTTACTTTGATTTGGCAGAAATAAATGCACTCGAAGAAAAGCCAATGTATATGAAAGATTATATTGAAGAATTAGACAGAATACTAAACTCTTCTAACAGAAAATTACTTTCAGACAATGGAAAAATAAGCCATCAACAAGCTTTGGAGAAAGAGAAAAAAGAAATTAAAGATTATCAAAACAAAACATTAAGCGAAGTGGAAAAAGCTTATTTAGAAAATTTAAAACAAATAGAAAAAGAGGTGAAAAAGAAGAAGTAACCATTCAAACGCTCAAAGTTCTTTGATTTATTGAAATAATTAGAATTTAGTTCTTAATTTGGAGGGTTTCTTACATATTTAAAACTGTCTGAAAAGACTGAAAAATATCTACTTAAGGTAGGTACTATGGTCTGGAGATACTTGTTCCATAGTAAGACCACAGAACTTACTAAATGAAATAGAGTCATTAATTCTATCTTCTACTTCATAATCACTTAATCCATACTATGTCTGTAGCTAACACATCTTTAATAGCAATAATCCATTATAACTAGATGTTCCAACAGCACTTTTACCTTTATTGTAATGATTATCCATTAGACTTGAGATTATATTCCAACTAATCAAAGTATTTACTTGCTCAAAAAATTTACTTTTGACTTTTTCTAACTCTAAAGTTACAAACAGAAACTACAAAACTTAATGTCTTTTTTATATTTATATGATAAAAATAAAAAAACAATCATATTCATATAAAATAAATATTAAAATATTTATTCGTCGTGAAACGGACTTATTTTGATTAAATAATATTTAATTATAATCTAATTATCTATAAAGTTCAAGAATAAATTGCGACATAAAATGCCGCTATTTTTAGCAATATTTTATCGCATGATACCTCTCTGTTCATTGTCTAGTTTTAAGCAAGTGGCTATCATAAAACTGAAAGACAATAAAGAAGAACCTCCATAACTTATGAATGGAAGAGGAATTCCAATAACGGGTACAATTCCAATTGTCATTCCAATATTGATAGCTACGTGTGTAAATATTATCGCTGCAACAGAATATATATACACCCGACCGTAAGCAGTCCGTTGTTGTTCTGCCATAAAAATAAGCCGTGTAAGTAAGGTAACATATAACCCAATTAAAACTAATGAACCAAGAAAGCCCCATTCTTCACCAATTGCAGTGAAAATAAAATCTGTACTCGTTTCAGGAACATAATTGAAGCGTGTTTGAGTTCCGTTCAAATAACCTTTACCAATAATACCACCTGAACCAATTGCTATTTTTGATTGGTTTAGATTAAAGGCAATACCTCTTTCGGCTTCTTTCGTGAGTTCTTTTCCTAGTACAATATTTATTCTATCCTTTTGGTGTTTTAATAAAACATTGTTGAATATTATACTCACAGAGGACGAAAATAGCATTGTTCCTACCATTACAATTGCAAGAAATTTCACTAATGCTTTGTTTTTTAGATTTATATATATTAAAATCCCAAAAATAAAAGTTGTAATTGCAATAATGATAAACTTATCTAGCACTAATGATAATATACCAATAAATACGACATATAATCCAAAATATATTAATCCATCTGGTAAACCTTCTCGATTTAAGACAAAAATAAAGGATAAAAATACTATAGCAGAACCTGCATCTCCTTGTAGCAAAACCAAACCTAAAGGAATTGCAATTATTGTAAAAGCAGTTAAATAATCTCTGACAGTTTTAAAATGCATATTGTTGGTATCGAAAAATGCCGCTAAAGCCATTGCAGTAGCAAATTTGGCAAATTCTGAAGGTTGTAATTTAAAGAAACCTAAATTAATCCAGTTTTGGTCACCTTTAGTACGTTCCCCAATAAATAAAACTGAAAAAAGCAACAACATGATTAAAATATACGTTGGATAGGAAAAAAATTGAATTATTCTTCTGTCCATTCCAATCAATGCAAAAAACATCAAAAATGAAATACCTGCCCAAAGTACTTGTTTCATATAACTATGTTTTAGGCTAAAAAATGAATTTTGAAATTCATTATTATATGTGGCAGAAAAAATAGATAGCACACCAATAGCTACTAATGCAATGTAGCAAAAGAGTAAAATTGTATCAATTGAACCGCTATTTTTTTTATAGTTTGCTTTCATTTAATTGGTCTTTGTAGAATCTTTTTTAGCTTTTAGTTTTTGAATAGAATCATTTTTATGTTTAATTCTTTGTAAAGAATCAATATAAGTTTTTGATTTGATATAATTGGTATCTATTTTTGGTTTTATAGTATGTGTTTTAATCATTCTTTCTTCCAAGAATAAACGTTTTTTAGATATCGAATCATTGATATATTTTTCCATCATTAAAGAAGCGATTGGTGCGGCATAAGTAGCACCAAACCCAGCATTTTCAACAAAAACAGCTATGGCAATTTTTGCATTTACTTTTGGAGCAAAACCAGAAAAAATGGAGTGGTCTTTACCATGTGGATTTTCAGCAGTACCAGTTTTTCCACAAACAGTCAATCCTTCAATTCTAGCAATTCTACCAGTTCCTTGTTCTACTACTTTTTCTAAACCATCTATCACTAATGGGAAATGCTCTGGAGCAATACCAATAATTATTTTTTTCTGTTTTACTTTGTATTTTTTTCCATCTTTAATAATATAAGCAGCTACTCTTGGTTCCCAATAATAACCATGGTTTGCAACCATTGCCATTTCATTACAAATTTGAAGTGGTGTAGATAAGATTTCTCCCTGACCAATTGAGTTGGAAATAGTTGTTGCAGCTCGCCATTTACCTTTCCCAAATATTTTATTATAGTAATTTGTGGTTGGAAGATTGCCTTTTTTTTCGCCGAATAAATCAATTCCTGTTAATTTTCCATAACCTAAATCATACATATAATCCCACCATTTTTGATAGCCAATTTCTGGCGTTGTAAAAGTAGAATCCATCACAAAATCATTGTATATCTTACAAAAATAGGAATTGCAAGAATGTTGTAATGCAGTTTGTACATCTGGAATTGCGTGAGAGCCATGGCATCTTAAAAAGTGAGAACCTACACGATAACCACCTGGACAAAACCAACCCCAATTCCAAGCATGTGTGTTTTGTTGTAACATTACTAATGCTGCACCAACCTTAAATGTTGAACCTGGTGGATACATAGCACTGATTGGTCTATTTAATAAAGGTTTATCGTCATCTCTGAATAAAAAATTAAAATTATTTTGTCTATATCTACCTGATAATAAATTGGGGTCAAAAGTAGGGCTACTCACATAAGCTAAAATTTGTCCAGTTGATGGTTCGATAGCAACTATTGAACCAACCTTTCCAGTCATCAATTTTTCACCATAGGCTTGTAGTTCTGCATCTAATCCAGTAATAATATCATATCCAGCAATCGGTTGTTTGTCTTCTTTTCCGTCTTTATATTTGCCTTTGTAGGTGTTTTTTACATCGACTAATGCATAGGAAACGCCTTTTTCGCCTCTTAGATATTTGTCATAATAACTCTCTAATCCAGTTTTTCCAAAATAATCACCCATTTCATAATAACCATTTGAATTTTCTATATCCTTTGGATTAACTTCACTTAGGTATCCAAAAACTGCCGCTCCAGCTTTGTATGGATAATTTCGTACAGTTCGAGTTTGAATTGATATACTTGGAAATTGGAAGAGATGTTCTTGAAATTTAGAAAATGTAATTTGATCTACTAATTTAAAAAGTGGGGTTGGCTTATTGGGCGTTGTTAATTTAATTTCTTCTAGCTTTGTTCGAATAAAATCAACATTAGAATTTAGTAAAGAGGCTAATAAAACAGTGTCAATATTTTTAGTTAGGTTCAATTGTATTAAAACATCATAAACAGCTTCGTTATAGACCATTACATTTTGGTGTCTGTCTAAAATTAAGCCTCTAGAAGGATAGATGGTAACTTTTTTTAGAACATTATCTTTTGCTCTGAGTTTATATTGAGGGCTCAATACTTGTAAAAAAAACAAACGAACTATAAGTATAACTGCAATGAGATATATAGCCTTGAATAAAATGCCACTATCATTTCCCTTGTTCATTGTAACCTATAATTTATTGTTCTTTAAAAATAATAAATTAATAAGTAAGATTGTTAAAATAGACATTATAGAACTTAAAATCATCTTCTTTAAAGTGAATAACACATTTACTGCTGAAAATGATTCTAAGAAAAAATAAGCGGAATGATGAATAATTATAGCAATTGTAGTATAAGTAGCCACCCATTTAAAGCCTTGTTGGTATATATTGGGTATATCAATTTTTGTCCATCCTGAACTTGGTCTGATATACTTTAATATATAACTTCTTGAATAGCCTAAAAAAGTAAGGCTTGCTGTGTGTAGACCATTTCCATTACTTAACCAATCTAAAATAAAACCACAAATAAATGCAATAATTACAATTAATACTTTTCGAGTAGCTACTGGAAATAACAATATGGCTGCTGGATAAACCATAATGTAAAAGATGCCTATTGGTATAATATTAAATAGAAATATCTGTAACATCAAAAAGAAAACAGTCCTTATTGTATTGATATAGATGAATTCCTTATTCATTGATCGTTATTGGTTCGTTTAATTTTTTAATTTCTTCAATATTTTTATTGACTACAACATAAACATCAGTTAGGCTAGGAATTGAATTGGTCAAATTTACTTCACAGATATAAAAACTAGAAGTCGAACTTGGAGCTATTTTTTTAACTGTTGCCACAGGTAAATTTGGTGGGAAAATAGAGGAGAAGCCTGCTGTTACAATCGTATCTTTAATTTTAATCGGTAAGGTTTTACTAAAATTATTTACGCTTAATTCAAAAGGATTGTTTCCATTCCAATACAAACTACCTATTGCATTAGTATTTTTATGTTTTACACTGATATTGGATTTAGTACTAATGGCTGACATAATTAAAGCATAATGCTCCGTTGTATTTACAATAATACCGACTACACCATTGCTACTTACTACACCATAGCCATTTTTAATACCATCTTGAGTACCTTTGTTTATCGTTATATAGTTATTGTTATTGTTGATAGCATTATTGATAATTTTTGCAGGAATATAAGTATAGGTATAAGTATCAGATTTTTTAGGTAATAGAGTATCTTCAATATAGGTGTTTTTATATTCTAATAAAGAAAGGAGCTTAGCATTCTCTTGAATAAGTTTTTCATTATTTTTTGGAGCATTAATAAAATTCAAAATACCATTGCTAGTGTTTACAATACGTGCAGCAATAAAATTTGTGGTATTTGCATATTTAATACCTTGATAATTGTTAGTCTTAAATACAAATGAAAGTGCAAATATTTCTAATATTACAAATACTATTAGCGTATGAAATTTAGTAATAAGAAATATGATATTCCGCATGCATAAAAAATTATTAGCTCATCAAGAAAGTAAAACGATGTCTATTTTTTAGAGCAATTCCAGTGCCTCTTGCTACTGCACGAAGTGGATCATCGCCAATTCTAACAGGTAATTTTGTTTTTAACATTAATCTTTTATCTAAACCACGGATTAATGCACCACCACCTGTTAAATACAATCCTTTTTTATAAATATCAGATGCTAATTCTGGTGGTGTGCTTTCCAAAGCCTTCATAATTGCTTCTTCAATTTTTGAAATTGATTTATCTAATGCACCAGCAATTTCAGTATAAGAAACTGTAATTTGTTTAGGAATACCCGTTAATAAATCTCGACCATGGATAGCAAAATCTTCAGGTGGGTTTTCTAAATCTTGTAATGCAGAACCCACGTGAATTTTTACTTGTTCAGCAGAACGCTCTCCAATTAATGTATTGTGTTGTCTTCTAACATATTCAACAATATCTCTATTAAAATCATCTCCAGCAACACGAATGGATTGGTCGGTAACAATATCAGATAAAGCAATTACAGCAATATCTGTTGTTCCGCCACCTATATCAATAATCATGTGTCCTTCTGGTAATTCAACATCTAAACCAATTCCCAAAGCAGCGGCCATTGGCTCATGTATTAAATATCTTTCTCTTGCATTTGCATGTTCTGCTGATTCAAATACTGCTCTTTTTTCTACCTCAGTAATTCCTGAAGGAATACAAATAACCAAATTTAAAGAAGGTGTGAAAAAAGAACGACTTCCGTCATCTGCCATTTTTATAAAACCACGAATCATTGCTTCTGCAGCTTTAAAATGTGCAATTACGCCATCTTTTAATGGTCGAATTGTTTCAATATTAGCATGTGTTTTTTCGTGCATTAACTGAGCTTTCTTTCCAACTGCAATTACCTCTTCTGTTTTCTTGTCAATTGCAACGATTGAAGGCTCATCTACAACCACTTGATCTTTATAAATAACTATAGTGTTGGCAGTTCCTAAGTCGATAGCCAAATCTTTGTTTAAAAAACTAAATAATCCCATTCGTATATATTTTCTGTATGTATTTTCTAATTAATTACAAAAGTAATATTATAATTTAGATGAAAGAAAAGAAATTAAAAATTTAATTTTCAATAACATTCAATCGAATTTTACATAATTAACTTAATGTTTGAAATGTCTAATGCCTGTGGTTACCATTTTCATTCCATTTCCATCACAATAATCAATAGATAATTGATCTTTAATAGAACCTCCCGGTTGAATAACTGTTTTAATTCCAACATTTAATGCAATTTCAACACAATCTGGGAAAGGGAAAAATGCATCAGAAGCCATTACTGCATCTTTTAAATCAAAACCAAAACTTTGTGCTTTATGAATAGCTTGTTGCAAAGCATCAACTCTTGAAGTTTGTCCGCAACCCATTCCTAATAATTGCTTGTTTTTAGCTAAGACAATAGTGTTGGATTTAAGGTGTTTGGCAATTTTATTGGCAAATAGCAAATCTTCAATTTCAGATGAAGAAGGTGCTAATTTTGTTACAGGAGTCAATTCATCTTCGGATTCAATTTTAGTATCAAAATCCTGAACGATGGCACCATTTAAAAGTGATTTATATTGAATGTTTGGAAATTGAAATAATTTCTGTCTTAATAAAATTCTATTTTTCTTTTTAGTGAAAATTTCTAATGCTTTTGCATCAAATTCAGGTGCTATCAAAACTTCAAAGAAAAGCTTATCAATTTCTAGAGCAGTAGCTTCATCAATAGTTTTATTAGCAATTAAAACACCTCCAAATGCTGAAACTGGATCGCCTGCTAAAGCGGCTTCCCACGCTTCTAAGATGGTATTTCTAGATGCAACGCCACAAGAATTAGTATGTTTTAATATTGCAAAGGTTGGCTCTGTAAATTCTGACATTAAACGTACAGCTGCATCAATATCAACTAAATTATTATAAGATAATTGTTTGCCATTTAATATATCAAAAACTTCATTCAAATCTCCAAAATAGAAACCTTTTTGATGTGGATTTTCGCCATATCTCAATGTTTCACCTTGCATAAAGCTTTGTTTGAATGTTGTAGGGTCGTTGTTTTCTGAAAAATATCGATAAATTAAAGTGTCATAATGAGAAGAAACAGCAAACGCTTCTTGAGCATATTTTTTTCTAAGCTCCTTAGATGTTTCGCCGTTGTTTTCTATCAAATATTGATTGATAGTAGCATATTGGTTTTTATTGGAAATGATAAGCGTATCATCAAAGTTTTTAGCCGCAGCTCTGATTAAGGAGATGCCGCCAATGTCTATCTTTTCAATAATGGTTTGCTCGTCGTTTGTAGCGGCAACAGTTTCTTCAAAAGGATACAAATCAACAATAACCATATCAATTTCGGGAATTTCAAATTGGGCAAGTTGTTGTTTGTCATTTTCATTATTTCGTCTAGCAAGAATACCACCAAAAATCTTTGGGTGTAATGTTTTTACTCTTCCTCCTAAAATTTCAGGAAAAGAAGTTAAATCTTCTACTGCATTTACAGAATATCCTAATGATTCAATAAATTTTTGTGTACCACCTGTTGAGTAAAAGTTTACATTTTGTTTTGCTAAAGTATGTATTAATTCATTTAATCCTTCTTTATAATAAACAGAAACAAGAACATTTTTAATTGCTTTCACGATATTTTTTTGCAAAAGTAAGAAATTATAAATTAATGTTTGGATTCAGTATTTTATTAAATTAAGAAAGCTGGAATTAGTTGGAAATAGATTTTGTTATAATTTTGTTGAGGAAATGTTTAACATCCTGCCTGCAATCGGGTCGTATAGTATGCCGTTCATATTTATAAAGCCGTATTCTTTGTAGTGTTCGTGCATTGGTATAATTGCTATTTCAAATATACTGTTTTTTTTAGCAAGTTGCAAACTTGCTTTATTTATTCTTAGAATTTATGCTATGCTAAACTTACTAGAGCGGGGAAAATAAATATATCCATATTTTATCCAAAAAATGAAAAACTAGAGTTTCTATATATTTTCTGATATTTAGCTTATTTTGTGTAACGTTTGAAAACTTTTATATTTATCTTGATTTTAGGATTTTCTTTCTTAGGCAAAAGCCAAGATTTGGAATATACCAATAATTGTTCTTTAGCTTATCAAACCATTTTTAAATTCCAATTCGATGAAGGATTGCGATTGATTAATATAATAAAGGAGAAAGAACCGAACAATAAAATGCCTTATTTTTTGGAAAATTATATTGATTTTTTCTCCTTATATATTTCAGAAGACCAAAGTCAATATGCTCAAGTGAAAGCTAATGTTAATAAGCGTTTAGCACTCTTGAAAGGCTGTGATAAAAACTCGCCTTATTATTTATATACTCAGGCGGAAATTTATTTGCAATGGGCATTGTGTAAACTAAAATTTCAAGAATATGTAAGTGCCGTTTTAGATATCCGAAAAGCATATAATTTATTAAATGAAAATCAAAAAAAGTTTCCAAATTTTAAAGCCAACCTAAAGAGCTTAGGTTTTTTACATACTGTTTTTGGAGCAATTCCTGATAATTTTAAATTTGGAGCCAAGATTTTGGGCTTGAAAGGCAGTATCGAGCAAGGTTTAAAAGAACTTCATGAAGTGATTGAATTAAAAGATTTTGAGTTTAAAAGCGAAGCTCTAATTTTATACACTTTTTTGCAATTACATATAAATAAAAATCAAGAAGATGCTTGGAAACTATTAGAAAATCAAAAGTTATCTACTGAAGATAATTTGTTAAATGTATTTATTCGGGCAAATGTAGCTCATTATTTAGGCAAAAATGATGAAGTTATTCAGTTGATACAAAATAAACCTAAATCTGACAATTTTTATCCTATTTATTACTTAGATTTTATGTTAGGAAATGCATTATTGCAAAAACTTGATAAAAATGCCTTCTATTATTTGAATAGATATATAGAAAAATTTAAAGGCAACTCTTATAAAAAAGAGGCGTATCGAAAAATAGCTTGGTATTATTTAATAAATAATCAGCCTACTAATTATAAAAAATATTTACAATTATGTAAAAATTATCCGATTGCGGTTTCAGATGAAGATAAATCAGCTCAGCGAGAGGCTGAAAGGGGAGTAGTGCCTAATAAAATAATATTGGAAGCAAGGATATTATTTGATGGAGGTTATTTCAACAAATCGCTTCAAAAAATTAATGAACTTGAAGAAAAAAAACTTTTAGGCAGAGATTTAGTAGAGTATTATTATAGGAAAGCAAGGATTTATGATGAATTAGATAAAAAAGTAGAAGCCAATACAAATTATATTCTTGTAATGAATAAAAGTATCGGTTTTGATTATTATTTTGCAGCTAATTCAAGCTTAAAATTAGCTCAATATTTTGAACAAAATAACAAAACGAGTTTGGCAATTAAATATTATAATAAAGCGATTGCTTTGCCCAAAGACGAATATGAAAATAGCATCAATGCAGAAGCAAAGGCTGGACTAAATAGAGTTCAATAATATGGAAACAATCAACATCAATTCATTATCTGGCAGAAATATACAATTATTGATTCGACATCCGGAACATAATGCAAAAGGTGTTGTTTTAGTAAATCCTGGCACTTGCATCCCTCAAAAAGTATATTGGAATTTTGCAGATTTTTTGACTAAAAATAATTGTATTTCAATTACTTATGATTATGGTGATGCTCAAAATTTTAAATCTGATGTAAGCCATGTTGATTGGATAAAAGATATCAACGCAACTATGCAATTTGTCGTAGATAATTATCCTGATTTAAAGAAATATTGTGTGGGTCATAGTTCTGGTGGACAATTATTAGGTTATAGTTCTTCTTCAAAAGCATTTGATCAATTATTTTTAATAGCATCTACAAATGGCTATTGGAAATATTTAAATCCACTATATAAGTTATTAATGTTGTTGTTTTGGTATGTTTTAGTGCCACTAAATATTGCTTTCAATGGCTATTTTAATAATAAAATGTATGGTGTTTCAGGTGGTTTTCCGAAAAAAATAATTTTAGAACTAAGACATTTCTGTTTACATAAACAGTTTTTCTTGCCGTATTTTGCACAACAAATAGTGCCGAATTATTATAATGAAATTCAGTGTCCAATAAAAGCCTATTATTTTGCAGATGATGCCGTTACGTCATTAAATGGTTGCCAATATATTTTAGATTTATATGCAAATGCTCCTCGAGAAATTGAAACGCTAAAAGCAAAAGATTTTGGCATGAAATATTTTGGACATAGAGGATTTTTCAATAAGAAAGCAGAATATTTATTATGGAATAAATTTTTAAATGAATTAAAATAATGAATAAGAAATTTTCCATAATAGAAAGAATTATCAGTTTTAAATATGCACTTAAAGGCTTGAAATTATTGATAAAAGAAGAACACAATGCTTGGATTCATCTTTTTTTTATGTTGCTAGCCATGGTTTTTGGAATAGCATATTCTATCTCACTAAATGAATGGATAATCCTCATTTTACTTTTTGCTTTAGTTTTTCTTTGTGAATTATTTAATTCAGCTATTGAAAATTTGTGTAATTATATTCAACCCGAAAAACAAGCTATAATTGGAAAGATAAAAGATTTATCTGCGGCAGCCGTTTTAGTTACAGCGATTGCTGCATTCATAATTGGATTGATAATTTTTATTCCAAAAGTGTTTTAATTATAAATGCTAATTAATCAGAAAAAAAATGCTACAAAGTGTCGCTGAATGTTGTACTGAGCTTGTCGAAGAACAATCTCGCTTATAGTGATACTAAGGGCTTTACTTTTCAGGACTTTCCTCTATTCGTCACAATATTTAAGTGTTGTAAGCGGTTTGTAATAGTTCTGTCGCTATTTTATACTGATTCTTCTCCTTAAGAGTGTCAAGACAACTTGCTAATAATATTATAGTCTTTTTTAAAACGCTGTTAAGTCTTTTGGTTTCTTTTTCTTTGTTTGTATCACGAGTTATTCCGTAAGAATTCCAACCAATATGTTCTTATTAACTTTAGAATGTATAAAGGTCGTATGAATTGATAATTTCCCTCGTCCAAAAATCATTTTTCTTTGAATCAATTAGTAGATTAATTATTTCAACATTTGTAGGAAATTTTTTTAATCCAAATTCTACTGCGTAGTCTAAAACAGGCTTATAAATGTCAGTTGGGTCATTTTTTTTTGTTATTATATTTAGTCAAATCATCTTCAGTAGCTAAGCCAGCTTTCACATAAAGATTGAGAAAAGATTCAGATTTTAATAAGTCATTATAATAAAGTCTATACAAATTGACATGAAAATCGTCTAGGTCTTTCGAAATTAACACAATAAATCCTGTTGTAATAAAGTCAGAGAGTATGTTGCGACATACAAGTCCGATAGTATGTTTATACTTGATAATGTCGTTTTTGATTAAGAGATTAAGTGTTTGTAAATTGTTGTCAATTCTTTCTAATGCATGAAAGAAAGTAAAATCAACTGGAAAGTCTAACGTCTTTAGTTTTTTTCGATTAATTATTGGATGAATAATATCGAACATTTTATTTATTATTTCTTCTGGAATCATATAAGGTTATAACTGATTAGGTATTTATAAAGCTGTGGAATTGGAAAACGTCAGCTTTGATTTTGTACTAATATTGATGGGAGTGATTCAGTTAAATTACTTCCATCAGCCCCAGTTTAATAAATACCTATATTTAAGCAACACCTTCAGTAAGCATTCTTCCAAGCCATGATATAATTCTCAAATATAAACTATTAATCTTTAAAGTTTACAAAAATTTTCAAATATGAAAGGCTGTACAATTTCTTTAAATCCACTCAATGAAAGTTGAAAAAATAGTTAGAAAAAATCAATTCCAAATTTAGTAGAAACTCCAATTATATACTAGCTTTTCTTTGCATTATTTTTTTATAAATAAAATACACAATACCACCCAAAATAAGGATAGTTGGCCAGATGCTAATTAAATCTAATAAAAAATGTAAAAATGAATTCCAACCTTCAATAATACTTTTGCCAATATTACCAAAGAAACCAACTGGTGCGGAAGTAGTTTCGTAGAAACTAATATTAATAGTGGATAATGTAATTTGTTGATTAAGTAATTTCATTCTTCCTTCAACCGATTCAATTTCTGCTCTTACATTATTTAATTGAGATTCTACACTCATAATTTCTTCAACATTATTAGCACGAGTTAAAATTTCAAGATAGCGTTGTTCCAATTCTTTCTTTGTTTTTATTCTTGCTTCAACATCAATATATTCTTCAGTAACATCTAGTACTCTAATGTTTTTACTGTCAAAATTTTTGACATTACTTTGAAGTTCATTGATAAATGCATCAAATTTATCTGCCGGTAATTTTATTACCATACTGTTTGAAATTTGATAATCATCTTTACTTTGTGCATCATTTGAAATGTATGCATTGTACTTTTTTACTTTTTCTAATAGTAATTGATGTGTTTTGCTCATATTATTAGTTTCCCAGCTTAAATCAGCGTCTTTAACCAATTTGCGTTCCATTGGAATTGTTGCGGAACTATTTTCGTTATTTTGAGATTCAGAATCTTGAGCAACATGCTCTGTTGCAGTTTTGCTCATAGATTCTACACCAAAACTGTCTGAGGTATAGCCAGCTTCTGCATTACTTTTACAAGATGTAAATAATAAACTGCTAATCGTCAGCAGTATAACGAAATAATAAGATAATGTTTTCATTTTAATTGATTTTGGTTGATGTAAATTTGAATAAAAAACTTATTTTGGTAGCATTATAATTGTTAAATAAATCTAAGACCTTAGAAATATTAAAAGAGTTGTTTGAAGAAAATATTTTTGATAATTTGCTTAATTGTAGCCATTGTGTTTTTGGGAAATTCTTCTGTTTATCAGAAAAATAAAAATATTTCTGTTCAAGATTATTCTACATTAGATAAACAAAAAGTATTAGAATTAATTGATAAAATCAAAAATAAATCAGAACAGAATACTTTTTCTTTTGATGAAACTGTACAAATAACAAAAGCAATTTCTGCTGTTTTTGACTGTGATTTGAATACTTATTTAGAAATAATTTCTTTCGGAGAATGGCTTCTAAAATCATCAGTTTTTAAGACAATAGCTAAAGAAAAACAGATTGAATTTATAATAAACTTAGCCGAAGTTTATACAATCGAAAATAAGTTACACGAAGCTATTGAATGCTATGAATTTTTATTAGAAAATTATGTTCCAGAACTTCAAGAAAATACACATGCTTATGAATTGATATTTTTAAATCTGTCTAATCTGTATTCTTATTTTGGTTATAAAAATATCGAAATTGATTATATCGAAAAGGCTATAAAAATATTTGAATATAACAGAGATTTTGTAAATGTTGATTACATTACTGCATATAATAATTTGTTTTATGCATATTCCAACAAGAAAAAAATTATAGAAACTTTTGAATGTTATAAAGTAGCAAAGGAAAAATATATAGACTCGAATATACAGTACACCGAACCCGAGAAATTGTATTCGGAAATTGTGTACAGAAAAATGGAAATAATTGCATTGTTATGTCAGGATAAAGATACTTTAGCCAAGCAAAAACTGAATGAATTTTCTTTGTGGAAAATGAATGGAAGCAAAACAATGATAGATGAAAAAAATAATTATTTATTTTCAATTTTTTCTACATTTATAGACTATTATTTTTTTGAGTGTAAAGATTATGTGGCAGCGAAAAATGAAACAATTGATTTTTTAAAATTGTTAGAATTTTATCCTGAATTTCCATTTTATAAAATGATAGCTTATTCTAAATTAGCTATTGTTTCAGAGAAGTTAGGCAACTATATTGAAAGCATCAATTATGTTGATTTGGCTTTGAAATCTTATTCGTTAAATGCTGAAAGTTCAAGTTTATATTCACTAAAAATGATTGAGGCAATCAATTTAGTACAGCTAAAAAAATATGATGAAGGCTTAGTTATTGTTGATAATGTTTTGACTAAAATAATAGATAATTTTTTAGAGAAAAATATAAAAATTGAAAATTTACATCAATTAGATTATGAAAGTTTTAATAGTGGTAATTATATCAATATTTTTGCTTCGGCATCTAATTTATACATCAAAAAATACCAACAAACTAAGGATATAAAACTGTTGAAAAAAGCTGAAGCTACCGCAATATCGGCATCAAAAATGTTTGCTCACTATTATTTGAAAGAAGAATACGATACTTATTTGTCAGTTTATCAGTCAAAAATTGCAGAAACACTTTTGTATTTGTGTTCAACAAAATATAAAACAAATAAAAGTAAACAAGCTGAATTGATTGATATTATTGAGAAAAATGAGTCGCAATTTTTGTTTAATCAATTTCAGAAACAAATGTTGTTGCAACACGATGAATTGAAAGATTTGTATTTGGAAAGAAATATTTTAGAGAATAAAATAAATAAACTAAAAGAAGATTTATTATTGAAAACTGATGATGAAAAATCAAAACTTTTGAAAATAAAAGAACAAGAAAAAAAATTAGCAGATAAAAATATAAAGCAATATTTAAAAGGATTTTCATCAATTGAAACAGATTTTTCATTACAAAAATTACAGCGAAATTTGAATAACAATGAGGCTGTTTTGAAATTCTATGTAAATTCAGAGAATGTTTACAGTATATTGATTTCTGAGAATAGTATAGAAGTTAATAAGATTGGAAATATAGACAATATTAAAAAAATGGTAGTAAATTATATTCAGAAAATAAAAAATATAGATGCTGATTATCAGGAAGACTCCAAGCAATTATACAACTTGTTTTGTGAAAATATTATAGCAAAAAATCTGTATATAATTCCACAAAATTTTTTGAATTATTTGCCGTTTGAAACTTTATTAAACAACAAGCAAAAACCATTAATAGACCATAAAAATATTTCGTATAATTTTTCTTTACCATTGTGGTATGCACTCAGAAGCCATAAAAACAAGGCAGTATCAGACAAAGTTTTATGTTTTGTTTCTGATTATTCAAATTCTAAAATTGGTACAAAAAAATTGCCTGATGTTATGAATGAAGTTGACGGAATTTTAGCTGCTTTAAAAAATAAAGCAACTAAAATAAATAAGGCAACCAAAAATGATTTTATAGAAAATACTAATAAATTTTCAGTTTATCATTTTGCATCACACGCAAAATTAGACGATAAAAATTTTGAATTATCACATTTATTATTCAGTAATGATGAACCTTTGTTTTTTTCTGATATTCAGAAGTTGTCTTTGCCTGTGCAATTAATTGTGTTGAGTTCTTGCAACACAGGAAATGGTAAATTAGTGAACGGAGAAGGCATTATGAGTTTGTCGCGTGCATTTACTTTTGCAGGTGTTCGTAGTTCAGTGGTTAGTTATTGGGAAGTTCCGGATAAAGAAACTTCTAAAATTATGATTATGTTTTATAAATATTTGAATAAAGGACAAAATAAATCTGTAGCATTAGCAAATGCAAAAAGAGAATTTCTAGAAAAATATCCTATGAAAAATCACCCTTATTTTTGGTCAGGATTTGTATTAAATGGAGATGAAAAAGCTATATATACTTCATGTAAGAAATATTATTACTTAACAGGAATTCTTTGCTTGTTGTTATTTTTATTTTTTTTGTATAAAAAAAATTACCTCAATTCTTTTAATAATTTTTTTGCCTGAATTCCTGTTTGATTTTCGTTTTGCTTCAATTCTAATAAAATATTTTTACACTTTGCAGTCTCATTTGTTCTTAAATAACATAAAGCCAAATACCATTTTGCATTGTCATTGTATTTCGATGAGGCATTTTTTATACATTCATTAAAAATCAAAATAGCTTCATTATATTTTTTTGTTTCCATTTGTGTTATGCCTCTATAAAACAAAACATAATCTTTTTTTTCTGTTTCATACAATTTAGTAAATAAAATTCCTGCTTGTTCAAAGTTTTCTGAATCATAAGCATAAAATGCTTTTTCTGCGATGCTTTCGGAGCTTTCTCCACGAGTGCTTGGTGCTTCAATATTTGGAAAAGTTTGATAATATTTTGCGTATAATTTTTCCTGATTTGCTGTGTTTAAATTCAACCATAAGGCGATTGTAAGAATCAATAAAATACTGGCTGCAACATACCAAATTTTAAATTTAGGTACACTTTTCGGTTTTTCTATTTCCTGAAATTGTACTTTCATTTTTTTTCTTTCCTGTAATGTAATTGCAGTTTTAAAATCTTTTTGAAATTCAAAATCAGCTTTAAAATCAGCATCTTCCGAAATCAATTTATCCAAAAGAATTTGTTCTTCATTATTCAAATTGTTTTCAAAAAAATTGTCTGCTAAATCTTGTTTGTTTATCATTTTATTGCTTTTGTATTAGTTCTTTTAATTGCTTCAAACATCTTGATTTCTGACTTTTAAGTACTTCTTTATTAGAATAATCTAAGATAATTTGTATCTCGTCTAATTTCTTTTCTTCAAAATAAAACAACTGTAAGACTTTCTTGCATTGTTCACCAAGTAATTCAAAATTATTCATCAAAATATTGTGTTTTATTTCATTATCTAACAATATATTTTCGGTATCAATCATTTCAAAATCAGCAGCTATTGCTAATGTGTGTTTTTTCTTTTTTAGGTTTAAAAATATAAATTTTCCGATGCCGAAAAGATAAGTAGATACAGAACATTTAATGTCATTCAATTTATTTTGCTTCGCTTTTTCAAATAATATAATTACGGCATCTTGATACATATCCAGTGCTTCATCTTTATTTAAACCTCTTTTTAGAAAATAATTAATAAACTTTTCTCTGTTGTCATTATAGAATTGTTTTATAAATAAATCATTTCCATATTTTAACTGCTCAATCAAGCCAATCTCATCATTCATCTATTAGTGTATTTAATTTTCAAAAGTTAGCATTTAGTATGCCAAAAATAATAATTTTAAAACAAATGTTTACTTTTTATAATCTAGCGACACTAAAGGATAAAAAGTTTTAAAATGAAAAAAATTATAACATTATTGTCCATTCTTTTTGTGTTAAATACCAATAGTTTTTCTCAGAAAATAGGAGAAGAAATTAAGCAAAACTCTAAAGCAAAAACAACACACACCACCAACGAAATTATTAACGAATCTATCGACGGTGCAGTAGAAGGCATAAAAAATTTGTTTAAAAAGAAAAAAGACAAAGATAATGCTTCCAATAATAAGCAAGTAGATAGTAATCATAATAACCAATATCAAACAGCTAACAACCAACAACCAACATCAAATATTCAGTACGATTCAGAAATTACAAAGACAGATGCACAAGGTAATACAGATTATTCTGCTTACAAAAATTTTGACTTTATTCCTGCCGAAAATATTTTGTTTTATGATGATTTTAAAGATAATTCTAAAGCAAGATGGGGTTTTTATGATGAAAATAACATCAATATAATTCATCTTGATGGAAAAAAATGGTTGGAAGTAAATGGCGGGAATTTTTTCCCTTTAGGTTTAAAAATTTTACCTAAAGAATTTACATTAGAGTTTGATGCTTATATTCAAAGCAATTATAATGGAACTTTAGATATTCGTTTTTTAGATAAATCGCAGGCAGAAGCTCTATCTGATCCATATTTAGATAATAGTTCTTTAATTCATTTAAGTCCGAAAACACAGATGCCGAAAACAGGTTTAGGTGGATATGAAATGAAAAAAAATAATGATATAATAAGTCCTGATAACGAATTTAAGTTTTATAGCTGGCAACCGGAATTAGGAAATTATTATGCAAGAATCAGTCTAAAAAGAACAGACAATAAAGTTTCACTTTGGGTAAATAAAGAAAAAGTATTGGAAAATACTGATGTATTTATTGCAAATATGGATTATCTACTTTCGTTTCATTTGCAGACTTACTTTGTACCTGAAAATAAAATTTATATTACCAATGTCAGATTAGCAACAGGCAATACACATCCAAAAAATGAAATACAAACAAAGAAAAAATTTGTTACTCAAAACATATATTTTGATGTAAATTCTGATGTGATAAAACCTAACTCTTATGCTGTTTTGAAAGAAATTGCCAATACGATAAAAGATATTGAAGGACAGATTTTTATTATAGGACACACAGACAGCGACGGTGCGGATGAGGCTAATTTGATTTTATCTCAAAAAAGAGCAGCTTCTGTAAAAAGAGCTTTGGTAAATGAATTTGGCATTGATTCCACAAAACTAATTACAGACGGAAAAGGCGAAAGTCAGCCATTAAATCAAAATAAAACGCTTACCGAAAAAGCACAAAATAGAAGAGTGGAATTTATTTTGAAATAAGTGCAAGACCCAATTGTATTGAAATAAATAAGATATCATATATGAAAAAATTACTAAGTTTTTATTTTATACCTTTAATAGTGTTATTATTTGCGTCTGCTTGCAATAAAGATAAACCAAGTCCTGATGAAAAACCTATATCACAGATTGTGGAAATGCAAAATGAACGACTGAAATCTGTGCTTACAACGGCTATGGTAGAGACATTTTTACACGGACATATCCTTGATGAAAGTGGCAATCCATTAAGCGGAGTAATTGTTACAACAAATGGAATGAGCCAAATTACGGATGGAGATGGTTATTTTGTATTTAGCAATATTATGCTTAATAAAGATTATGCTGTAGTGCATGCTACTAAAATGGATTATTTTGAAGGCATCAGAACATTTACGCCTTCAGAAAATGCTATGAACAAAATAGAAATCATATTGCAAGCAAAAGGAACACCTAAAACCATTAATGCATCTGATGGTGGAGCATTGAATTTTGAGGGCGATAAAGTCAAACTGAATTTTCCTGTTGGAAGTATTGCCGATAAAGATGGAAAAGTTTATTCGGGTAATGTAAAAGTATATGTAAGATACATCAATCCTGAAATAGAAAACTTTGGCTCCACAATGCCAGGAAATTTAACCGGATTACAAACCGATAATGAACTTACAGGAATGATCTCTTATGGAATGGCAAATGTAGAATTGAGAGACAATAGCAATAATTTATTGCAGATAGCCGGAGGCAAAACCGTTACTGTAACAATGCCTGCAATATTAGATGCACCTGTAGATATGCCTATATGGCATTTTAATGAAAAATACGGAGTTTGGGTAGAAATTGGCAAAGCTACAAAATCAGGTGGTAGTTATACTTTTGAAGCCAACCACTTTTCTACATGGAATTTAGACATATCTGTTGAAAAAAGAATAAGTCGAAGTGTTGTAAAAATAACATCAGGAGGCAAGCCATTGTCTAATCAAAAAATTAATATATATAGTGCTAATTTTGGAAGTTTTTATAAGACAGTATTTACAGATAATAATGGAGCTATTAATTTGCTAAGATTTCCAAGTCAGATTGGAATCAGAGTTATTGATTGTCAAAACATAGATGCAATAACAACATTAAGCGAAGATTCTACTATAACACTAACAATAAGCCCGATAAACAGAGCAAAGAATTACCAATTAAGCGGCACAGTAAAAAGTTGTATAAATGTTTATAAGAATACTTTTTTTAGAATGGAAGGATTAATCAATAAAAAAATAGCCTTTAGTGGTAAAACTGATGCCAATGGTAAATATACAAGCTCTGCTATCTTATGTGATATTACAGCAGGCTCAAAAACGCAGATAATAGCTACTGTTTTTACAAGTGAAAATACTATAAAGAAAGATACTTTTGAAATTACTTTTAGTGGAGCTATAATTAATACAGATATAGATTTTTGTGAAACAGTAGAAACTGAAGTTGGCGAAGTTACTGATGTAGAAGGCAATACATATTCTACCATAGTGATTGGTGCACAAATTTGGATGGCAGAAAATCTGAGAGTAAGTAAATATAATGATAATACTGCTATACAAAATGTAACAGATAATTATACATGGAAATACCTAACGTCAGGTGCTTGGTGTTATAATGATAATACTATCAATAACAATGCTATATATGGTAAATTATATAATTGGTATGCAGTAAATACAGGAAAACTTTGTCCAAAAGGTTGGCATATTCCTAATGATGAAGAATGGAATGAGTTAGGAAATTATTTATATACGAATTTTGGTTCAAATGTAGGTATTCAAATGAAATCTGTGGGTAATAGTACAGACAATACAGGACTTTGGACTAAATATGATGAAAGCAAAGAAGGTACTAACGAAAGTGGTTTCTCAGGTTTACCAGGTGGTTATCGTTATGATGAAGGTTTTTATGCTATTGGAAATGGTGGATATTGGTGGAGTGCTACAGAATATGGTACAGGAACGAATTATGCAAAATACAGAAGTTTGTTATATAATAATAGTGATTTGAATGGTATTACTTCCGATAGTTATAGTCCTAAAATAAATGGTATCAGCTGTCGTTGTATAAAAGATTAGATGCCTTAGATTGTAAGAAAAATACAGGTATTAAAGTTTTTGTCTCAGTTTGTGTCATCACGAACAGGCAAAAGTAAAAGTGTTTTGTAATGATACAAATCACTATATTCAATATAAAAATTAAATAAAACAAATATGAAAAATTTATTTCTATTAATTACTTTTCTTTCTGTATGGACTGCAAAAGCACAATCTTGGTCGGGAACTTATGATACTAAATATGGCAAAGTAAATTTAATAGAAGAATTAGGGTTTGAATACGGTTCTGATGCAAGTATTGTCTATGGAGATTATGGTACAAATGGAACTATAGTTGGTGTACTAAAAAACAAAGCTTCGGAATTACATGGAACTTTCTTTAATGGAAATAGTATAGGAAAATTTATTTGGTTAAGAACAGGAGCAACATCATTTAGCAATAATTCATTTTCAGGTAGTCAATTTATAGGTTATTATGGATATGGAAATAACAATAATGAAAATACTTCTGATGAGGCTTGGCATTGGACAGGAAATAGAATTTCTAATACCAAGCCAACAAATTTAGTTACTGCAATTTGGAGTGGAAAATGGAATTCTTCATTTGGTGATTTAATTTTAGAACAAGTAGGCAATAAAGTAACTGGAAAATATAAAAATGTAGGAAATATTGATGCTATTTACGATAAAAATACAAAAAAACTTAAAGGTACTTTTACGAATAATGGAATTACAGGTTATTTAGAATTTACATTTGAAGGTAACACATTTAAAGGAAAATGGGGTTGGACATCAGCTATGACTGAAAAAGATGCGTGGAATGGTACAAAGAATGAAAAAACAAACAAAATAATTAGTCCTAATTCTACTCCAAATACAAATACAAATAATCAAACTGCTCAGAACAATCAGAACCAGACTGTTAAAATTAGAGTAAAAGCCACTTTTGCAAAATCAGCAAGTAATTCAATTCTTACAGAGCCAGATTTATATGGCTTTGCAGGTTTTGATGTAAAGAAACTTACACAAACAAAAACAGAAGACGTGTTATCATTCGGAAACAAGACGAAATATATTTTTGAAAAGACAGAAAACTCACCGTTGATAATTGATCAAATATATTATCAATTTCCAGACAATCCATCATATTACAGAGATTATGTCATTTCAAAGGCAGATTGGGAAAATCCTAATATATATTTCGAACTTGTTGTATTTCATCACTTAAAAGCCAATGAACACGGACAAATAAATGGCGATTGTGGATATGTAAAGGAAGTATATAATCTCAAAAATTTGATTAACAAACAACATAAATTGCCAAATACAGATACTAGAGTGTGCTATTTAAATTTTGTAGTACAAAAATTATAAAACAATTAAAAACCATAATACTATGAAAAAAATATTCTTTCCAATTTTTGTTATTTTGTTCATCGCATGTGATAACAACAATAGCAATCAAGAAACATTAACAAGCACAATAGAGGAGGTAAGTCCTGAAAATGAAGCATCAAAATGGGACGGAAAACTAAATGAATTACTAACGCTCCAAATTGCATCAACAGTATCTGGATACAATTCAGAAGAAGCCAGAGCAGATTACAATCAGATTTTAAAAAAACCAAGCACACATTCAATAGCATATAGATGGGAAAAAGGCAGAAGTAAGTCTGTTCATATTCCTATAACAGGAAAAAAGATGGAAATTCCGACTGATGATTTTGTAAAATTATCTTGGGTACAGAATACCACTTTAGAAAAATTTAAAGCAAATTATCATACACCAACAAAAGAAGAATTATCAAATGCTAATAAAGCAATGGAAAGTAAATTGAAAGAAATGCAAGCTGATAATAAAATCACTTCACAACAATCTGATTTAGCAAAAGATATGGCTTCCAATTTCGCAAGTGATTTGAGTTTTGACGAAGTATCTAGTGTTGGAGATTATGCAGTTTGGAATAATAAAATGAAAGAATTGAAAGTGTTTTATAAAGGGTTAGAATTTCAAATTAAAGCAGAATTTGGAAATGATGAATCCATCAACCGACAAAAATCTATCGAAGCAGCAAAGTTGATTATTAAAGAAAAATTGTAATGAAATTAACTAATAAATTATCTAATTGTCTTGTCCTGCATAGGTTTAAACAATAATAATTAAAAAAATGAATGAAAAGAAGAATTAACATAGCTCTAATAGTTTGCCTATTATCTCCATTTTTAGGTTTTGCACAGCCAAAGCAAAATTTAGTGCAATTCAATTTTACAGAAGTATGGGTTTGGGAATATACTGACAGCTTAAATAAAAAAAACGAAATGGCAATATATCGTGAGCCTAATTTTAATTATTGGTTGCTTACAAATGAAGCTTTTGGACAATCTGATGAAATGAGTGTTTGGTTTTTGTTAAAACAAAACGGAGAAATAATTCAGGCTTATCAGGATGGAGAAAGTAACGATAGTATTCAACTGATGAAGTACAATTTGCAATTTAATAATAAAACAAAACTACCAACCAATTGGAAGGCAACAGGCAATACAAAGAATTTCGGTGATGTTAGTTTGGGCTTTCCAAAGTTTATTGGGAAAGAATATAAAGTAAGCTATAGTAAAACCAATAAATTCTCTGTGTTTTATCTAGGAACAACAAAAGCAGATTTTACGATGTTAACTCTTTTCAATGAATTGAATATAGATGCAAAATTGCCTGTCCGTTTTCCAAAGAATATTCCTGCAAATTATATAATAATGAGTGAGCAAACAAAATTTTTAAATGATTCGATTCAGTATAATTTTAAATATATTTCGAATGCTGAATATTATGTTAGTTTCGTCGAAGATGTGAATTAATCTTAGATAAATAAAAGGGATAAAAAGCTTTTTATATCTTGATTTTTCTATCTTACAAATAAATAAATAATATAAACCAAAAATAAAAAGACCAACACTTTTGATTTCCATAAATTAATAGATAATTTTCTACCTATAACCAAAAGCAAAATTAGTACGATGTTGGCAATAATTAATAAAAACAAATCTAAGTTATAACGAATATTAAATGGAATAGGAGCAATTATTGCACAAGTTCCCAAAATGCCTAAAAGATATAATAAATTAGTTCCTAATAATTGGCTAATTTCAAATCTAGTTTGATTAACTTTAAAATTTTTAGTCCACCAAAACATAGCTAATGAACCACCAACCGAAAGTATAAATTGACCTAGAAACCGTTGTGAAATATCATATTTTCTAGATAAATCGATAAGGTTGTCAACGACTAAAATTGCCCCTGCATAAGAACCCATTACACCAACGGTAACCAAAATAATGGCAAAAAAAAATGGATAAAATTCAGGTTCTTCAGTGTCTTTACTAAACCAAATAGTATGATTTTTTTTGACATTAAAATAACCATAGGTCATAAATAATACAAATGCAATGAGTAAATAAATACCATCATTAAAATTTAAACTTGGTGTAGCATTATTCGTTTTGAAAAAAAATATATTGTTACTTAACAAATAAACAAGAAACGTACTTAAAATGGCTATTGGAAAGCCAATAAAGACGGTATATCTTGTAGCTCTCATACTTCTATTTAAGCCTACTAAACCAATAATACCTAATAAATTTACTATGCCAGAACCAATAATATTTCCAAGAAATAAATCATTATAGCCATTCATTACAGCAATGATATTTGTAAAAAACTTAGGTAAAGCCGTTCCTAAAGCAACAATTGTAAAGCCTACCATGGCTTCTGGAAATTTGAATTTTCTAGCAATTGATGATGCTCCATCTACCAACATACCAGCACCTCTGTTCAATAAAAAAAATCCAAGAATAATTAATGGAATATTTAATACTAATGTTTGGTGTTTGAAATACATTTTAGATTGTATGCTTAAGATTACTTTTTATTGAGTGCTGTAAAATATTTATAAAAATACGGAATAGTTTCAATACCTTTAAAATAATTGAATAAACCAAAATGTTCATTTGGCGAGTGGATTGCATCACTATCCAAACCAAAGCCCATTAAAACCGTTTTTAATCCTAATATTTTTTCAAATAATGCTACAATTGGAATACTTGCGCCATTTCTTGTTGCAATTGGTTTTTTTCCAAATGTTTGTTCCATTGCTTTTTCTGCTGCAATAAAAGCTGGAGAATCAACTGGTGTCAAATATGGTTCGCCTCCATGATGTGTAGTTACTTTCAAGTGTACTGTATTTGGAGTTATTTTTTTAATATAATTTTTAAATAATTCAGCAATTTTTTCTGGCGATTGGTTGGGTACTAAACGCATACTAATTTTCGCTTGTGCTTTTGAAGGTAATACAGTTTTTGCACCTTCGCCAATATAACCACCCCAAATGCCATTGACATCTAATGTTGGACGAATGGTCAATTGCTCGTGTAATGAATAGCCAGTTTCTCCAAATGATGCTTTCAATCCGATACTATCTTCAAATTCTTTTTTAGTAATTGGCACTGAATTTATCTGTAAGCGTTCTTCATCAGAAACGTTTAAAACATCATCATAAAAATTATCAATTAAAATTCTGCCGTTTTCATCTTTTAATTTAGCAATAATATGAGCAAGTACATTCAATGGATTATCAACGGCACCACCGTAAATTCCTGAATGTAAATCACGATTGGGTCCTGTTACTTCAATTTCCATATAACATAAGCCTCGTAAACCATTACAAATACTTGGCGTATCGTTATTGATAATTCCTGTGTCTGATACCAAAATGATATCAGCTGCTAATTTTTCTTTATGCTCTATTAAAAAGTTCTCCAAATTTGCAGAACCAACTTCTTCTTCTCCTTCAATTATAATTTTTACATTACAAGGCAATGCATTGTTTTCTAACATAGCTTCTAATGCTTTTACATGCATATACACTTGTCCTTTGTCATCACAAGCGCCACGTGCAAAAATTGCTCCGTCTGGGTGAATATCGGTTTTTTTTACGACGGGTTCAAATGGTGGAGAATTCCATAATTCATACGGATCTGCTGGTTGCACATCATAATGTCCATAAACTAAAATAGTCGGTAAATTTTTATCAATTATTTTTTCAGCATATACAACCGGAAAACCTTTTGTTGGTAATAATTCAACGTTCGTTAAACTAATACTTCTCAATTGTTTGGCTAAGAAATTTGCTGCATCTAATACACCTGCTTCAAATTTTGGATCGGCAGAAACTGAAGGGATTTTTAGCCATTCAATTAATTCAAATATATATCTGTCTTTGTTTTTATCTATTGTTTGTTTAATAAAATCCATAATCACGCTATTTTTGTTTGAAATTAATTTAATTCTTTAAATTCTACTATCTTTAGCATAAGATTTATAGAAAAAATAAACTAAATTATGAAGCTATACACAATTGATACAGGTTATTTTAAATTAGATGGAGGTGCAATGTTTGGAATTGCTCCTAAAAGTATGTGGCAAAAACTTAATCCACCTGACGAGAATAATATGTGTACATGGGCGTTACGATGCTTATTAATAAAAGATAAAAATCGGTTATTATTGATTGATGCAGGGATAGGCGATTATTTGAATGAAACATACAGACAAAGATTTTATCCGCATGGAGAAGATACTTTGGAGACATCATTGGCAAAATATGGTTTTAAACCTGAACAAATAACAGATGTATTACTGACACACTTGCATTTTGACCATTGCTGTGGTGTGTTAAAACGTGATGAAAACCAACAAACTCAATTAAGATTTCCAAATGCAACAATTTGGACAAGTTACCAACAATGGGAATGGGCGATGCATCCAAATGCAAAAGAAAAAGCATCTTTTTTAGAAGAAATTTTAATGCCAATTAAAAATTTGGGTAAATTAAAGTTTGTTGAAAATGAAGAATTTCAAATGGAAAATGTAGAATTGGAATTTGTAAATGGACATACAGAATCAATGATAATATGCCATATTTACAAAGGAAAGCATACAATTACCTATTGTGCCGATTTATTACCTTCTCATCATCATATTCGATTGCCATTTGTGATGGCTTATGATATCAGACCATTAGATTCATTAAAAGAAAAGCATTTTTTATTAGAACGTGCTTATGAAAATGACCATATTTTATTTTTTGAACACGATAAAGATGTAGAAGCCTGTACAGTAAAGAAGTCAGCAAAAGGTATAGAATTTGATAAAGTAATTCAAATTTCAGATTTGTAATGTATTTACGAATATTTATATTTATAGTAACTTTTTTTCATTTTATTGAAATATATGCACAGTCAGTTTCAAAATCTGATGCACTTATGAATGATTATAAATATTCAGAAGCGATTGTCGAATTAAAGCCATTAGTAGGTAAGGGAAATATTCAAGCAATTAGAAAAATTGCGGAATGTTATAGAAAAATTAATGACTATGCAAATGCAGAAAAATATTATTCTGTTGTAGTTGTTGATAAAAACGTTATACCTAAAAATTATTTGTATTATGGTCAAATGCTGATGAATAATAATAAATATGAGGAAGCTCAACAATGGTTTAATATATTTATTAGTTTAAAACCTAATATAAAGGATTCAATACTAGAAGTAACTTTATTGACTTCTTGTTTGAAAAATTTAGGAGAAACTATACCGAATAGAAAAGTAAAATTGTATAATTTAGAAGCTCTTAATTCTGCAGCTGCTGATTTTAGTGCAGTTGCTTATGGTGATAAAACTTTTTTTACATCTTCAAGACAAGGTAAGAAAAATAGCTTTGATGGACAAAGTTTTGCTCAAGTCTATGTTGCGAGTATCAAAACCGATTCACAATATATCATCTCACCGCTTGCCGGAACAATAAATTCCAAAAATTTCAATAGTGGGCCAGCATCTATTAATGCACAAAAATCAAAAATTTACTATACTAAAAATAATATTCAATATGGTGATGCAATTTCCAATAAGAAAGATGTGGTTACACTGAAAATTTTTGAAGCTATATTAGATGGCATAAGTGCTAAGGGTTTTTCAGAAATGGCATTTAATGATGCTGAATATTCTTGTGCTTATCCAGCTATCAATAAAACAGGAGATTTGATATATTATACATCAGATAGGCTAGGTGGTTTTGGCGGGAAAGATATTTATTATAGTATTCTGAAAGATGGTAAATGGACAAAGCCTAAAAATACAGGAAATGTAATCAATACACCTGGCGATGAAAAATTTCCTTTTGTACACGATGATGGTACCTTATATTTTTCTTCAAATGGTCATCAAGGATTAGGCGGATTGGATATTTATAGAGCAATTAAAAATGATAGTGGGAGAGTTACTAATATTTTAAATTTAGGGCTGCCGTTTAATTCTTCGTCAGATGATTTTGGTTATTTTTTGGATTCAAATTATTATAAAGGTTTTATTTCATCAGATAGGATTAATGGTAAAGGTTCTGATGATATTTATGCTTTTGAATATGAAACTATACCATTAGAATTGCAAGTTTTTAGCGATACAGTTTCTATTGATAATGTAATGATTTGCTTGAACCACAAAAGTAAAAGAGATACTTTTTATACCAATAGCTTAGGTTATGTCAATATTGAACTCCTGCCTAATAGTTCTTCTAAAATCAATATTGAAAAAGAAGATTTTATAGCTCAGGAATTGATGATAAAAACGAACGACATTTATAAACCAACCACGAAGAAAATTAATTTGAAAACAAAGATGAAAGTGTAAAAATAGATGCACCAATTGAACAAGAAATTAATACGATTGATAAAGAACCAATTCAAAAAATAGAAGAAGTTAAGCCTGATGAACAATAGAGAAATTGCAGGATTGATACAATTATTAGGCAACTTGATGGAGCTACACGGCGAACCTGATTTTAGAACGAAAAGCTACCATTTTGCAGCAAGAAGTATAAAATCTTTAGACCAAGAATTGGTAGATATGCCACAAGAATTGATTGAAAAAATTCCTGGAATAGGTAAAGCCATTTCATCAAAAGTTATAGAACTAATTTCAACAGGAAATTTACAACTATTAGAAACTTATCTTCAAAAAACGCCAGTTGGAATTATTGAAATGTTTCAAATTAAAGGTATTGGTCCTAAGAAAATAAAATTACTTTGGGAAGAATTGGATGTTGAATCTATTGGTGAATTACTTTATGCATGTAATGAAAATCGTTTGATTACGATTAAAGGTTTTGGTGTAAAAACACAACAAAATATCAAAGAACAGATTGAGTTTCTTCAAAAAAATTCCAACTTTTTTATTTGGGCAAATATTGAGCCATTGGTTAATGAAATTAAAGCTGAAATTAAAGAACAATATCCAGATTTATTAATAGAAACTGTGGGTGATTTTGCCAATAAGAAAATTGTTTTAGAAAAAATTACTTTTTTAATTGGAACTGTAGAATTACAAATTATAGAACAATTGAAAAATCAATTTATTCAATATCCTATTGAATTTATTAGCTGTACACCGTCAGAATTTTATTTAAAAAGAATAGAATTAACGACTACTGAGGATTTTAAAATTATCAATAATTCAATTGCTACGCATCAAGAATTTTCTAATGAAATAGTGGTTTATGAAGCTGCTCAAATTCCGTTTATTGCTCCTGAATTTAGAGATATTTCTAATATTTATCAATTTGCAAAAGATGGGTTATTGGATAATATTATTGAATTAAAAGATATAAAAGGCATCATTCATACCCATACAAAATACAGTGATGGTGTTAATTCCATTGAAGAAATGGCTCAACATTGTATGCAAAAAGGTTATGAATATTTAGTAATTTCAGATCATAGCAAAAGTGCTTTTTATGCCAATGGTTTATCTGTTGAACGTATCATCGAACAACATCAAGAAATTGACCAATTGAATTTGAAGTATCCTAATTTTAAGATTTATAAAAGTATCGAATCGGATATTTTATATGATGGCAGTTTAGATTATGAGGATAATGTTTTGCAGATGTTTGATTTGATTATCGCTTCAGTTCATTCAAACCTAAGAATGCATGAAGAAAAGGCTATGGAACGTTTAATTAAAGCCATAGAAAATCCATACACTACAATATTAGGACATTTGACGGGTCGTCTATTATTATCACGAAAAGGCTATCCAATAAATCATCAGAAAATAATTGATGCTTGTGCTGATAATGGTGTTGTGGTAGAATTAAATGCCAATCCAAATCGTTTGGATATTGATTATAAATGGATAGATTATTGCCAACAAAAAAATGTAAAAATTGCAATAAATCCTGATGCACACAATTTAGCAGGAATTTCTGATGTTAGATTTGGTGTCATTGCAGCCAGAAAAGGCTTGTTATTTAAGCGAAATACACTAAATACATTAACTCAATCGGAATTTGATGATTTTATTAGTAAATCTTAAAAATCAATGGCATTCTTGTCTGTGGCTGTTGATATTCTTTCAATTGCAAAATTTCCTTATACATTTTTTGTTCACTTTGGAATAATGAGAATATTTTAGTTTTTGCACTTTCTTCACCTAATATGCTATTCAAAAATAAATCAAATCCTTTTTTATCTTCAGGATAATAAACAACCTTTGGTTCGTTGATTTTAGCTAGTTTTTTAGCTTCAGCAATTGCATCTTTCAATGTGCCAATTTCATCTACTAAACCAATAGATTTAGCATCTTCGCCAGAATATATTCTTCCTTTTGCAATTTCAGATACTTCTTCTTCGGATAAATTTCTAGCTTCAGCAACACGTTTTTTGAATAAGGTATAAATAAAATCAATATCTCTTTGCATTGCTTTGTTTTCGGTTTCATCCCAATTTCTTGTAGAATTTCCATAATCAGCATACGGGCTTGTTTTTACGGCATCTGTTGTAATGCCTAATTTATTATTTAATAAGTTTTGCATATTAAATAGTATTCCAAAAACACCAATAGAACCAGTGATTGTATTGTCTTGTGCAAATATTTTATTGCTCGCACAAGAAATATAATAACCACCACTTGCTGCAACATCACCAAATGAAACGACAATAGGAATTTCTTTTTTTAATAAACTGAGTTCTCTCCAAATTTGTTCAGAAGCATAGGCACTTCCGCCCGGTGAATTAACACGTAAAACCAAAGCTTTTACTTTTTTAGCCTTCACTTTTGCTTGAATACCACGAATTTCATTTAAAAAATTCTCACTTGCAATAATACCTTGTTCGCCTTTACCATCGACAATTTCTCCTTCAGCAAATAATACAGCAATTTGATTTTGAGCATCCCTACTATTCTTTTCAGGTATAATGCTTTCTTTATATGTTTTATAAGAAACGTAATTTATTTTATCATCTTTTTTATAACCTAATTTTGTTTTTAATTCATCAAAAAACTCATCTTCATATTTTAAATCACTTACTAAGCCATATTTTTTTGCATCAGCAGCTTGTGTAATTTTTAATTGATTAGCATAAGCAATAATGCTATCTGGATTTTGTTTCAATTTTTGAGCAAGAGAGGTGTAATATTTTGTACTAACATCTTGTAATAATTCAGTTAATTGTAATTTATTTTCAGGGCTATTTGCTTTTAAACGGAACGGTTCTGTTGCACTTTTAAATTCTCCAGCATAAAATATTCTTGGTTGTACACCCACTTTTTCTAATAAGCCAGTATAAAACATATTTTCCAAAACAAAGCCATCAAATTCACAATTGGCTACTGGATTCAAATATATTTTATCAGCATAAGCTCCAATTAAAATAGTTTTTTGAGTAGCACCATTGCTATATAAATAAACTGGTTTATTAGATTTTTTGAAATCCTCTAGCATTTGAATAAATTGATAAGTGGAGGCAATACCCATTGATAATTTGTCGATATCTAAAGCTAAAATTTTAATATTATCATCGTTTTTTGCTTTATTTAGCACCTTTTCAATATCAAACAAACCAATTGAACTTGCGGCATTTGAGCCAAAAGGAGAAAAGTTCATAAATGAAGCTTCATAAGTTCTGTCCGTGATTTCGCCTTCTAATTTTAGCGATAAAATTGAATTGCTTTTTATTTCTTTGTCCATTTTAGAACTAGATGGCGAAATGCTTGATGCCGCACCCATTAAAATAAAAAATATAACGACAAAAGATAAGATGACACCTAAACACGATCCCAAAATAATTTTAAAAAATGATTTCATAATTAAAAACGAATATTATAACAACAAAAGTAATTTATTTTTTAATATTGCACTATGCATACAGTATTTATTTTGTTAGGTAGCAATAAAGGTTATAGATTAAAACAACTTTTATTAGCCAAATTATTTATACAAAACAAAATTGGAACTGTAGTTGCAATTTCTAATATCTATGAAACTGAGCCTTGGCAAGTTTTAGGAAAGCAATCTGCATATTTGAATCAGTGTTTGGAAGTACAAAGTACTTTGGGCTTATTTCAATTATTGAATGCTACTCAAAAAATTGAAAAACTTTTAGGTAGAAAAAATAAGAATCAAAATCAAAGTCGTACTATCGATATTGATATTTTATTTTATGATAATTTGCAAATAGAAACTGATAAATTATTAATTCCACATCCAAGAATGCATTTAAGAAAATTTACCTTATTGCCGCTGTCAGAAATTGCTCCAAAATTTGTACATTCTACATACAATAAAACAATTCAGGAATTATTGCAAAAATTAGAGGATACCTCAAATGTACAACGCTTTAATTTTAAAGGTTTTTTAAAATAAATTCAGTCATTTTTTTATATAAATTATACCTTGTATTTCCACCTGAAATACTGTGATTTTTATCAGGATAAATTAACGATTCATAAGGAATATTTTTACTGTTTAATACAGACATCAATTCATAAGTATGTTGTATATGAACATTGTCATCTGCTGTTCCATGAACTAATAAAAGTTTTCCTTTAATTTTTGAAGCATTTAAAATTGGGTTATAATCTAAATAGCCTTCTTTATTTTCTAATGGTGTTTGCATATACCTTTCGGTATATATATTATCATACCAAATCCAATTTGTAACTGGTGCAACACTAATAGCAACTTTAAAAATATTATTACCCTCTTCTAAACAATTTAAAGCCATAAAGCCACCATAACTCCAACCAAATATGCCAATTCTATTGCTGTCTATAAAATCTAAAGAACTGAAGTATTTTGCAGCATTAATTTGGTCTTTGGTTTCATATTTTCCGAGATTTTTATAAATAATATGTTCAAAATTAGCTGTTTTTCCGCCACTTCCACGACCATCAACACAGGCAACAACATAACCTTGTTCAGCTAGATACTTAAACCATTTATTATCATTTCGTCCAAAATTATTTAAAACTTCTTGATTACCTGGTCCACCATAAACATAAAGTAAAAGAGGATATTTTTGAGTGGTATCTAATATTGATGGTTTTATTATCCATGAATTTAACTCTGTTCCATCTTCAGTTTTAAAGTTAAAAAATTCTCGTTTAGGTATATTAGAAATAATATTTTTTAGTTTTTGATTGTCAATCAAAATAGTAGAAGATGTTTGATTGGTATATAAAATTTTAACTTGAGTGGGTGTGGTATCATTACTATAACGATGAATATAATAAGTCATTTGTGGAGCAAAAAAAACTTCATTAATACCATGCTCAAAAGTCAATGCTTGTCTATTTTCAGTTGTATAATTTATACTATAAATTTGTCGTTCAGATATTTTATCTTTATTGGTTTCAAAGTAAATGAGCTTATTTTCTATATCTAATGCGATAATATTTTGAACATTATAATCATCTTTTGTAATTTTTTTTATCAATTTTCCTAAAGCATCATAGTGATAAATTTGATTGTAATTTTCTTTTTGTGAAGTAATGAAAAACGATTGGTCAGGTAGTAAAATAAATTGTGGTAAATTTATGTAAGTATTGCTACTTTCAGAATAAACAGTTTTGGTTTTTTTAGTTTGAATATTATACGCTTCAATATTTAATTGATTTTGTAATCTATTGAAAAGCACATAATATATAGTATTTCCATCAGCTCCAAAGTATAGTCGTGGTATGTATTCATAATTTGATTGAATAGGAATTGAATAGTTTTTTTTCTTTTTCATATCATAATACCATAAAGAAACTTTGCTATTTGTCTCTCCAACTTTTGGATATTTATAAACGAAATCTTGAGGATAATTTTTTCCATTAAAATATTGCATTGTATATTCTTTTACCTGACTTTCATCAAATTTTAAATAAGCAATTTTATTGCCCTGCTGATTTAAACAATATGCTTTCGTTAGGCTAAATTCCTCTTCATATACCCAATCACTTTTGCCATTTATAATTTTATTATTAACACCATCAAACGTGATTTGACTATTTGATTTTGTTTTAATATCGTAAAAGAATAAATTGTTTTCTTTAATAAATATGATTTTATTGTCTTCGGCTGAAAATGAAGGTAATTCAATATTTTGTTCTGGTAAAGTACTAAGTTTATCGCCTTCTAATAAATAATAATTTGCAGTAAATGAATACCGATACTTAAAATTTGGACTACTTTCCAATAATATATATTTATCTGTATTGGAAATCTCAAATTTTGAAATAGTTTGTTCAAATTCATCATTGTTCTTGAAAATTTCTTTTAAATTGATGATTTTTTCTTGTTTTCCAGAAGGATTGTAGGTAATAATTTTCTGAGAAGAAGTGTAATCTTCCAATGCTGTATAATTTTCTTTGTGATTAAAAAAGACGATGTCATCTAATGCATCAGGGGAATACTTATTTTTCAAAAAGATATCTTCTAAACTAAGTTGTGCGTTTGAATTGTAAAATAAAAATATAAAAAATCCTGATAATAAAAATTTTAGCTTAATTTTGTCCATCTTAATGAAAATTAGGAATAAATATACATTTTTATAACTAATTTGGCAGAATGAAACAATCGTTATTCTTTTTATTTTTTTTTATAAGTGCATTTAGCTTGTTGGCACAAGAAGAAATTTATGACGCACCACGACCTAAAACTCCTGTATATATTGATAATAGAGAAGAATTGTTGAATGATGAACCCACGCCAACCAAACAAAAAAGAAGTGAACGCTATGCTGAAGAAGATAGTATTCAAAAGAAATTTGATCCATCAAAATTGAGAATTGGCGGAAATTTTGGATTGCAATTTGGTAATTATACTTTTGTCAATTTATCGCCAACTGTGGGTTATATTTTCCTAAAAGACAGATTAGAAGTGGGTACTGGTCCAATTTTTATTTATCAAAGTGTTCGTTATAATTATAATTATAGACAAAGTTATTTGTTATATGGTGGCGATTTTTATACTAGAGGTTATATTTGGAAAGGGATTTTTGCTCAAGCACAATATGATTTAATCAATAAAGAATCCTATTATAAAAATGAAAGAATAAATGTGCATCATCTTTTAATTGGTGGTGGCTATTCTACACCAATTGGTAATGTTGGTTCATTTTATGCTAGTTTAATGTATAATGTTTTGAATAATAAGGAATCTGTTTATAGAGGTACATTTGGTGAGTTTCCACTTATAATGAATGTAGGTTTTGGATTTGGTATCAACCGAAAAAATAAATAATCCAAATAATTAATAATCTCTTATACAAATAGCACCTTTCCATTGATTGAAAAAAATTATCTTTGTGCTATGAATCAATTATCTGCATCAGAAATTAGAAATGCTTTTTTAGATTTTTTTAAAAGTAAACAACATCAGATTGTGGCATCAGCTCCAATTGTAGTAAAAAATGACCCAACTTTGATGTTCATCAATTCTGGAATGGCACCTTTTAAAGATTATTTTTTAGGTATCCAACAGCCTACTTTTTCAAGAATTGCAGATACCCAAAAATGTTTAAGAGTTTCTGGTAAACATAATGATTTAGAAGAAGTTGGTGTGGACACTTATCACCACACGATGTTTGAAATGTTGGGCAATTGGAGTTTTGGAGATTATTTTAAAAAAGAAGCTATTGCTTGGAGTTGGGAATTTCTGACGGAAGTTTTGAAGTTAGAAAAAGATAGATTGTATGTAACTATTTTTGAAGGCAATGAAGCTGAAAATATTCCAAAAGATGAAGAAGCATATAATGAGTGGAAAAAAGTTATTGCAGAAGACAGAATATTATTAGGTAATAAAAAAGATAATTTTTGGGAAATGGGCGACACCGGACCTTGCGGACCATGTACTGAAATTCATGTGGATTGTCGTTCTGATGAAGAAAGAAATCAAATTGATGGCTCAACCTTAGTCAATAATGACCATCCTCAAGTGATTGAAATTTGGAATAATGTATTTATTCAATTCAATAGAAAAAAAGACCAAAGTTTAGAATTGTTGCCTTCCAAACACGTTGATACAGGAATGGGTTTTGAACGTTTGGTTCGTGTAATTCAAGGTAAACAATCCAATTATGATACAGATATTTTCTCTGGAACAATACAAGCTATTGAAAAAATAGTGGAGAAAAAATATGATGGTTCAGATAGCAAACAAGCCATTGCTTTTCGAGTATTATCCGACCATATCCGTGCAGTGGCATTTACAATAGGAGATAGTCAATTGCCAAGCAATACGGGTGCTGGTTATGTTATCCGTAGAATTTTACGACGTGCAGTGCGTTATTATTTCTCTTATCTTGATAGAAAAGAGCCATTGTTACACCTTTTAGTTCCAGTTTTAGCGAAGCAGTTTGAAGAAGTTTTTCCTGAATTAAAAGCTCAAGAAGATTTTGTTGCAAAAGTAATTTTAGAAGAAGAAACAGCATTCCTAAAAGCCTTAGATAATGGCTTAAAAAGATTAGATCATATCATTAGTGAAAGTAAAGAAATTATTGATGGAAAAGCTGCATTTGAATTGTTAGATACGTATGGCTTTCCAATAGATTTAACGAATTTAATTGCTACTGAAAATAATATCAAAGTTGATGAAGTAGGTTTTAATATAGCTTTACAAGAACAGAAGCAAAGAAGTCGTGCTGCAACAGAGTTAAGCGTAGATGATTGGGTGGTTTTAAGTGAAGGAAAATCTACTTTTGTTGGTTATGATACTTTAGAATCAACAACTAAAATATTGAAATACCGTAAAATTAAATCTAAAGATAAAGAACAATATCAAATAGTTTTAGAACAAACGCCATTTTATGCAGAAAGTGGTGGACAAGTTGGCGATATTGGAAATTTATATTTAAAAGGCAATCTTATACAAATAGTTGATACCAAAAAAGAAAATGACTTAATCGTACATTTTACAAATGAAATATTAGATAATTTGGAAGGTGAAATTACTGCTGAAGTAGATGAGCAAAATCGCCAAGAAACAACAAATCATCATTCAGCAACTCATTTATTACAAGCAGCTTTACAGCAAATTGTCGGCAAGCATATTGCACAAAAAGGTTCATTGAACAATGCTGAATATTTACGTTTCGACTTTTCACACTTTGCTAAAGTAATGAATGAAGAAATTGCAGCAGTCGAAACTTTAGTAAATGAAAAAATACGTCAGAATATTCCGGTTGTTATCAAAGAAATGCCAAAAGATGAAGCTTTAAAATTGGGAGCAATGGCATTATTCGGTGAAAAATATGGCGATACAGTGCGTGTGGTAATTATGGATGAAGATTATTCGGTAGAGCTTTGCGGAGGTACACATGTTGGTTATACTGGCGAATTGGGTTTATTTAAAATTATTTCAGAAAGTGCAGTTGCAGCTGGTGTGCGTAGAATCGAAGCGGTGAGTGGTGCAAAAGCCTTACGATATATTAATCAAAAAATGGATACTTTAGATGATGTTCAAACAGAATTAAAAAAACCAAAAGATGTAGTAACTTCTATACAACATTTGATAGAAGAAAATAGCATTTTAAAGAAGGAAATTGAGAAATATCAAAATGAAAAAGTAGAGTTGATAAAAGAGCAACTTAAAAGTAAAATCAGCCACCAAGATGAAATTAATGTATTAGTAGAGAAAATTGATGGTGTAACTGCTGATGGTTTGAAAAAAATTCAGTTTGATTTAAAAAATGAAATTGAAAATTTAGTTTTTGGTGCTGTTTCTGAAATTAATGGAAAACCTTTTATTTCTATTATTATCAATGATGAAGTTAGTAAAAATAAGAACTTACATGCCGGAAATATGGTTAAGCAATTGGCAAAATTGATTAAAGGTGGTGGCGGTGGTCAGCCTTTTTATGCAACTGCTGGCGGTTCAGATTTAAGTGGATTGACTGCTGTTTTAGATGAAATGAAAGAAATTTTTAAAGCATAGTAAATAATTTAGATATGAATTTTCCAAGTAAAATAGTAATCGGTAGCGATCATGCAGGATTTGATTATAAAACAGAAATAATTGAATTTTTGAAAGAAAAAAATGTAAACATAATTGATGTTGGAACCAATTCTGATACTTCTTGTGATTATCCTGATTATGCTCATGCTTTAGCAGAAAAAATTGAAAACAATGAAGTCGAGATGGGTATTTTATTGTGTGGAAGTGCAAATGGAGTGGCAATGGCTGCTAACAAACATAAGGCAGTACGAGCGGCATTGTGCTGGGAAAATGTAATAGCGAGTTTAGCACGGTTACATAATAATGCAAATGTCCTTTGTTTACCAGCAAGATATATAAGTATTGAATCTGCGTTTGAAATGGTGAATACATTTTTTACAACCGATTTTGAAGGTGGCAGACATCAAAAAAGAGTGGACAAGATTTAGTTTGTTGTAATTGTTTATTGACTGATTATTTTATAACTTTGTTACGAATATTATGCATCATAGAGAAAACGATAAATTAGATTGTGAATTATGTCCTAATAAGCAAAATTCAGTTTTTTGTAAGACTTCTTGTGAGAATATGGAAGAAATCAAGGCAGCTAAAATTTGTTCTACTTATAAAAAAGGAGAAATTATTTTTAAGGAAGGCAGTTTTGCTTCTGGTGTATATTGTATAAATTCAGGTAAGATAAAAGTTTCTATGTTAGGCGATGAGGGCAGAGAACAAATTGTACGATTGGCAAAAGCTGGTGATATAATTGGATATAAAGCATTACTGTCTTCTGTTAGATATAGTGCTTCTGCAGTAGCCATTGATGATAGTAATGTATGTTTTATTCCGAGAGAAGCTTTTATTCATACATTAAAAAAAGATGCCTTACTTTCTTTTGAAATGATGCGTTTGTTATCTGATGAGTTGAGAAATGCTGAAGGAAAAATTACACATTTGGCACAAAAACCAGTTCGTGAACGTATGGCAGAAACAATTTTGTTTCTAAAAGAAACTTATGGTATTGATGAAGAAGAGAATATCAATGTTGCTTTGTCTCGTGAAGAAATTGCTAATATTGTTGGTACTGCCACTGAAACAACCATTCGCTTACTCTCAGAATTTAACAAAGACAAACTGATTGAATTATCTGGCAAGAAGATAAAAATCATTAATACTGAAAAATTATCTCGTGTTGCTAATTTATATGATTAATCCTTTTGTTAGTTATTGCTTGTTTAATTCGGGTATATCATCGACCATAATCCATAGCCACCATTTAGATTAACGACCTTAAAACCTTTGTTTTTTAAGATTTTGTAAGCGAGATAACCACGCAAACCAACTTGACAATATATTACATAGTTTCGATTTTTATCTAACTGTGTAAGATTTTCTCTCAAGTCATCAACATTCAAATTGATGGAGCCTTTAATGCTACCTTTTGCAAATTCTGTAGGTGTTCTCACGTCTAAAAGTATAGCATTTTTATCTGCTACATATTGAAACAAATCATCATAATTTATCATTTCTAAATTCCCATTCAACATATTTTCAGCAGTGTAACCTACAATGTTTACAGGGTCTTTCGCAGAGTTGTAAGGCGGAGCATAAGTAATTTCAATTTCAGGTAAATCAAAAACTGTTAAATTTCCTTTTATCGCTGTGGCTAGCACATCAATTCTTTTATCTACACCTTTTTCGCCAACAGCTTGAGCTCCGTAGATTTTACCTTCATCATTAAAAATTAATTTTAAAGTGATGTTTTTGGATCCTGGATAATATCCAGCATGATGTCCACGAGTTACGATAGCAGTTTTGTGTGGAATATTATTTCTTTTTAAAAATTTCTCATTCAATCCTGTTGAAGCAATAGACAGTTCAAAAAACTTTAAAATTGATGAACCTAAACTTCCAGAATATTTATTTTTATTACCAAAAGTAATATTGTCTGCAACCAAACGACCTTGTCTATTTGCTGGCCAAGCTAATGGAATCAATACTTTTCGTTGGTGTATAAAATGTTCCACTTCAACAGCATCACCAACTGCATAAATATCAGGATTAGAAGTTTGCATATATTCATTAACTAAAATTCCACCAGTTTCACCAATTGCTAAACCAACATTTTTTGCTAATTGAGTTTCTGGTTTTACACCTATGGCTAAGATTACGGCATCTGTTTCGATATTTGTATCATCATTTAAAAATACGGTGATGGAATTTTTGTTGTCTTTAAATTTTTGAACGCCAACATTTAATAATAACTCTAAGCCTTTTTCTTTGGCTTTATGATGTACATAACTTGCAATATCAAAATCTACAGGAGCCATCACTTGATTACCTAATTCAATCAATTTTACATTTTTGCCTGCCTCAATTAAATTCTCAGCGACTTCCAAGCCAATAAATCCACCACCGACAACAACAAAATTCTTTGCACTTTTTGTTTTTTCTACAATCCTATCCATATCAGGAATATTGCGTAAAGTATAGATTTTATCAGAGTTTATACCTTCAAATGGTGGTCGAATAGGTTCTGCACCCGGAGAAAGCAATAATTTATCGTAAGTTTCTTCATAAATATTATTAGTTTGTAAGTTTTTTACAGTAACTTTTTTTTCAACAATATTGATTTTAATAACTTCAGACAATACTCTTGTATCTAAATTATATCTTACTTTTAAACTTTCAGGTGTTTGTAATAAAAGAGCATCTCTTTCTTCAATTGTTCCACTAATATAATAAGGTAAACCACAATTTGCAAAACTAACATATTGACCTTTTTCAAAAATAATCACTTCATTTTCTTCTGATAAACGTCTTAATCTAGTAGCTGCAGTTGCACCACCAGCAACACCTCCAATAATCACTATTTTCATACTTTTTATATTTAATGATGCAAAGATATATTGAATTAAATATAGTTTTAGTAACAGATGTTACATTAGTACTTTATTAATAAAATTATTACTTAGTAATGCGTTTTATATTGTGTAATTTATGTGAATAAGCATTGATTTCTTGATTGAAAATTCCTTTATCATCTAATTGGTCAATTCTTACTTTTCCAGATGCATGTATAATATTTATGCCTTTTTTATTTCTAATAATTATACCTACGTGTGTGATTCTTCCACTTGGATTAGAGAAAAATGCCAAATCATTATTTTGAGTGTCTTTAAGCTCTATAAATTTGCCTATTTCAGCTTGCTGGTAAGCATCTCTTGGAATGAAAATATTATGAACTCTAAAAACAATTTGTGTAAAGCCAGAACAATCGATTCCAAAACAAGTACGACCGCCCCATAAATATGGTGTATTTAATAAACTTTTTGCAGTTTGAATTAATGATTTTTTTGAAGTTTTAATTTCAAAATTTAAAAATGCACCGAGTGGAATAATTTTCTTTTCTTTTGAAATATATTTTTTGTTATTTATATTTTTTTGAGTGGCTTTTTTTGATGTTTTTTCATATTGTTTATTATCTATCCAGCCTTCATAATTGTCATGATGTAATTGGATTTTAGTCCATTTTTCATTTTTTTGAAGAATATCAAAAGTTTCACCATAAACAACTTGATTAATCATTTCACATTTGTCAGATGGCTCTTGACGCATTGGAATTGCTGTTAATTTACAAATGCCGTACATATCTTAAAGCTTGTTATAATTTATAAATTCATCATCAAATTCAACTAAACAATTCCACATATTTTTAAAAGTATTTGCTTTTAATTTTTGGATGCTTGCTTCAGAATTTCCATCTGGAAATATTGGCGCTAAATGCCTAACTTCTATGGTTGTAGGTCTAAAAAACCAATCATGTTTTGGGTTAATTTTCTTTATATTAGTTAAAACAATTGGAATAATTGGTACTTGTGCATCAGCAGCCAAATCAAAAGCACCATCAAAAAAATCTTTTAAAGGTTTGCCTGTTCTATTTCGTGTGCCTTCAGCAAAAATAAGTACAGAAATTTTTTGTTTTAAATCATTCAACATATTTTCCTTACTTTTTTTTCGAGCTTCTTTACTACTTCTATCCACAGCAATACAAGCAATGGAAAGCATTTGTCCTAAAAATGGAATTAAAGTTAATTCTCTTTTTATTAATGGCTTAGCATCAACTCTACAGCCATAAGCACCAGCAACCATATCGCCTGAATTGGTATGATTTAAAACGCAAACATAAGTTTGATCTTTGTCGATATTTTCTAATCCAGTAATTTTATAGCGAATACCATTGAATGCAGACCAAAAAAAGAAGAAAAATCTATTGACATAATACACAAATTTGATTTGTTTTGGATATGGAATGAATAATTTTATCATCAAAAAACACAAAAGCATCAGCGGAGTCATTATAAAAAAAGTAATGCTCAGCCAAAAGGTATAAATGCCGTGTAATATCTTTAACATTTAATTTTAAATTAATTTCATTGTGTTGCCAAACATACAAAATTATGTTTGTATTTATTACCTTTGTTTGTTTCAAAAAAGAAAAAGTACAAATATATATTATTCTAAAAATAAATTATGAAGATTCTTAAATTTGGTGGGTCATCAGTGGGTTCGGTAGAAAATATCAAAAGAATTATTGATATTGTAAAGAACGAGAAGAAGCAAGGTAATGATGTGATATTGGTGTGTTCTGCATTTAAAAAAATTACAGATCAATTAATAAATGCTGGTAAATTAGCAGAAAAAAGAGATGAAAATTACAAAGCAGTTTTAGAAAATATTAAAGAAAGACACCTCGCAGCTATTCACGCATTAGTAACAAAGAAAACAATCAAACCTGCATTGTTAGAAGAATTAGAGGAAGGTTTGCAAAGAGTAGATGATATACTGCATGGTGTGAGTTTGTTGGCTGAATTATCAGATAAAACATTAGCCAGATTAATGAGTTTTGGCGAAAGATTATCTTGTTTTATTATAGCAGGAGCTTTGACAGAAGTAAACTTGAAAGGTGTTTATGTAAATGCCACACAATTGATTAAAACGGATAGTAATTATATTTCTGCAAAAGTAAATTTTGACAAAACAAATAAAAATATACTTGAATATTTTGAGCATTTGCACGGTATTCCTGTGATTACTGGGTTTATTGGTACAGATGAATATAATAATATTACCACTTTAGGTCGTGGTGGTTCTGATTATTCTGCTGCTATTTTTGGTGCAGCTTTAAAAGTTTCTGCAATAGAAATTTGGTCTGATGTAGATGGAGTTTTAACTGCTGACCCAAGAAGAGTGGAACAAGCGATGACAGTACCCGCTTTGAGTTATAAAGAAGCAATGGAGTTATCACATTTTGGTGCAAAAGTAATTTATCCGCCGACAATTCAACCTGCTTATGTAAAAGGTATTCCTATTTATATTAAAAATACTTTCAATCCTGAACATCCTGGAACTTTTATTTCTAAGAATTCTGGTAAGTCTGTGAATATGATTAAAGGAATATCCTCAGTTTCTGATATTGCTCTTTTAAGAATGGAAGGTACTGGAATGGTAGGTGTTGTTGGTATTGCGTCTAGATTGTTTGGTGCTTTTTCAAAAGCTGGTGTAAATATTATGTTTTTAACACAAGGTTCATCTGAACATTCTATATGTTTTGGTGTATTGCCTAATGATGTAAAAAAATGCAGAAAAGCGCTCGAAGATGAGTTTAGATATGAAATGCAGAATAAATTTATTCAACCTTTGGTCATTGAATTAGAAAATAGCATTATTGCAGTTATTGGAGAAAATATGAACAATGTGCCTGGTGTTTCTGCAAAAATGTTTCGAGCTTTGGGTAAAAATGGTATCAATGTAAAAGCAATTGCTCAAGGTTCATCTGAAGTAAATATTACAGCAATCGTTGATAAGTATAATGAAGCAAAAGCATTAAATGCATTGCATGAAATTTTCTTTGAGCAAGATAAATTGTCTATTAATATATTTTTAGTAGGTTATACTGGATTAATTGGTGGTACATTATTGAAGCAAATTAGTCATCAAAAAAGTTATTTGGAAGATGAAAAAAATCTTGAAATCAATTTGATTGGAGTCATTAATTCTAAAAATATGTTGATTGATAGCAATGGTATTGATATTGAAAACTTAGAATCGAAATTAAAAGTAGAAAGAGAAGATGCGAATATCAATAGTTTTATCAATAGAGCCATAGATTTGAATTTTGCAAACACTGTGATTATTGATTGTTCAGCAAATAAATCAGTAGTGGAACATTATGAACGTATTTTGAAGAAAAGTATATCAATAGTTACTCCAAATAAAATTGCCAATACTTTAGCCTATTCCAAATACCTATCTTTGAGAGAAACAGCAAAAAGAGCTAACTCTCGTTTTATGTATGAAACCAATGTTGGTGCGGGTTTGCCAGTAATTAATACCTTACACGCATTATTAAATTCTGGCGATAGAATTATAAAAATAGAAGCCGTTTTATCGGGTACGCTTTCTTATATTTTTAATTCCTACAAAGGTGATGTTTTATTTTCTGATGTGGTCAAAGAAGCAAAAGAAAAAGGGTTTACAGAGCCAGACCCACGTGATGATTTAAGTGGATTAGATGTTGCAAGAAAAGCACTGATTTTAGCTAGAGAATGTGGCGCAAAATTAGAATTGGAGCAAATTAAAGTTGAAAACTTAGTATCTAAAGAATTGAGAGATATTGATGTGAAAGCATTTTTACAGAAACTAACAGATTTAGATGCCGTTTATGATAAATTAAAGAAGAAAGCAGAAAAGAAAGGCAATGCATTAAGATATATGGCAGTTATTGAAAACAATAAAGTAGAAATTGCTTTGAAAGAAGTAGATGCTCAACATCCATTTTATAATTTGAGTGGTAGTGATAATATGATTGTTTTCACTACAGAACGCTATAAAAATAATCCATTGGTGATAAAAGGACCAGGGGCTGGAGCTGAAGTTACAGCAGCTGGTGTTTTCTCAGAAATTATCAGTTTAGGAAATTATTTAGCCAATTAATATTTTAGAAGTAAGAAATGAAAATTGGAGATAGAATTAGAGTTTATGCACCAGCAACAGTTGCCAATGTAGCATGCGGTTTTGATATTTTAGGTTTTGCTATTGAAAAACCTGGCGACGAATTGATAATGGAAATCACTGTCGAAAAAGGTGTTGTAATTGTTGATATTGAAGGTGATGGTGGCGTTTTGCCTAGAGATGCTAAAAAAAATTCAGCAACGGTAGCTATTCAAGATTATTTGAATTATATAAATGCTGAATTTGGTTGTAAAATTTGGCTCAAAAAAATGATGCCGAGTGGTAGTGGTTTAGGAAGTAGTGCAGCGAGTGCAGTAGCTGGTGTTTATGCAATCAATATGCTTTGTAAAGAGCAATTGACTAAAAATGAGATGCTACCTTTTTTAATCAATGCTGAAAAAGCAGCTTGTGATGCTGCCATTGCAGATAACGTGGCTGCAAGTCTTTTTGGTGGCTTTATTTTAGTGAGAAGTTATGAACCGTTAGACATTATTAAAATACCTGTGCCAGAAGAGTTGTGGTGTGTAGTAATTAATCCAGATGTTATTGTATTAACAAAAGAAGCCAGAGAAATTTTACCTAAAGAAATTCCTTTGACAAACGCACTCCGACAAAGTGCAAATGTTGGTGGTTTGATGATAGGTTTATTACGTGGTGATTACGATTTAATTGGTAGAAGTTTAATTGATTATATTGCAGAACCACACCGAAGTAAATTAATTCCTGGTTTTTATGATATGAAAAATGCTGCTTTAGAAAGTGGTGCATTAGGTAGTAGTATTAGTGGGAGCGGACCGAGTGTTTTTGCATTGTGCAAAGGACAAGAAGTTGCGAATAAAGTGGGCGATGCGATGAAACAGGTAATGAACAATTTAAACATTGGCGCAGAAGTTTATATCAGTAAAGTTAACGCACAAGGTCCCAAAGTGTTACCATTCTTGGATTAAAATATTTTGAATATATAATTGTCCAATGGACAAACAAACATTACGATTTACAAGTCAAAAACAAAAAGGAATATTTTTGGTAATTATTGGAGCTATTTGTTTCTCCTCTAAAGGTGTGTTAGCAAAATTAGCTTATCGATATGGCGTAAATTCATTAGATGTTTTGAATTTAAGAATGTTATTTTCCTTGCCATTCTATTTATTCATCTATTTTAGAGAAACTAAAAGAAAGCCTATTTTTATAAAACCATCTATTCGTTGGGATGTCGTTTTGCTGGGCTTGATTGGTTATTATTTAGCAGCATTATTTGACTTTAAAGGACTGGAATATGTTTCAGCGAATTTGGAAAGAATTACGATATTTATTTACCCAACTTTTGTTTTGCTCTTAGGATTTATCTTTTATAGAAGAAAAGTTACACTTATTCAATTAATTTCTGTGCTGATTTGTTATGTAGGAATTGTATTGGCATTTTATGCGGATATCGACTCAATGGATTTTAAAAAAGGTTTCATAGGTGTTGTTTTTGTTTTGTTAAGTGCATTAACTTATGCCTTTTATTTGGTTCGCAGCGATAATATTATTAAAAATATTGGCACACTTCGTTTTACTTGCTTATCAATGATGGTTTCTTGTGTTGCGGTCTTAATTCATAATTTTCTAATCAATGGTTTTAATCTGTTGAGTTTTTCAATGAATGTATATATCATTTGTAGTATAATCGCGATTGGAGCAACAGTATTGCCTTCCTTTTTAATGACGTATGGTATAAGTTTAATTGGTTCGTCAAATATGGCTATTATTGCAAGTATAGGGCCAGTTTCTACCATGTTTTTAGCTTATTATATTTTAGGTGAAAGCATGACATGGATGCATATTCTAGGTACAATATTGGTTTTAATTGGAATTTATATTTTGAGTAAAAGAAGTTGAGTTATTATTAAAACTTTGAATAGAATTTATTAAAACTTATACTATTAAATAATAAAGCCTAAAATTAAAATTTCAGGCTAAGAAGTTTGTAGCGGAGATTGGATTTCTGTTTTTACTATTTTCCTTTTATCTGATAATCAATTATTTATAGTTTAGTTTTATTGTAATAATTATGCCTTTTTTATGGCTTATGTACTGTCTTATGTATTGTATTATTACTTTCCTGTTACCATAATAGCACCTATTGCACTTTCTATTTTTACCACATAGCCTAAAACTCGCTAAGCTCTGTGAATAGTCAGCAGTTCCAGTGGTTGATGAATCAGCGTATCGTCTTCATATTTATCTGCTCTTTAATATAATGAAAATGTTATTTATAGGAAAAGTTATTTGTAGAACTCCTTGCGATGTGCTATTTTAATGATGATAATAATAAGTTTATCATCTATGACCTCATACAATATTCTGTAATCATTAATACGAATTCGATATACATTTAATGTACCTACTATTTTTGTACAAATATGTGGACAAGGATTTTTAGCTAATTCTTCAATTTTAGCCAAAATTTTTTTAGCTATATTTTTAGGAATACCACGAAGTTATTTTTCTACATCTATATCATAAATAATACTATACATAAATATTATTTACTGATATTCTTTTTTAGTTCTGCATGTGAGATAAACTGTTTATTTTTTTGTTTTTATATTTAAGAACAGAAATAATATCTTCCAAATCTTCAATCTTAGCCAAAATTTTTTCATACTTCTTTTTTGGAATAACAGAAAATTCTTTATTGTCTATTTTGATTGTTTGTATTTCCATATTCACTTATCTTAATATTAGTTTTTTTTAATAGTTCAATATCTGTTTTAATTTTTTCTATGTCTGCTTCTAATTTTCTAAGTTCGGAATTTAGTGTATTATTATCTTTTTGGAATATTTATATTCCCTTGCCTTTCATTTAGGCAATTTTTATTTGGATTATCATATCAAATATTAGAATCAAAATTACTTATAAAAAGTAAATAAATCAAATGGAAAATATATGTACCAAACAATAAAATAATTGCTTTGAATACTCCTACTGAGGAATATATGGATTTATCTCAAACACCAATTATATGGAATAAAGATGTATATCAACAAAAGCAATCTACGCAATGGTTCAAACAGATAGCTCATATACTATGGCCAATATTAGTACTCAACAAGACAAAGATTACGATGAATTTGACAATAGATATGATAGAGAACACTATATTTTCATTGCCAAAGATGGTATTTTTATCCCTTTAGATTAGGTGAAAATATAATAACTTACCATAATAATTAAAAAGCCTAAAATAAAAATTTTAGGCTAAAAATTTTGTAGCGGAGACGGGAATTGAACCCGTGACCTCAGGGTTATGAATCCTGCGCTCTAACCATCTGAGCTACCCCGCCGGATTTTTTAAAGGTGTGCAAAGATAATATTTTATAATTGATTTTACAAATACATTTTGTTATTTTTGTATTTACTATGGATTTTAATCAAATTTTTTTTCATACTCAAACAAAGGAAAATCCAGATACTGATGTACTGGAAATGGTGGAAACAGATTACGGCTGGCAAATTATTGTGCATAATGATGATGTAAATACTTTTGAATGGGTTATTGAGTCTTTAGTGGCAATTTGTCAACATACATTTGAGCAAGCAGAACAATGTGCGATGTTTATTCATTTTAAAGGAAAATATGCGGTAAAACATGGCACTGAAGAAGAATTATTGCCAATGAAAGATGCCCTATTGGATAGAGGAATTACAGCAACTTTAGAATCCGTATAGTATTTTGAAATTAGTTGTTCTAGATAAATCTATTTGGTTTCCGCCTGTTGAAAATGCTTTAGATGAAGGACTTTTGGCAATTGGTGGCGATTTATCAGAAGAACGTCTGTTATTAGCATACAGTTCAGGTATTTTTCCTTGGTTTTCTGAAGATCAGCCTATTGCTTGGTGGTCTCCAGATCCTCGTTTTGTGTTATTTCCAGAAGATTTATATATTTCCAAATCAATGCGATTGATGTTGAATAAAAATAAATTTAAGGTTACAACAAATCAAAATTTCAAAGAAGTTATTATTCAATGTGCTATTGCAAAAAGGAATTTTCAATATGGTACTTGGATAACTGATGAAATGATTGATGCTTATATAAATTTATATAATAAAGGCTTTGCACATTCGGTAGAAGTTTGGAATGAAGATGAATTGGTTGGTGGTTTGTACGGTATAAGGATGGGAAAGTGTTTTTTTGGCGAATCGATGTTTCACAAGGCTGATAATGCCAGTAAATATGGATTTATTACTTATGTTAATCAGTTAAAATCTGAAGGTGTTGTAATAATCGATTGTCAAGTATATACACCACATTTGGATAGCTTGGGTGCAATTCAAATACGTAGAGCAAAATTTATTGAAATTATTAAAGATAATCTATAAAGTAAATTAGTTTTTGACTATAAATAAAAAAAGCACTTACTAAAAATGTAAGTGCTTGATAAGGTGTGTGGGCGCACACGGGTTCGAACCGCGGACCCCCTGCTTGTAAGGCAGGTGCTCTGAACCAGCTGAGCTATGCGCCCTTTTTATATCTACTGAATATTCAGTGTCTATTTTTTATTTATTGAAGAACTTACTGCTATTTTAGATACTATTTAATGCATTCCTTAATAGCGTGTGCAAATATACGATATTTATTTTCAAATAAGCAAGTTTTTTTACAAAAAAAATTATCTTTATTTTCAGATTTTATGAAAGAAAAAATTAAGTTGCTGATTTTGAACAAGTATTTATTATTCTTCCTAGTAATTATAATAATAGGTTATTCAATTTGGTACACTAATCAATTAGCATCGGTCATTAAAAAACAAGAAATCAAACAAGCAAATGAGTTGGCAAATGCTTATCATATTTTGATTGGTGGAGATGGTGACGATTTAGATGATGCCTTAGAAATTATAAAAAACAACGATAATATTCCAATTATTTGGTCGGATAGTCAAAATAATATTTTAGCGTATAAAAATTTTGATTCAACTAAAGTTAATGCAGATTCTAGTTATTTAAAGCAACAAATTTATAGACTCAAGGAAAAAAAAATAGCTATACATATTGATGAAAATGAAACACATTTTTTATATTACAAAGATTCTATTCTTTTACAGAAAATAAAAAAATATCCATATTATCAACTCTTTTTAGTGGTCTTGTTTTTTGCAATAAGTTTTATAGCATTTGCTTCCATAAGAAAAGCAGAGCAAAATCAAGTTTGGGTAGGTTTAGCAAAAGAAACTGCACACCAATTAGGTACACCTTTGACATCTATTTCAGCTTGGGTAGAAATTTTAAAAGATAGGTTAAATAATGATGTTGAAAGTATGGTAATGCTTGATGAAATGGATAAAGATTTAGATCGATTGGATTTAGTTGCCAAACGATTTTCTAAAATTGGTTCACCACCAGAATTAAAAGTTGAATTATTACTGCCAATAGTAGAAAATGTTGTTGAGTATATGAAAAAACGTGCAGCCTATTCCATTGTTTTTCAAATAAAAGATACAACCAACAGAGAATGTAAAGTGCTTATCAATCAACAATTATTTGAATGGGTATTGGAGAATTTAATTAAAAATGCATTAGATGCAATGGAAAGAAAAGGCAAGATAGAATTGATTATTTTTGAAGATAAGAATTTGGTTTATATTGATGTCAAAGATTCAGGAAAAGGCATTCCATCTGGAAATTTTGAAACTGTATTTAATACAGGTTATTCCACTAAAAAAAGAGGCTGGGGTTTAGGTTTAGCATTAAGTAGAAGAATAATTCAAGCTTACCATAAAGGGAAATTGTTTGTAAAAGATTCCGTAATTGATAAAGGAACAACTTTTAGAATTATTTTAAAACAAGGATAAAACTATTGTGATTCCGATTTTGCATGCTGAATAATATCATTCATTATATTTTTTCCTAAAATTGCAGAAGTTGTTAAAACTCCACTCATCAAAGCACCTGCAATACCGACAGTTACAATATCTTGTCCTGTTAAATATAAGTTTTTTATGGGCGTTTTAGGTTGCAAATAATCTGAATCAAAGCGTTTAGGGCTATGAGTTAATCCATATATTTCTCCTTTTTGATAACTACAAAAATTCTTAGTAGAAAGTGGTGTTGATAGTTCATAAGTATCAATCTTTCCTTCTACTTGTGGTTCAACTTGGTATAAATGAGCCAATAAACGTTGTGCAATTTTTTCTTTAAATGTATCATAATCCTCACCTCGTTTTTTCCATTTGGAGTTTTCCCAATCTTTAAACCATTCATAGTTTGCAACTGATATAATTTCTATAGTTGCTCTACCTGGATATTTTTCATTAAACTTAGGATTTTTAGCTGAAGGAAATGAAATATAAACGACTGGAAATTCTTCGTTATAATTGTTCATAAATTTTTCTACAGCAGCGTCATGGTCATTGCCGTTTGGATAAATCCAATAATTAGCTTTAGGTAAGTTTAATTCTGTGGCTGTATGTTGTAATCCAATATATAAACTGAAATGCCCATAAGATGGTGGTAAATCTTTTAAGTCTTTATTGAACTTAATCTTTTTTTGATTTTCAGAATTTAAAAGTTTTTCAAAAGTTAGATGAGCACCAACACCACTCACAATAATATCTGCCGTAACTTTTTTACCATCAGCCATTAAAACGCCAACAGCTTTGCCATTTTCAACTAAAATCTCATTAACACCAGCACTAATGATGGTTTTGCCACCAGTTTTTAAAATACTTGGCATTATCGTATTAAAAATTTCTTCTGAGCCACCAACAGGATAAAATCCACCATTCATATAATGTAAAGCTACTGCTGCATGAATTACAAAGCTACTTTGACTTGGTGGCATTCCATAATCTCCAAATTGTGCAGCTAATACAGCCTTTAGTTCCTCATTGTTTGAAAGACTATCTAATACTTCTTTAGTGGTTTGACTATAATATTTTTGATAAGGTTTATTGAGAAAAGGGCTCGTGAAAAATTGAACAAATTTGGGCATTGCTTTTTGCATATAAAAGCTTTTGCCAGCATTATTGACAGCAAATAAAATTTCCACATATTTATCAATAGCTATTGCATCTTGTTCAGTAGGAAAGTAGATTTTCATTCTTTCTTTCCATTTACTCATGCCTTTTAAGTACTCAAAAGTTTTGCCATTTAGGATAACACGGTCATAGACTTCGCCCATATCTTCCCACTTTAGATTTCTATCTGTAATATATTCAAAAATGATTCTAAGTGCCGAGCCTTTTCGGTCCATATCACCTACATAATGCAAACCTTCGTGCAATTCTTATTCATTTCTAGTAAAAACATGTGTGTAGCCTCCAT
>CAYYMF010000012.1:0-56085 GCA_964472755.1 uncultured Chitinophagales bacterium | reverse complement strand
AATTACATTTTTTTTGAATTGCTCTTTTAATATAAAAAGTTTAAATCAGTTTATTGTTATAATTAAGGGATGTAACTTTAGTTATTAATTGCTGAGTTATCATATATATTATTATCAATTAATAAAAAAAGCCTCCGATTAAATCGAAGGCTTTGTCATATTCTTAGATTTCTATTTAAAAGAATGTATATCTTTTGTCTTTTACTTCCGATTTATCTAAAATTGATTGAATAATTTCTTGATAGTTAATTTGCTGACTTGCCATTTGTTGCATTTGCTTTTGGTAAGTTTCTAATGAATTTGATTCTAATAATGGAGAAGATTGCTGTATACTTGAAGGTTGAACTAAATAAACACCTTCATTGCCTTTTATTACTTTAGAAACTTTTCCTATTTGAGTACCAAATACTGCACCTGATAGTTTGGGTTCATTTCCTATTTCTGATAACCCAGAAGAGAAGTTAACTTTTACTGAATCTTTAATTATTGCATCTTTTAATGCTGTTGCAATACTAGCTAAGTCTGTTTTTTTATCAGCAGCTTTTTCTACATCAAAAGCAATTTTATCTGCTTTTTTCTTATTAATTAATATTTGAGTTACTTCATCTCTAACATCGCTTGCTTTTGCTAAGCCTTTCTCACTTACTTTGTTGATTTTAGCGACAATAAATTTATCACTCATGTCAAAGAATTTGATGTTGCCTACCTTTCCTTCTTTTTCATCAAATGCCCAACGAATTAAATCTTTTGATGTGCCTAGATTTTGTATATTTGAAGAGTTAGAAGTTATGATAATGTTTTTTGCTAGTTTTTCTGTTTTAGCAGCGGCATCAAATTTTGTAGAAGTATTATTCTTTTGCATAAATTTAGTTGCTTCAGCATAAGCTTTGCTATCTGTTTCTTTACTTGGTCTTATTGGTTCTACAAAATCTGCAAATTCTGTCAATAATTGAGGGTTTCTAGCATCTAATAATAAGATGATATGCAATCCAAATTGTGTTTCTACTTTTGCTAAATTACCAGGTGCCATATTTTTAAAAAACACTTGATCATTAAATTCTTTAACCATTTGGTTTCTTGTAAAGTAACCTAAATCTCCACCTTTGATTTTAGAATTTTCATCTATTGAATTTTGATTGGCTAAATCTCCAAAGTTAGCTTTTCCAGCAGCTAATATTTGAATTAAACTATCGGCTTTTTTATTAGCACTTGCAATTTCTGCTTCAGTTTTGTTGCCTAAAGATAATAAGATATGTGCAGCATGAACACTATCTGGTGCTACTCTTCTATCTAATATTTTAGTAAATACATAACTGCCATTTTCGATATATATAGGTGTTGTTGTTCCAATAGGTAGACTAAATATTTCATCAGCATTTCTCCCACTTTTAAAAACGTCTTCTTTGGAGTAGTAGGCTAATTGCTCTCTTTGAATTGAATTTCTTTCAATAAATGCTGTGGCTTTGCTTTTGTCTGTAATTGCTAAATAAGCATTTCTTAAATCTTCTATTTTTGTTTTTCTATCTAATGAATCTTGTTGTGTTGGAATAATATCAAACGTAACAACATCTAATGTACGAGATGCTTCTTGGTTATATTTGTTAGGATTTTCGCTAATGTATTTAGTAATATCAGCATCAATGATTTTGAAATCAGAATCTGGAACGCTGGTTAATGGAACACTCAGTACAGCAGCAACAGCTTCTCTCGATGCATTTACGACTTCTTTTGCAAAGAATGTTGGCACATAGTAAGATTTTGAAATCAAGTAAGTATATTTCATCTTTATTGTTTCTTCCATTACTAATTTCTCAATTTGCTCGATTACAGCTCTTAGTTTATTTTCTCCGTTAGGATCATTTTTGTCAATGTTTTTGATAAAATCTTTAGCTTTAGCTTCGTCTATTGCTCCTGTTTCTTGATTTACAGCACCAACTTGTGCCCAAAAATTTCTAGCTAGTGGATGTGCATTTGAACCCCACATAATTTCTCCTAATTCTTTAGTAGTAATCTCAATACCTAATTCTTTTAAATGAGGGTCTAATAGATTCTCTTTAGCCATATTTAACCACACTTCATCATTGATTTGGGTTCTTAAATTATCATCTAAATTTACATTCGGGTTAATTAATTTTAAGCCTTCTTCATAATCTGTTACTTCTTTAGAAAATTCTGATGCTGAAATATTCTTATCATCTATTTCGCCAACAGAATCTTTATCACCACCGTTAAACATTCCTGATGGAGATTCCAATGCAGATTGGATAATGAAAATAAATAATGAAATTGCAAGGAAAGTTAATAATATCCATGAACGCTCTCTGATTTTGCCTATAACTGCCATTCTATTTGAAATTTTGAGTGTCAAAGATACTGATTTTAAATTAATTTTTTTAAATTAATTTGATGGAATAAAGGTATATTTGTATATAAGATAGCTAACCAAATTTATTTGCTTATTATTTGGCGCTCTTTGTAACTGAAAAAAGTATGAATCCATAGTTTATAATGTTTTTACATTTGAGTTTTGGGTTTTATTTGCTTATTTTTAGGAATATTTAGATTTTAAGAAGAATATGAAAATACATGTGGCATTGTCTTTGCTATTCTTTTTATTAGTATTGATAATTGGATTAATTCACTTTAAATAAATGTAATATGAAAAAGATATTTTTGACTTTATTAGTTGCTATTTGTATCACGGCGATAAGTATCGCTGGCAATACTTTGAAATTGAATGTAAAAGGTATGGGCGGTAGTTGTTGTGAAAATAGTTTTAAAGCTAAAGCTGAAAAATTAGAAGGGGTTATTCAGGTTTCTGGAGTAAGTGCTTCATCAAAATCTGCTGTGATTGAATATGATGCTGCAAAAACAAATGAAAATGAAATTATTTCTAAATTAACAAAACAAACAGGTTATACAATTGCGGTATCAACTTCTGATGCTGGAAGTAATGTTGCTCCAAAATCTTGTTGTTCAAAAACTGGTGCGACAAAATGTGCAACAACTGAAACTGGAAAAAATTGTTCAAAGAGCAAATCCCCTTGTACAACTAAATAATTTTTTATTTAACTTTTTTAAGAATTGGAACAGCAAATAAACTGTTCCTTTTTTTATTTTTAAAAACAATATAAAACGACTAATTTGCTAAATACATGATTCGATTCTTATTCACTTTTGTTCTGTTGACTTACTTTTCAGCAACTTTTCTTAAGGCTCAAGCTTATGATTTAGAATATAAGAAAAGCTTGCCCCCATTTTTGTATCAAGATAAAAATGAATGGGTGGATTCTGTATTAAGTTCTATGACTTTAGATGAAAAAATAGGACAGTTGTTAATGGTAGCTGCCTATTCCAATAGAGATGAAACGCATTATCAAGAAATAGAACAATATATCAAAAAGTATAAAATTGGCGGACTTATTTTCTTTCAAGGCACACCAGAAAAACAAGCTGAACTAACGAATAGGTATCAAAGCATAAGTCAAACTAAGTTGCTAATTGGGTTTGATGGAGAATGGGGTTTGGGCATGCGTTTAAAAAATGTAGTTAATTATCCTAGGCAATTGATGTTGGGAGCGATAGAAGATGAAAATTTAATCTATGATATGGGAGCTGAGTTTGCAAGACAAATGAAGCGAATTGGAATTCATATTAATTTTGCACCAGTCATTGATGTGAATAATAACCCGAATAATCCAGTCATTAATGACCGATCTTTTGGAGATAATAAATACAATGTTACCTTAAAAGCAAAAGCTTATATGAAAGGAATGCAAGACAATAATCTTTTAGCTTGTGGTAAACATTTTCCTGGACATGGTGATACAGATGTTGATTCTCATTACGGTTTGCCTGTTTTGCAACATTCAAAAGAAAGGTTAGATAAAATAGAATTGTACCCATTTAGAGCATTAATCAGAAATGGAATTGGTAGTATAATGGTCGCACACATGAATGTTTTAGCATTAGATAATACTCCAAATTTACCATCAACATTATCTAAGAAAATTGTTCAAGAAAAATTGATTGATGAAATGGGTTTTAAAGGGTTGATTTTTACAGATGCACTGAACATGAAAGGTGTATCAGCAAATTATCCTTCAGGTTTAGCTGAAGTAAAAGCGATACAAGCAGGAAACGATGTGATGCTTTTTCCTGAAAATGTGGATAAAGCAATGGCTGGAATCAAAGCTGCAATTGATAGTTGTGAATTAACAGAAGAGCGTATTAACGAAAGTGTTAGAAAAGTATTACTAACAAAATATTGGGTAGGATTGAATAATTTTCAGCCTATTAAAATAGCGGGGATTGTTGAAGATTTGAATAATGAAAAGGCTAATCTTCTTTTGACAAAATTAGTAGAGCAAGCCATAACTGTCGTGGAAGATAAAAATGATTTTATCCCGATTATAGATGTTAGAGAGAAAATAGCACATGTTGCTATAGGAATTGGAAAACCAAATGTATTTTCTAGTAGGATTGATGATTATGCGGCAATTGACCATTTTTATATATCAAAATCTGAAAGTCAATTAAAATTTAACCAATTGATAGAGCAATTAAAAAACTATGATAAAATTATTTTAGAGATTAATGATATGAGTCGTTTTTTAGCTAAAAATTATGGATTGACTGATGTTGAAATTGCAGCGATTAATAAAATTAATCAAACAAAAAAAACGATAAATATAATTATGGGTTCGCCTTATAGTTTGCAAAAAATAAATGGTTATGGTTCTATAATTGTTGCCTACAATGAAGACTCAGTTACACAAGATATTACCGCTCAAATTTTATTTGGAGCGAGAGCAGGTTCAGGTACATTGCCAATCAGTGTGGCTAATTATGAATTTAGTAAAGGTGTTTGCACAAATGGAAGCCTGAGGCTTGGATATGGTTTGCCTATTGAAGTGGGTATGAATGCTGAAACATTAAAAGAGATTGATAAAATTGCGAATGAAGCTATTGAAAATGGGGCAACGCCTAGTTGTCAAATTCTAGTAGCAAAAGATGGAAAAGTTGTTTATCGTAAATCTTTTGGAACAATGACCTATAAAGATAGTAAAATGGTGGATAATAATGATTTGTATGATATTGCTTCAATTACAAAAGTTACAGCATCTGTACCAATTATTATGCGGATGTATGAAGATAAAAAAATAGATATTAATAAAACTTTAGGGGCTTATTACAATTATCCAGGAGGCAGTAATAAGGCAAATTTGACTATAAAAAGTATTTTATTGCACGAAGCAGGTTTGGTAGCTTGGAAGCCATTTTATAAAAGCCTTTTGGATTCTACAAATCAAATAAAACCTGAATGGATAAGTAAAACCTATTCTTCAATGTTTACGAGAAAAGTGATAGATAGCGTATATGTAAGAAATGACTTTATTGATTCTATAAGAAATACAATTTATTTTTCTGAATTAGGGCCTAAAGTTTATAAATACAGTGATTTAGGTTATTATTTACTGAAAGAAATTATTGAAAAAACTTATACTGACTCTTTGCAAAATATTGCTAAAAGATATTTATGGAGTTTCTTAGGTATGAACAATACGATGTATAATCCTTTAGATGCACAAGTAAATCTGAATAATATAGTGCCGACTGAAGATGAAAAAGGCTTTCGCAATACGTTAATTCACGGATATGTACACGACCAAGGTGCGGCTTTGATGGGTGGAATTGCTGGTCATGCTGGTGTTTTTAGTAATGCAAATGACTTAGCAAAGTATTTTCAAATGCTAATAAATGGCGGTACTTATGGTGGCACAAGATTTTATAATAAAAAGACAATAGATTTGTTTACTTCCAAGCAATCTTCCATAAGTAGAAGAGGAATTGGGTTTGATAGACCAGAACCTAGTGGTGGTGGTCCGACATGTAGTAGTGCATCTTCTATATCGTATGGTCATACTGGATTTACTGGAACCATTGCTTGGGCAGATCCAAAATATGATTTAGTTTATATTTTATTATCCAATAGAATAAATCCAAGTGCGGAGAATAAAAAATTTATCAATCAAAATTATAGAACTAGAATCCAACAAGTCATCTATAATTCTATTAAACAATAAATTATTTTAAAGGAAAATTTTTGAGTAATTATTTACCTATCTTCTGAGATAAGACAATAAATATTGAACTTCCAAATAGCAACAATGTTACTGCAAATAAGGTTTCGTTAATATGTGGAATTGGTAAATAAATTAATCCTGCAGCACCTTGAATGCCCAATACTAATTCATTTAGAACAACACCAACTAAAAAGGCTATTGTTGCAAATTTTGTTTTATTTGTATTAGAAAGAAAACCATTGTAAAGTGAGTATCCAATTATAAATAAACTATATACCCCTAATAAAATCAAATGTAGATAGGCAATAATAATAGACCGAAACCCAAATACAAAATGACTAAGAGATGGAATTATAGATATCGTTTGAAGTATAAATTTTACGGTCATTGCAAAGATTGCAGCATACATAAAAATATGCACCCAAGACGGTTTGTTGTCGTTTATTAAGAGAGGAATATATTTCTTTATAAAATATAGCCAAGCTATCATTTGAATAATAGTTGTGATTACTGTAATGATATATAACCACAAAGGTAATTTGAACCATAAAATAGACAAAAAGAAAGTTGGAATTACGGTGGCAGCAAATACCTTAAAGTATTGATTTAGATTTGGAAAGTTTTTAGGTAGTATGTTTGTCAACATTGCCATACTTGCAAAGAAGAACCAGCCATTATATTGAAAGTGCAAGAAATAATATTTATAAATGAGGTACTTATCTTGGGTAAATGTTTTTGAAACCATCATATAAGCTAATAAAAATGGGCCAACAACAGAGAGAATATTTAGAAGTAATCCAGTAATTGCCCAAGAACTAAATAAATTATCTTTCGGAATTAATTTATTATCCTTGATGTAAAAAACTGCAAATAAAATAGCAACGACTAAAGTCGATAAAGCTGAAAATATAATAGTATCAGTTTTAGAACCAATAAATGTAAACAACAATGCAGCAATATATGCACAGACTAAATTAAATACAATCAACCATTTATATTTCTTTTGATTTGCAGAACTTAGGAAAGGAAAAATAAGATAAGCTAATCCAGAATATAAAGCATGGTTTATCCAGCCACTGAAAGCAAAGTTAAAATGGGCATAGAGCAAGTTTTTTTGTTCAAAAAATGGAAAGCTAAAAGCAATTTTATACCGCATAAGTGTGCCATAAAATGCAACAACAACTAAGCTTAAAAATCCCCACCAAAACCAATTTTTAAAGACTATTTTAATTTCTTTTTCCATCTTAAAAATATACTTTATGTTGTACTATTTTTACTTTTTGTTGCTCACTCATTTTCCTTAGTGTACGAATCACGGTTTCAACTCTCAAACTTGTAAAATCAGCAATTTGCTGGCGTGTATAAGGAATAAGAATTTTTTCTTCAGGTTTATCTTTTTCCTGATTTTGTTTTTTATATCTATTTAGAAATAATTCTATTTTAATTTCAGGTGTTGGAGCTGTCCATATTTGTGAAAGCAATACATTATCATAAATTTCTTCTGCTAATGAATGTATCAGTTGTTGATTGATATCAGGGAAGTCTTTTAAGATGTTATTAAAATTTTCTTTAGGAATTCTAACAAAAACACCAGCACTTAATGCTTGAGCACTTATGAGATGAGGTTTATTTAAGAGTAATTCAGATTCGCCAAAACCATCGCCATCTGTAATAATAGAATGTGTAAGGAATTTTTCTTCAGAATTAGAAGAAAAAATCCTTACCTCGCCTTTAATTACTTGGTAATAAAAGAGAGGTAAGGAATCTTGTTTGAAAATAAAGTCTCCTTTATTTATTCGTTTGGCGATACCACCATAAGCAATAAGTATGTTATAATCAATATGCATTAAAATATTTTTATCTTCTACTGATTTTATTCAAATTTAAGATTATATATCCAAAATATTGTAATAAAAATCGCTCTTATCTATTATTTAACACATAGAGTTTTTCTAACACTTTTTTTTCTTATTCTACGATAAAATGTCCTTTCATCATAGCTGAGTGTCCTGGGAAAGAACATAAGAATTCATAAGTTCCTTTTGCAGGAGCAGGGAATTCAACTTCAGTTGTTTCACCACCACCAATTGTTTTAGTGTGTGCAATTACATCACCAGCTTTGTCAGCAGGAATATAATCTGTAGCTTGTGCAGCCATTGCAGCTTCAGCAAATTTCGCTAAATCTACACCTTGTTTTAATAATACAAAATTGTGTCCCATAGCGACAACTGGAGCAGTACCTGTATGTACTAAAGTTAATTTCACAGTTTGACCTTCTTTTACTTTAATTTCAGTTAAGTCAAACTTCATATCATCGCCTGCACTTAGTTCCACTTCTGCTACATTAGCATCTTCAGCAGGTGCTGTTTCTTCTGTAGTTGGTGCTGTGTTCTCAGTTGTTGATGATGAATTGTTGCAAGCTGTAAATAAGAAAGCAGCTGCTGTCATTGTTAAGAATACTTTTTTCATTTTAATTAAATTTATTGAGTGAATAATAAAGATTTAAGCATTGAGTTGTTTCTCTAATAAAATAGATTTTGGAAACAAAATATTATTTTCTAAATGGATATGCAAATGTAAATCATCTTCAAATTCTTTTAATAAAGATAATGTAACACGATAAGTATTGCAACCATCTTCTGGTACAGTATAATTATTAGTTAATGCGGATATTTTTCTATATCGTTCTCCTTCCGCATCGTGTTCATGCATCATTTGTTCAATTGGATTTTGTACTGTTCCAAATGCTGCTTCGATAGTCGTTTTTGCAGCTTCAGCTTTTACCATTTTTCTGATATAAGGGAATAAAATTAATTCCTCTTTTTTCATGTGTTTCGTTAATTCTCCAGCACCTTCATTAAAGAGTGCTAAAACTTCTTCTAACTCTGCATGGCGACTGCCGTGAACTCTTGTAATTTTTTCTAAATAAGGCAATATTTCTGGAATTGCTTTTTCCACATAACGATGGTGCTTTTTCTCTACATAATCAGCTAATAAATCTAAAGGCCAAGAATTATAATCAATATTTGTAGCACCACCTTGTTGCATTGTTGCGGTTAATTCATTGATGAGTTGGTCAGCATCTAAACTTTGATTATTACATACTTCTTGGATACTACGGTTGCCATTACAACAAAAATCTATTGCTTTATTTTTAAATACTGCAGCAACTCTATAGTCTTGAGCTACTAATTCTGCAATGGTACTTTCTTTTGTGATATTCATATCTATTTTTCTTAATACTTTTTAAAATTAGGCTAACGGAATAACATCATTATTCCTATAATATTGAATTTTATACAAGAACATTTCTGCCATTCTATTGCCTTGCCATTTTGCACGTTCAGCACGTTCTCCAATAAATAGACTATCTACAGTTCCATAAAAAAGCTTTAACCATCTTTCAAAATGTACTGTATCGACAGGGAGTTGTGCGTGAGGCGGAAACGGAGCTCCGAAATAAGTTCGTTCATCATCTAATAATACAGTTTGCCAAAAGCGGTACATTTTTTCTAAATGTTGTGACCAACGATTTTGAATTACATTATTGAAAACATCTTTTAAGATTTCATCTTCTTGAACTTTTCCATAGAAAGTATCCACCAAAAGTTTTACATCTTCAATGTTTTCTATTTGCTTTATTGCACTCATCTTTTTTAACCTAATTATCTAAACGGTTGTACGAATAAAATGTTTTTGTCTTATTTTACGATATTATTAACCTTTTTTCCAATAATTATTTGCTTGTGCAATAGTCTGGAATTCAATAGCTACAACATTTGCAGATGCAATTAGTTGTGCTGTATCTGACGCATAATTTACTCTTAGTTTTTTTCTTTCTTCAGGGTCTGTTTGAATAGCTGCAATTGTTTTTCTTGACATTTTTATTGCTAATTCTCTACCTTCTTGAGGTGTTGCTGTAATTAATGATTCTAACCAAATTCCCATATTGTAATCTATTTTAATGATGAATGAATTATCTTACTAATATTGATTTTCCTGTTTTGATTTTTGTTGCTAAATCGAAAATTGTTGTGGTTGTTAGCATTGTTTTTAATTCTCCTCTAACTTTAATAAATTGGTCATGCATTGGACAAGGTGCATCAGGATTGCATTCGCTTAAACCTAAAGCACAACCATTGTAAATAGAATCGCCATCAATTGCAAATACAATTTCACTAATTTTTATTTGTTTCATCTTATCTAATGGAATTTCAAATCCACCAGTTGGACCTTTTAATGAACGAACAATATTTTGTTTGGTTAAAGTTCCAAGGATTTTGGCAGTAAACGCTTCGGGTAAGTCTGCATTTTCGGCAACATCACTAATTTTTACACGCTTTCCTTCTAAAGATTCAGTCGCGATATAAGTTAATGCCCGTATGCCGTATTCACAAGATTTTGAGAACATTTTATTTTAGATTCTATGCAAAGATAAGCAAAATTTTAATTTCGGATAATATTGTCTTAAATAAAAGTCAATATTTAAGGTTTCTTAATATATCGCTCTATTTTCCCTTGCCTTGCAAGACGGTACTCACTGTATAGAATAATATTTTTAAATCTAAACTGATGCTCATGTTCTCAATATATAAAATATCATATCTCATTCTTTGTATCATTTCTGGAACATTGTGTGCATAACCAAATTTGACCATTCCAAGAGATGTGATACCAGGTTTGATACGTTGGAGCAATTGATATTTTGGGGTGGTTTTTGAAATTTTATCAATAAAATATCGGCGTTCTGGGCGTGGACCAACGATACTCATATCGCCTTTCAGTACATTAAATAATTGAGGCAGTTCATCAATTCTATATTTTCGGATAAAGGAACCAATTTTTGTAATTCTTAAATCATTTTCTTGCGTAAGTTGAGGCATATCACCTTCCGCATTTTCTATCATACTTCTAAATTTATAGATATTAAATGGTTGACTATTTTTGCCTATCCTTTCTTGAGTATAAAGAATTTTGCCAGTGGATGTTTTTTTGATGATAATAGCGATAATACATAAAAATGGACTTAAAAGAATCAATACTAAAAATGATAACACTATATCAAAAAGACGTTTTGTAACTCTTTGAAACGGAGTTAGTACAAAAGGTGATATTTCTATAAAACCTGATTCAAATATACTTTGTGTTTTGTATTTTCCAGATAAAATATCAAAATCATTCGCTTTTATTTTAACCAAAATTCCATTTGCCAAACATTCTATAATTAGGTGTTCCACTTGTTGTTGTTCGTATTGATGAGCTATAATAATTGCTTCTTCATATTGATTTTGATGAATTAGTGCATGTGCATTTTCAAAATCTACTTCATTTTTTATAAAATGACTTAAAATAGGCAGAGATTGTGTGGTAAGTTTAGATTTTATTTGATTTCTATCTTTTTCAATGCCAACCAAAAGTGTTACTATTTGTACTTTTTTATGGACAATTTTGTTTTTTGCATAATTTAAAATTATCAACCTTCCTATTAGTAAAGTGAACAAATGAATCGATACATAAGCTGTAAACAATAAATAATAATCTTGATAATCTCTAATTCTATCATTTAGCATGACTAAAAAATATAGAAAGAAAGTGCCAATGATTGATTGGAAAATAGACCTTCCAAATTCATTTAATCTGGATTTTTTATAAATATCAGTATATGTGTTAGAAATAAAATAACAAATCCACCAAAAAATAGGAATAAATAATAAACCTTTTAAAAAATTGGTATCATTGGTTAAAAATGATTTTTGGAAGTGGAGCTCTTCAATATATATTTTGCGAAAACTAAAAAAGATAATCCACGTAATGCAGGCTGCAATATAATCAGACAGTACATATAAACGAATATCTTTAATTCTGTTATTCAACTGTCCAAAATTTATCTTTTTTTCAAGCCAAGGTTTTCCATTTTTTCTTCTAATTGCTTTTTAGTCGCACCAATTTTTTCGGATGTTTTGCTAATATTCCAATCATTTCTATCTAAATGGTGTTCAATAAAACTACGTTCTGTATAGTCTTGAATTTGTTGCAAATTTGCAAATCGGTCAAAGTCAATTCCTGCTTGTTCTATTTTTTTATTAGGACCAGAATAGTCTAAAACATCTTGTTTGGTAATACTTTTGCCACTCATAATTATCAAACGTTCTACCACATTTCTAAGTTCACGAATATTACCAGTCCAGTTTCGAGCTTGTAAAGCTTCTACTGCATCTTTTTCTATTTTTTTAGTAGGCACACCATATTCCCCACAAATTTCTTGTAGGAAATGTTCACACAACATTGGAATATCATCTTTCCTTTGATTTAAAGATGGTACATGAATTAAAATGACACTCAAACGGTGGTATAAATCCAAACGGAATCTATTTTCCTCAGCTTCTTTCAATAAATCTTTGTTGGTTGCAGCAACAATACGAACATCAACGGTAAAATCTTTATCGCCACCCACACGAGTAATTTTATTTTCTTGCAAAGCACGTAATACTTTTGCTTGAGCCGAAAGGCTCATATCCCCAATTTCATCTAAGAATAAAGTGCCACCATTGGCTTGTTCAAATTTCCCGATTCGTTGTTTGATAGCTGAAGTAAAAGCTCCTTTTTCGTGTCCAAATAATTCACTTTCTATCAACTCAGAGGGAATTGCAGCACAGTTTACTTCAATTAAAGGGCCATTTGCTCTATTGCTTTGTTCGTGCAACCATCGTGCAACCAATTCTTTACCTGAACCATTGTCGCCTGTAATTAAAACACGAGCATCAGTTGGTGCAACTTTCTCAATAGTATCTTTTATTTTTTGGATAGAGTTGGAAGTTCCTACAATATCTTTGGTTTTAGCAATTTTCTTTTTTAGGATTTTAGTTTCAGAAACTAAATTAGATTTATCCATTGCGTTACGCACCGTAATCAACAAACGATTCAAATCAGGTGGCTTTGGAATATAATCAAAAGCTCCTTTTTTTACGGCTTCAACGGCAGTTTCAATATTTCCGTGTCCTGAAAGTACAATAACAGGTGTATCAATACCTTTTTTTTGTAATTCTGCCAATACTTCAATACCATCTTTTTTTGGCATTTTAACATCTAAAATTACTACATCGTAATTGCCTTTTTCAATTTTTTGTACACCAATTTCGCCATCTTCAGCTTCATCAATTTCATATTTCTCATATTCAAGAATATCTGTCAAGGTTCTTCTGATGGCTTTCTCATCATCTACTATTAGTATTTTAGGCATATTTATCTTTATTTATTTACCATTGTAAAGCTAAGAAAAAATTAGATAATAGATAAAATTGTATTTTTATAAAAAAAAGAATGGCAAAATTAGATTTAGGTGCTGTACAAGAAACTTTATTATTGCCTTTGGCAGCGAGAGCTTATGATGCTGAAAGTAAATACCCAATACTAAATGACCAAAAAGCTTTGGAACTTTTTAAGCAGTTGGTTCCTGATAGAAAAGCATTTAGAAGAAATTTATTAAAAGTTGGTATCGTAAGTTTAACAGAGCGTGGTTGGATAATGGATAGGGCAGTGAAAGATTTTTTAAAAAGAAATCCAAATGGAAAAGTGTTGAATATTGGTGCAGGTTTAGAAACCTCTTTTTATCGCTTAGGACAGCCAAGTGTGCCTTGGTTTGACTTAGATTTGCCAGATAGTTTAGCATTAAGAAAGCGATTATTACCTAATAAATTTAATAATGTAAAATATATTGGTAAATCTATGTTTGATGAATCGTGGATGGGCGATATAGGTAATATTTCTAATGGGTTAATGATTACAGTTCCTGGTGTTTTTCCTTATTTTGATGAAAAACAAGTACAATTATTTTTTAATACATTTGCTCCAAAGCTAAAAGGTGCTGAAATTATATTTGATGTGCTTTCTAATGCAAGTAGATTATTTGTACAACGAAAAATTAATCAGGCAGGCATGAACAAAGCTACTTTAGATTGGGGCATTATGAATCCAAGACATATTGAGCAATGGAATCAACATATTCAATTTGTAAAAGCATATATCTATTTGCAACATCCATCTTTTAATGCAATTGGGAATCCAATTTATAATTTTATCAGTTGGAATAGTAAGTTTTTTAAATCTGCTCAAATATTTCATTTTAAGTTTGTTTAATACAAAAAATGGAAGTTTATTTTATTCATATAGATAATTTTATCTGGTCGCAATCTATGGAAGAGGATTTGTTGTCTTTCCCAGAAAGTATTCATCAGAAAATTAATGCCTACAAGTCATTAGAACATAAAATACATGATTATTATGGAAAAAAAATCATTCAATTTCTATTGCAGAAATATCAACCCAATTATTCTTTGCATGATTTAGAATATACAGAAAAAGGTAAGCCTTATTTTGGAGCAGCTTTCGATATTAATATTTCACATTCAGGTAATTTTGTTGTTGGTGTATATATAGAAAATGCTCAAGTTGGAATTGATATTGAAAAACATAGAAATGTAAAAGTTTCAGATTTTGAAAAATATTTTTCAGAAAATGAGTGGAATACCATTCAATATACTGAAAATCCACTAATTACTTTTTTTGATTTTTGGGCTATCAAAGAATCCGCCATAAAATGCAATGGAAATGGATTTACGGTATTGTCAAAAACAAAAATATTTGAAGACTATAGAATTCAATGTGTTGATGAAATATACTTTTATCGGCAAATATCGATTAATATTAATTATAGCTGTTCAGTTTGCTCCAACACTCTAATAGAAACTGTAAATTTGGTAGAAATTAATTTATAAACTTAATCTATTCGTACTGTCTTTACATCTAATAAGTTCATTGCATTACTTGGTAGATTTTTAATTTTTTTATGTGTAAATCGTACTATTTGGTCATAGAAAAGCAAAATAACAGGAGCATCTTCCAATGCCATTTTTTCTAATTGGTGGTACATTTTTAAAGCTTCTGCTGTGTTATTTGTTTGCATGGCTTTTTCATATAATTTATCGTAAGCAGGATTTTTATAAAAAGTATAATTTGGTGGAGCTCCATATCCACTGAAAAATAAGGCTAAATAGTTTTCAGCATCAGGATAATCGCCAATCCACGATGCACGAAATAGTTGTGCTTCATTTTTACGCATAGCTTCTCTCAAAAATGCGGCTGGTGAATTTTCAATTTTTATTTTTATACCTATTTCTGCCAATTGATTAGCTACACTAGAAATTAAATCTTGATAGGTCGGATTTGAGTAAATCGTAATTGGGTCAATACCTTTGCCGTTTGGATATCCAGCCTCCATTAATAATTGTTTTGCTTTAGCAATGTCATAGTGATAACCTTTTACGACAGATGAATCAAACTCATTCATGCCTAAAGGTATAATGCCACTTTCGGCAGCAATACCAATACCATTTCTCAAATAAGTAATCATTTTTTTTCGGTCGATGGCATAATTCATTGCTTGTCTTACTTTTTTATTTTTTAAAGCTTCGCATGGTTGCTTTTTCATCGAAATACCAATATATTCGGTATTCATATAGGGCATTTTTAAAAAATTGATTTTATCTTTCCATTCTTGTTTTAGTTCACCTTCTTTCGTCAATAGTTTATCTTTGAAGGAAATATCTAAACCTGTCATAAAATCAAGTTCGCCTTTTTGGAATTGATTGTATTCTGAATTTCTATTAGCAATAAAATTAAATCGTACACCATCAATATAAGGTAATCTATTACCGTTATTATCTTTTTCAAAATAGTTTTTGTTTTTATGTACAATTAATACATTGTTTTCTTCCCAACGAACAAAATAAAATGGTCCAGTTCCAACGGGATGTTTGCGAAAATCTTTTCCATAATGTTCTACCACTTCCTTTGGAACAACAGAACAATATTGTAATGTAAGCAAACCCAACATAGGGCGAAATGGTTCTTTTAAATGAATACTAAATGTGGTATCATTGATTGCTTCAAATGGTTTTTGTTCTAGTGTTTTTCCATTAAATAACCATGCACCAGTGGAGGCAACAGTGGTATCAATAATTCTATTCAAAGCATAAACAAAATCGGAAGCAACCACTTTTCTTCCTTTGCCGTTTGGGAATAATTCGTGGTCGTGAAAAAATACATCATCACGAAGAATAAAAGTATAATTTAAACCATCATTAGAAATAGTCCAAGATTTGGCAATGGAAGGTAAAATATTTAAGTTACTATCAATTTGAACCAATCCATTATACAATTGATTATCGCACCACATTGTTGCTTGATCTTTTGAAAATGCAGGGTCTAAAGATGTTAAACCTGCGGAGATATTAAGATGGAAAAATTTAGCAGATTTGTCTTTGTGGGTTTCTTTGCAAGCGACTACACAAAAAAGACTTATCCATAATAAAATTAATTTTACTTTTTTCATCTAAAGACAAATATACTTGTATTGTTTGGCGAAATAAATATTTTTTAGGAACACCATGTTAGCTTAATTTATAAATCAAATTTTCCCATTCTTCATTGATTTTTAAAAAATGTTTCTTACATAAGTGTAATGGTGTTTTTGCAATTTCATTTCGCTGAATGCCTATCATTACATTAAATTCTTTTTGAATTAATGACTGTACCGCGGCAACACCTAAACGAGCTGCCAAAATTCTATCCTCAGCCGTTGGATTGCCACCTCGTAATAAATGTCCTAGTACTAAAGTTTTGATATCGTATTCGGGGTGTGTTTTTTTAAATTCAGCTGCAATATTTTCAGCACCTCCTTTGTCATCGCCTTCAGAAACGATGATGATGTAAGACTCCTTATCTGTCCCTCTCTTTAATCGTTCTGACAAATCAATTAAATTGGTTTTAGTTTCTGGAATAAAAATATCTTCTGCTCCTGTTGCAATCCCGGTCGCTAATGCAATTGCACCAACATCGCGACCCATTACTTCTATAAAAAATAATCGTTTAAAAGCATTGGCAGTATCTCTGATTTTATCAACACATTCCATTGCAGTTTGTACCGCAGATTTAAACCCAATAGTGTAATCCGTACCAAATAAGTCATTGTCGATGGTGCCAGGAATTCCGATAAATGGAATATTAAATTCTTGTGTAAATTGAATGGCTCCAGCAAAAGTACCATCGCCGCCAATTACAATTACAGCATCAATTTGATGTTCTACTAAATTTTGATATGCTTTGTTTCTTCCTTCTTTAGATTGGAAATCTTTACTTCGAGCTGATTTTAAAATTGTTCCGCCTCTATGAATAATGTTGCCAACACTTTTTTTATGGAGTGGTAGAATTTGATTGTCCACCAAACCTTGATAGCCATTGTATATGCCAAATACTTTTAGTTTCTCCAATAAAGCAATTCTGACAACTGCACGAATGGCAGCATTCATACCTGGAGCATCACCACCTGAAGTTAATACTGCAATATTTTTCATTATAAGTGTTTAATATTTTCTAAAACAAAACTAATTAACTCATCAATTGTTTGCTCAGCATTTGAAGAGAATGTACCCAATTGTCTATTAGCTATCATCGCATTGAAAGAAATACAACGATGTCCTAACAGGCTACCTAATCCATAAATACCAGAGGTTTCCATTTCTAGATTGGTAATTTGTAAATTATCTTCAAATTTTAAAGCAGATAGTGTATCAATAAAATCTTTTTGTTTGGGTTGTAATCTTAATTGTCTGCCTTGTGGTGCATAAAATCCTGGAGCTGTAAGTGTAATCCCACGTTTAATTCCTTTGGCTAATTTATCTAATAAATAAGTATCCGCTTGAGTAGTATAAGATTCCGTATTCGTAATTTTTGATACTGCATTATTGATTTTATGATGAGCATTTTGATATTGATAAAAATGTAATAAACCTTCTAACCCAACAGCATATTCAGATACTAAGAAACTATCTATTGGAATGTCATTTTGTAATGCTCCACTTGTTCCAATACGTATAATATTCAGCGATTTTAATTGCTTTTTAGGTGTTCTTGCTTTTAAATCAATATTGACTAAGGCATCTAATTCATTCAATACAATATCGATGTTGTCGGTGCCAATTCCAGTAGCAATAACAGAAACTTTTTTGTTGCCTAAATATCCAGTATGTGTAACAAACTCACGGTTGGATTTTTGAATTTCTATTTTGTCAAAATATTTAGTTACCATTGGTACTCGCTCTGGATCGCCGACTGTGATGATGGTGTCTGCAATATCTTCTGGCAATAAAGTAAGATGATAAACACTTCCATCTTTATTTAATATCAATTCACTTTCTGCAATTTTCATAACTTTTTTTTAGATATAACTCAATAAAATTACAAATAGCTGATAATTTGTATTGAATTTTTTTTATTGTTATACAAACTTAAATATTTAATTCTTTCGGTTAATAGTTCTGTAGTAAATTCTTGTTGGAAATAGTGTTTTATTTGTTGTTCAATATTATTTTCATCAACAAGTATGGTTGTATTTTGAAGTTCAGACCCAATAATTGCTGCATGATTTGTGAAACAAAATCGACCTAAAAATAAAGTATTAATTAGCTTTAATTTTACACCAGTTTCAATCTCTGAAAAAATTATATTGATATGTGCATCTTGTATTAGAGTTTCTAAGTCTTCGTACGATGGATTAGAAATTAATTGTATGTTTTTAAATCGTTGTACAGTTTCGATTAGATGTTCCGTAGGATTTTTTCCAGCAATAATTATAGGTAATTGACAATTTTTGAGTTGGTTTTTGAGTAAACGCACGATAGGTAAATAATTATCTGTGATACTTAGGTTTCCATGAAATAAGATATATTCGCCTCTTCCAATTTTTGTCTTGGATTCTGTATTTTGGTGAAATGCAGGAATAAATGTAGTAGGAATATTTGGAAAGCGATTGGTATAATATGTAGTATCACTAGTAGAAAGACAGAGTAATGCTTGACTGTTTTCTAAAGTGGATTGGTATTTAATCAATTTTTTATATTCAAAATAAAAATAAAGTTTATCTTTTAAACCTAATGCCAAATCAAATAGTTTTCCATAATAGAGCCATTCAATATTATGCAATCGAACTATTTTTTTTCTATTTTTTAATGCAGGATGATTGAGTAAAAAAGTAGTGTGCAAACCTTCAAATAATATTGGAAAATCATCGTTTTGTATATTTTCTAAAAGTTTTGTATCATTTCGAGTTTGTACAATATAAGGAATGCTTTTTAATACATTTTTAAAAGTAATATTTCTTTTGTAATAATGAATAGACGCACAATAAGGCTGTATTTTATCTTCAGTATTGTTTTTCTCTTCTGAAAAATAATGTAAATGTACAGCGACACCTTCCGCATTCAATGTCTTTATCTTGTAATAAATTTCAATGATACCACCATAATTTGGAGGATATGGGAAATCAAAAGCAATAATATGTATTTGTTTCTTTATGATGTATTGTTTTGGTTTTTAATATGAATAGCTCTTTGTGGATAAGGAAATTTTATATTGTTTTTCTTAAATTGATTATAGATTTCATACCGTAATTGGCTGCGTATTCTGCCTGCTGTGAAAACATGGTCTGTCCAAAATTTCAATTCTAAAATTATTGCATCGGGTTCAAAATCAGTCATGCGAATTACAATTGGACGCTCTTCATCATTGCTTATTGTAAATTCATGTTGGTTTGCAACGTCAAATAAGATTTTAGTAGCTAAATTTACATCTGTATCGTAAGCAACACGAACAGGAATTACAAATCGTGCTACTTTCTCATGATGGCTCCAGTTTTTTACATTTTCGGTAATGAATTTTCCATTAGGCACAATGACATGCGTTCCATCACGTGTTAATAATTCTGTAGTTCGTAATTTTATATTAACTACTCTTCCAAAAGTGTCATCGACTTGTAAGACATCTTTTACTTTTATAGTACCTTCCATTAAAATAAAAATTCCTGAAACTATATCTTTAAATATCTCTTGGACACCAATTCCAAAGCCTACCAAAAGTGCGGTAGAACCGGCTAAAATAAAAGTTACATTGATTTTTAAGGTTACTAAAATTAAGGAAATACTTATAGTCCAAGCCAAATACTTGACTAATAAATTGATGGAAATTAATCTTCCTCTTGTGTAATAATCTTCAGAAGCTTTCCTATCAATAATTGCTTTTGTTATTCTTAAAATTAAATAATTTATAAATAAAATTACAGCGATTGCTACAAGCATACCAACTTTTAGCTCATACTTGAAGAATCTAAATAAACTATAATCTAAAACTTCTTCTAAATTCATATTATAATTGCTTGTATAGTTCAATAAGCTTTTGTCCTTCTAATTCCCAATTTAATTCTTTTGCAGCTTGTATGCAATTTACACTTAATTCATTATATACATCTTTGTTATCAAGAATTTTTTTTATTGCATTTACAATGTCTTCAATGACTAATCGTTCTACCAAAACGGCAACTTTATAATTTTCGTTATAAGCAATATATTCTGGGAATCCGATGCAAACCTGTGGAACACCTGCTTGAATATAATCAAAAAATTTATTGCTTAATGAATAATAATAATTTAAACCTCTATGCTCTAAAAGATTAATGCCAATATATGCTTGATGCGTAATGATTCTAAGTTCTTCAGGCGTTTTTCTACCCAATAGCTTGACTTTTTTTTCTAGTTTATAGTGATGGATTAGCTGTTTGATTTTCTCACTTTCATCACCGTCGCCCACTATATAAAAAGGAATGTTTTCTATAAACTGCATTGCCAATAGCATTTCTTTGATACCTCTTCCCATATTTACAGCACCTTGATATAAAATATAAGGCGAAGAATTTTTTGGTTCTAATGAATTTGATTTAATAGGTAGGTTTCTAATTACTTCAAATTTTTTATGCCATTTTTTTTCAAAGATATTTGCTAATGATTGATTGACAGTATATGCAAAATCTACTTTTGGAATTAAATTATTCTCAATAGTTTGCCAGAAAGATTGTATAAAATTACGACCGATTAACTCAGGTGTTTCAGAATAATATTCATGCGCATCGTACACTAATTTTTTTCTTTTAATTAGCTTTGCAAAATAAGCAGCAGGCAAAGTATCTGTATCGCAAGCACAAACAATATCAAAGCGATTCATTAGTAAATAAATAAAAAAACGGATATTTAGTTCTGCATAGAAAAGAAACTTTTTTGTAAAAAACAGTTTTAATCGTGTAGGTAGAAATCTGTTTTTGCTGAGTGGTTTTGAATTTTCTAACATTCGCCCAACCAATTCTACGGAAAAGCCCTGTGTTGCTAATGAATTACAGATTCGGTGCATACGATTATCCGTAGTTAAATCATTGCTAACTAAAAAGATTATCCGCTTACTTTTTTCTGATTTCATTTTTATAATTCAATTCAATTAATTCATCATCTAATAAACTTCTAACTGCTAATTCAAAAGCGGTTTTTTGTAATTTATTTGTAGGCTTAAAATAATCAATTGTAGTGAATTGATTTGTTATTTTCTCTAAAATTTCATTTCTGAAAAATTCAATTTTTTTAGTAATAGAAGTAGTTTGTTTTTGCTCAATACAAACATCACATTTTCCACATGACATTACTGTTTCTCCAAAATAATTACAGATGATTTCTTGCCTACATTTACTTTCGGACTCAATGTATTTTTGAATGGCTTCTAATTTATTAAATGTTATCCGTTTTCTTTCGTTAATATATTTCCAATTAAACGACAAATTATCTTGGTGTAAACGCTCAGTTAAAAAAATCAATTCAGGCTCATCAGTTTTTTCTTCATAATAAAGGATTTTTCTTTTTCGCAAATAATACAATTGTTTTTTTAGTTCATTTACAGTAATGCGTAAGCCTTTTGCTAAATCATATTCATTTATTTGTATGAAATTACTAATGATTCCGCCATACATTCGCAATATTGATTTTATTATTGGTTCATACGCTTTATGTGCCAACTGAAATTTATATAATTCTAAATTGTCTATTGCAAACATCAATCTTGATGGTATAAAAAAACTTTCATTGAGTTGGATATAGCCTTCTTGCTCTAAAAACTTTAAAGCATAATACACTTCATTTGGTTTATAATTGTATGTTTTTGAAAAGTGATGAATGTCAAAAACTTTGGTTTGAAATTGACCACTGCCAACAGCAATTTCATAGAAATTAAAAATCGAATTGTAAATTTTCTTTACTTGCTCAATTTCAGGAAATTTCTCTTTTACTTTTGTTTCTAAATATTGCTTATCACTCTCTGTATATAAAGCAACTGCATAAGATTTTTTGCCATCTCGCCCTGCACGTCCAGCTTCTTGATAATAGGCTTCTAAAGTTTCTGGAATGTCAATATGTATCACAAAACGAACATCTGGTTTATCAATCCCCATACCAAATGCATTGGTGCAAACAATGATTCTGGTTTTATTCTGTATCCAATTTTCTTGTCTTATGCTTCGTTCAGCATTAGTTAAACCAGCGTGATAAAAATCAGCACTGATATTATTTCTAAATAGATATTCTGCTATTTCTTTTGTTTTATTCCTGTTTGAAACATAAACAATGCCACTGCCACTAAGCTTTTGAGCAATTTCTACTATTTTATTGAGTTTGGCAATTTCATGACGAACAACAAAACTAATATTTTCTCTAATAAATGATTTTTTGAATATATTTTCAGATTTGAATTTTAGCTGCTCCACAATATCTTTTTGGACTTCTGGTGTAGCACTTGCAGTCAATGCCAATATTGGAACTTCAGAATGATATTTTCTGATTTCGGCAATTTGCAAATAAGATGGTCTAAAATCGTATCCCCATTGAGAAATGCAGTGTGCTTCATCAACCGCAATTAAATTGACAGGCATTTTTTTAAAGCGTTCAATGAATAGTTCTGTTTTTAATCTTTCTGGTGATACATAAAGGAATTTATAATAACCAAAAATGGCATTGTCCAAAATAACATCTATTTCCTTATAACTTAATCCAGAAAAAATTGCAGCCGCTTTTATATTTCTTTGTTTGAGTTGAGTAATTTGGTCTTTCATCAATGCAATTAAAGGCGTGATGACAATGCAAATGCCTTCTTGAGCTAAAGTTGGAACTTGAAAGCAAATAGATTTGCCTCCGCCCGTCGGCATTAAAGCCAGTGTATCATTTTTTTGTAGCACACTTTCAATAATAGCAGTTTGCGGCTCTCGGAAAAAATCATAATTCCAAAATTTCTTTAAGATTTCTTTAGGTTGTAACATGCGGTAAATTGGAAAGCTTATCTTATGTTTGTATCAAAAATAGAAGATATTTTTGACTATCTACTTTTTTTATGAATAAAAAAGAATTAATGATATTTGTTCTAATCGCATGTGTTGCAGTTTTGCTGTATTGGTGGTATTTTAAGCCGCCTATGAATCCAATGGAGAAAGCAAAATTTCAATCAGCAGATGGAAAAACTAAAGAACTCGCTGACTTTAAAGGTCAAGCTATTGTTTTGAGTTATTTTCAGTCATGGTGTGGTGATTGTCGAAGAGAATTACCAGAATTATTAGCTTTACAAAAAACTGTTGGCGGTGAAGATTCATTGAAATTAATTCTGATTTCCGATGAAAATTGGGGTAAAATCAATATCGTTAAAAATATAGCCAATAGTTCAAATTTGGAATTTTTACATTCTTTAGAAAGCCTACATTCTTTAGGTATCAAAAGATATCCAACTACCTATTTGTTAGACAAATCTGGAAAAGAAGTAAAAGTAGATGTTGAAGGAATTTATTGGAATAATCCTGAAATAATTCAATTAATCCGCAAAATTAATCAAAAATGAGTTTAAGAGAAAGTTTAGAACACGCAATGTCCATTTGTGCAATTGATGACGCTTATGTTGAGTATAGTGCAAGAGAAAAATATTTAGCATTTGCATATACCTATATTCAAACCATTCAGAAAGAGCAATCAAAGTTACTTCCTCTATTAGTGTCTAAAAAAATATTTTTACTACCGAATGACGAGGTGAGCAGACTTAAAGAAGTGTTTGTGCCGTATGCACAGCAATTAATTAATGAAGGTGTGCAGACTGGAGAGATTATTTTGCGTCCTATTTTGCATAAAACCTATACATTATTGTTTTGGCAAAATTTTTTACAGATTTTACATTTTTGGGCAAATGACAAAAGCAAACACAGAGAAGAAACAGATGTTGTTATTGAAAAATCAGTACATTTTGTGTTTGATACTTTAGCACCTAATGCAATTGATTCAGGTTTAGATTATTTGAAATTTTTGGTGCAAAATCGATAGATTTTCAAACTTATATAAATAATTTTTTTTCTCATTTAAAATATTAAAATTATTTTTGCTAGATAAAATTGATAGATGTTACAAATTAGGTTGTTATTTTTTATACTAATTATTTTTTCTTTTATTGCGAAAGGACAAACCGTTTTAGATTGGAATGATTGTCTAAATTTAATTGATAAAAATAATTTACAACTGAAAATGAATGTCATAAATATGCAGTTGGCAGAAATTGAAGTAAAAAGAAATAAATTTAATTATTCTCCAAATATCAATGCACAAAGTAATTATAGCCTGAGAATAGGTAAAAATTATAATTATTTTGAGAATAAATATGAAAACCAAATTGTACATTATAATGACTTCAATTTGAATGTACAACAGCCTATTTTTGATGGGTTTTTGACACAAAATCAAATACAGAAATCAAAGTTAGATTATGAAGCTTTAAAACTAGATAATGATGCATTGAAAAGAAATTTACAAATGCAAACCATGACGGCATATCTAAATATCTTGAATGCAAAAGAACAGTTAGAACAAGCTAAAACACAACAATTATCGACAATTGACCAACAAGTTAAAACAAATTCGATGATTGATGCAGGTGCTTTGCCAGAAAGTAATCGTTATGATATCGATGCTCAAATGGCAACAGAAGAAGCAAACATTATAATGGCTAGAAATCAATTAAATTTAGCTTTGTTAAATTTGAAAGTTTTGTTGCAAATTGATTTGAATGAAGTTGTTGATATTAAATCTCCTGAAAGTTTAATAAATAACGTAATTAGTACAGATAGTATTCCAAATGCTGCTGATGTTTTTTCGCTTGCGGTAACACAAAGACCTGAAGTTTTAGCACAGAAATTTAGAATTGAGAGTGCAAAAAAGAATATTAAAATAGCTAAATCTAGTAATTACCCAACTTTGAATTTTTTAGGAAATATCAATACTTTTTATACGAACCAAAATAAAACTGCACAGCAAACGATAACTGGAAATTTCATTCCGATTGGATTTGTAGAGTCAACAAATCAGATTGTATTGTCGCCCGAAACATCAGTGAAACAAACCAAAACACCTTATTTTAATCAGCTAGGTAACTTATTAAATTATTCTTTTGGCTTGGGTTTAACGATTCCAATTTATAATAAAAATACAGCACGTTTTTCAGTAAAACAAGCTGAACAAAATATCAAATTGAGTGAATTAAATCAACAACAAACGATTTTTGATTTAAACAATACGATACAACAAGCATATATCAAAACTATTACGGCAAAGGAAAATTATTTTGCGGCCAAAAAAGTATATGAAAGTACACTAAAATCTTATGAAACTGCAGCCGAAAGAGTAAGTGCTGGCTTATCAACCCAGTTAGAACTAAATTTGGCTAAAAATACATTGAATAATAGTTTATCTCGATTAACACAAACGAAATATGAATATATTTTTAACAGAAAGGTTTTAGATTATTATCAAGGAAAAACGATACAAATAGATTAATTAGAATATGAAAAGTAAGCACATCTATATATTGTTGGCAATCGCAATAGTGGCAATTATTATTGCAGTACTAGTCAATAAAAACAAAGCAAAGAATGCTAGCATTGAAGTCGAACTTCAAAAAATTAGTACGCAGAATATTATACAAACAGTTGCTGCAAGCGGAAAAGTTTATCCTGTGGAGGAAGTAAAAATTAGCTCTGATGTTTCTGGAGAAATTATTGAATTGAATGTAAAAGAGGGAGAAATTGTTCAGAAAGGGCAATTGTTAGCACGTATTCAGGCTGAAAGTTATTTGGCTTATGTGGAGCAAAGCGAGGCAAATTTAAACAATGCAAAAGCCAATGCCGCAAATTTACAATCAAGATTGAAACAAGCAGAAGCACAAATGTTGAATGCTGAAGCGAGTTATAATAGAACTAAAGGCTTGTTTGATAAAAAGATTATGTCTAAAGCAGATTTGGAGCAAGCGGAAACGGCTTATAAGTCAGCAAAAGCAGAATACAATGCAGGAAAAGATGCCATCAATGCAGCCAACTATACGACAAAATCAGTAGCGGCTTCAATTAAAGACGCTAAAAATAATTTGAATAAAACAGCTATCTATGCACCTATGTCTGGAATTGTTTCTTTATTGAATGTAAAGAAAGGAGAGAAGGTTGTTGGTACTTTACAAATGACAGGAACTGAAATGATGCGTATTGCTGATTTTGGACAGATGGAAGTTCGTGTTGATGTTAGCGAAAGTGAAATCATTAAAATTAAAAATGGCGATACGGCTAATATCCAAATTGATGCTTATTTAGATAGAAACTTTGTAGGTATTGTGAGTGAAGTCGCCAATACTTCAAAAGGAGCGAGTGGTGGAGCTTTAAGTACCGACCAATCTACCAATTTTGTTGTGAAAGTAATAATTGATAGAAATTCCTATGCTGATTTATTAGGCGAAAATGCAAAGCCATTTTTGCCTGGCATGTCTGCAACCGTTGAGATTAAAACAAAGCAAAAGAATAATGTTGTTGCGGTTCCTATTCAAGCTGTAATTGCAAAAGATACAATTATTAACGGCGTTTCATCTACTAGAGAATATGTATTTATCAATAAAAATGGGATTGCTCAACGTCAATTGGTAAAATCAGGGATTCAAAATGATACTTATATTGAAATTACTGAAGGCTTAAAATCAGGTGAAACTATCGTAACTGGTCCATACAATACAATTACAAAAAAATTGAATGATGGCGATAAAATCTCACTAATTAAAGAAAAAGAGCAAAAGAAATCTTCTACAAAAGAAGATGAGGAAGATTAGAATTTTACTGGAGTGGATAAATATTTAGAAATAAACAAACTAGAAAATGAATCTGATATTTTTAAAGGAATAGGTCAAATATTTTTTCAAGAAAGTGTAGTTTGTGGAATCGTTTTTGCCTTTGCAGTTTTTTTTAGTAATTGGGTTATGGGTGTCGCCTTATTGGTGGCAACTATCTTTGGCACATTGACTGCAGTTTTATTAAAATTAGATAAACTAGCCATTAATCAAGGGTTGTATGGATTTAATGCTGCTTTGGTTGGTGTGGCAATGGTTTTGTTTTTTAAACCAACAATTTTGGTCTGGGTATTAATTGTAATCGGAGCCATTTTATCTACTTTAATTTATGCCTATTTTTTGAAGAAAAAAGTATCAGTTTTTACATTGCCATTTATTATAATTACTTGGTTAATGTATTTTTCATTTAAACCATTTTTAACGCCAGCTACGCTGCAAATATTACCACAACATTCATCATTAGATTTTATTGCTATACTATCAAAAAGTTTTAGTCAAGTCCTTTTTCAAAATAATATTTGGGTTGGGATTGTATTGCTCATTGCTTTGGCTTGGAGCTCAAAAGTTGCAGCTCTATTTGGATTAATAGGAGCAATTCTTTCTGCTATTTTGGCTTGTTTTTTTGGTTTTACAATCCAAGAAATTAATGATGGCTTGTTTGGCTACAATGCAGTTTTATGTGCAATTGCTTTTGCAGAATGGAATTATAAGGCTCTAGTTCTTGTAATTTTTTCAGTAACGCTATCTTTAATTTGTCTTGCATTAATGAAGTATTTTAATTTTCTTCCGCTTACTTTTCCATTTGTTTTAGCATCTATATTGACACTTAAAATAAAAAATAAATTTGTTGTAGAATAATATTTTTCCTATATTTATAATAAAATTTGGCAGACAAGATTGTTTCTTATTAATAGAGCCTTAAATGGTAAGAAAGTTATTTATTCTAATTGTTGTATCGATTGTTATTATTGCTTGTAAAATAGAAAATAGTACCAGTAAAACACCTATTGTTTTTGTACATGGATTTTTAGCAGCTGGTGATACTTATGAAAAACAAGTAAAAAGATTTGCTTCTAATGGTTATAGTTTAGATGAATTATATGCATTTGATTACAATACTTTAGATGTAATTAATAATCCAGAGAATAGCTTGGATAAGTTTATTGATGATGTACTAGCTAAAACAAATGCTAGAAAAATAAACTTAGTTGGTCATTCGCGTGGTGCAATTTTGGTATATGATTATTGTAAGAAGTATGAGCAATCTAAGAAAGTTGAAAATTTAGTATTGCTTGCTGGACTCAAACAAGGTGGAGCAGGTGGACAGTCTGGGAACTTACCTACTTTAAATATCTATTCTGCTGATGATAAAATTATGACTTTTGGAGGTGATATTAGAGGCGTAAAAAATTTGAGATTGTTTAAAAAAGATCATTATGAAGTAGCAACTTGTGAAGCCACATTTGAAACGATATTTCAATTTTTAAACAAAATAAAACCGAGTACTTTAGATATTGTCGAAGAGGATAAAATTATACTTTCAGGCAAAGCAGTAAGTTTTGGAGAGAATATACCACAAGCTGGAACCATTGTTGAAGTTTTTGAGGTAAATACAAATACAGGCTATCGAATTAATTCAAAGCCTAATGCTATTTTTACAACTGATGCTGCTGGGCATTGGGGCGATTTTGAAGCAAAAAAATCTACTCATTATGAATTTGTAGTTTACAATCCAAGTGTACCCAAAAATAGAAAAGTGCATTATTATCGTGAACCATTTTTGAGAAGTGATCAATTAGTGTATTTGCGTTCATTTCCAGAAGATGGGAGTTTAGCAAGTATGTTTTTAGCATCACTGCCACAAGATGATGATAAAAGTGTTGTGGCATTTTTTGGAGCAAGCCAGTCCGTAGTTTCTGGTCGAGATGTTTTAAAAGTAAATGGATATAATTATTCAAATAATATATTTGCGACTGAAAGCAATACAACAATCGCACTTTTCATGTATGATGATAATAAAAATAATAGGACGGATAATTCTTCTATTCCTTCCTTTGCATTATTCCCATTTCTAAAAGGAGCAGATGTTTATTTTCAAACCCAAACACCTGAAACAATATTGTTTGAACTGAATGGCAGAAAAATTCCAGTATATAATTGGAAGTCAAAAACAGAAGGGGTAGGTGTTGCAGTTTTTGAATAAAACATAGAGTTTTTTCATCTAAATTAACTCATAAGTTGTGCCGTCTTTATTGTCTTTGATATTGATTTTGGCATCTTTCAAGGCATCTCTAATTTTGTCGGAGGTTGTCCAATCTTTATTTTCTCTTGCTTGTTTTCTAATATCAATTACCAAGTTCATTACTTTATCTAATGTTTCGTTTGAGCCATCAGTATTTTGAGTTTCATTCTTCAAACCTAAAACATCAAATAGATATTCAACATAGTATTTTTGTAAAGAATTATATACATCAACTGAAATATTATTTGCAGTTTTTCCATTGTTGTAATAGGTATTAATGTGCGTTGCCAAACCTAATAAATTAGCCACTGTTTTTGCAGTATTAAAATCATCGTCCATGGCTCCCTTGCAACCTAAACATAATTGATGTATCTGATTTTCTATATCAACATCAGGCTTTAGTTCTCCGCTTTGAGTTATTTCTTGTAAGTAATTTGCAGCATTCAACAATTTCCTTAAATTTTTCTCCGCATCTTGCAATGATTTGATATTAATATCTAGCTCTGAAGTATAATGCGATTGCAAAAACAATAAACGCACCACCATTGGCGAGTAGGCTTTGTCTAATAAAGGGTGATTGCCTGTTACTAATTCTAAAGGCAAAATAGAATTGCCTAAAGATTTGCTCATTTTTTGACCATTGAAATTCAACATATTGCTGTGCATCCAATAGTTAACCGGTTCTTCATTGCAAGCACCAATATTTTGTGCAATTTCACATTCGTGGTGTGGAAATTTTAAATCCATGCCACCGCCGTGAATATCAAAACGTTTACCTAAATATTTAGTACTCATCACAGAACATTCGATATGCCAACCAGGAAAGCCTTTTCCCCAGGGTGATTTCCATTGCATAATATGTTCTGGTGATGCTTTTTTCCATAAAGCAAAATCTACGGAACTTTTCTTTTCATCTTGTCCATCTAAATCACGGTAGCCTGCCAATAATTCGTCAATATTTCGACCTGATAATTTCCCATAATTATTGCCTTTGTCATTATAGGCTTTTACATCAAAATAAACAGAGCCATTTGCTTCATAAGCTAATCCTTTTTGGATTAATTGTTCTGTCATATCAATTTGCTCCACGATATGTCCAGTAGCAGTTGGTTCGATGGTTGGCGGCAATAAATTAAACAAACTACAAACTTCGTGAAAACTCAAAGTATATTTTTGAACGATTTCCATCGGCTCAATTCGCTCCAGTTTTGCTTGGTCTTCCATTCTGTTTTTCCCTTCTCCTTGTTCATTGGTTAAATGTCCAGCATCTGTAATATTTCTTACATATCTTACATTATAACCTAAGTACTTTAAATATCTATACACCACATCAAAGGCAGTAAAAGTTCTCACATTACCTAAATGTACATAATTATATACAGTCGGGCCACAAATATACATGCCCACAAAAGGCGGATTAATTGGTGTGAATAGTTCTTTTTGTCGTGAAAGAGAGTTGTAAATGTATAATGCTGACATAGTACAAAAATAATTAAAAATAGTATAAGAAACTAGTGCGTATAAATCAAAACAACCTAATTCTATCCGAAGATATCATTAGGTTGTTCAATTATTTGTTTAAATATTAAATTAATCCCACTTATCTACTTCTTCATTAGCAGAAGGCGTAGAGGTGTTTGAACTTGTACTTATTGTTTCAGCATCTGGAGTTGCAGGAATATCATTAGAATTATTATGCTCTTGGTCGTAATCGTAAATCGCATCAAAATCAAAATCTGGAAGCAATTCTTTTTTTACGTAATCTACAGTTTCTTGCATAGAATTTATGAACTTCATAAAATCTTCTTTGTAAATGAAAACTTTGTGTCTTTCATAACCATCTCCTTCAAATTTTTTCTTGCTTTCTGTGATGGTAATAAAATAGTCATTACTTTTTGTTGTACGCACATCAAAAAAATACGTTCTGCGTTTTCCTGCTCTTACTCTTTTAGAGTACACACTGTTTTGTTCAAAATTTTTTTCGTTCTCCACTTTTTTCTATTTTAATTGTTCAATAATACTAAATAAAAAATTGATAGAAAAACATTTTCTCAAGATTTTATCAAAAATCTAATTTTTAACTTCGTTTTCTTGTAATTGTGTTTGATACAAATCGTAATAATCGCCTTTTAAATCCATTAAAGTTTGGTGTGTTCCTTGCTCCACAATTTGACCATCATCTAAAACAATGATTTTGTCAAAACTCATTACTGCAAATATTCTATGAGTAATAAATACGACAGTTTTCTGTTCAAATGCGTCTTCTAAATTGTCCAAAATTTGTCTTTCTGTATTTGCATCAACTGCCGACAAGCAATCATCTAAAATAATTAATTCAGGATCTTTAATCAAACATCTTGCTATGGAAATACGTTGCTTTTGTCCACCTGAAAGCATTACACCACGTTCCCCAATTATAGTAGAATATTGTTTAGGAAAATGCATAATATCATCATGCACACAAGCTATTTTTGAATAATGTTCTACCTTGTTTTTATCTGCTTCTAAATTGCCAAATAAAATATTATTTTCAATAGTATCTGAGAATAGAAATACATCTTGTGGTGTATAAGAAAGTAGCGCTCTATATTTATTTAGATTGATGTTTTTTATATTTTCGTCATTAATCAGTAATTCGCCTTTATTTACATCATAAGTGCGACATAACAATTCGGCTAATGTAGATTTTCCACTTGCTGTCCTACCAACGATTGCTATCTTTTCTCCTTTTTTTATTTGAAGATTTATGTTTTTAAGTGCATCAATTCCAGTATCTGGATACGTAAAAGAAACATTTTTTAATTCAATTTTTATTATATCTTTTATGATTGGCGATTGTGCAGATTGTATGATGTTTTTGTCGTCTAAAAATTGATTAATTCTTTTTTGTGATGCTGCGGCTCTTTGAACTAAAGAAACTGCCCAACCTAATGAAGCAACAGGCCAGGTTAGCATATTCACATAATAAATAAATTCAGCAATGTTTCCGACTGTAAAATTGCCTTTTTGTACTTCTATACCACCAATATAAATAACCATTAATGTGCTTAATCCAACTAAAAGTAACATCAATGGAGCAAAGTAAGCTTCGATTTTTGCAAGGTTGATGTTTTTTTGTTTATATACTTCGCTTGATGCAGCAAATTCTTCTTGAGTTAGTTTATCGATGGAAAATGCTTTTACAACCCGAATTCCAGAAAATATTTCTTGTGCTAATGATGTAATGTTAGATAAAGCAGTTGAAATTTCCTCGCTTTTGGTATTGATAACAGAACTCACTTTATAAATTAGAAATGCAAGTATTGGCAAAGGCAATAATACAAAAATAGAGAGGTACGCATTCGTTGCAACCATTGAATAAATAACCATTACAAATAATGCAATGATATTTATAGAATACATAATGGCTGGTCCAAAATACATTCGCACTCGAGAAACATCTTCTGAAATTCTGCTCATTAAGTCGCCAGTATTGTTTCTTTTATAAAATGAAGTATTTAGGGTTTGGTATTGCTTAAAAATTTGGTTTTTTTGGTCATATTCAATTTTTCTTGACATCACAATTAATGTTTGTCGCATAAAAAACATCAATATGCCTTTGATAAGCGAAGCGATAATAACTAAAAGTGCAATGAACAATATGAATTGTCCGAAGAGGTAATTTCTAAATATCGATTGTGTTTCAGAATGTCCAATAAGTTGATATAGTTGAATATTATCTTTTAAAATATCAATTCCTTCTTGTATATATTGTGGCGGTAGTAACCCGAAATAGTTAGAGGTAATGACAAAAAAAATGCCTGGTATAAAAAGCCATTTGTACTTTAAAAAATAAAAATTTACCGCTCTAAGTTCTTTCATGCAATTTTACAAAGGTAAGAAATAATATAAATTCTAATTTTTTTTAATATTTAATAAGATTAGAAAAATAAAAAAGGGAAACTATAAAAAGTTTCCCTAAATAATATGAGGAGGTTATTTGTTAAAATGAGAAAATTGTCGCCAACATTAATCTATATTGTAAATTACTTCCAGCTCCATTTCTTTTTAGAAATACTTTTTTGTCAGCATAATCTATTCTGAATTCTGGTTTGACACTTAAAAAATCACTAATTATGACGTTGCTCGTTAATGTTACATCTACAAAATGTTTTGCAGGTCCAGCAACGTATGGAATCGCTAAATTATTGTTGTTAGAATAGCCAATTCTTGCACCAAGACTAACATTATCTTTGATATTGTATTTGCCGTATAAATAAGTTGTGAAATATTGTGCATGTGTTGCTTTGTCGCCTTTAGTAGCAATTTGTCTAAATCGATGCCATGCAAAATCAAGAGCCAAAGAGCCTTTTGCTTCTTTGCCTAAAGTTGCGGCTCCAGTAAATCCTAATGATGATTTAAAATTTTTGAAAGCATCAGTTGTATCGTGCATATTGCTTTCATTTCCACCAACATAATTCAAATAAGCACTAAACTTGTCGCCAGTGTATCCAACTTGAGATCCAACAAATTTGTTTCTGTCTTTATCATCTTTGTGATCGGTATCATTAAAGAAACCAACTATGAAGTTAAACTTATTTTTAGTAAAATTTGCTTTAAAACCTGTGTGATAATATGGCCCATTTTGGAACGCAAGCGATAATGAATAGTGGAAATTTGCGGTTGGTTCAATATATTCATAACCAAAAAATGTACTGAAATTACCGAGTGTAAATTTTACCCATTCTGTTGGTGCATAAGTCATATAAAGCTGCTTAATGGCAATAATGGAGTTCGCATATAGGGTGTTGTTTGCGGCTTCTGCTCTTGGTCCAAATCCAATATCAGCCATAAAGCCTACTTTTTTAATTTCCTTAGATAGCATAAAGTTGATCATGCCTAATTGGAATGAATTGGCTTTGGGCGAAAACGCTTCATTTAAAACATCATTACTTTGTTTTGGAATGAAATTGGTTTGGACATAAGCATCTACTGAGCCAGAAAAGTTCAATGGAAGTTTAGATTGCCATTTGTCAATTTTTTCACCTACTGATGTTTTTGAAGAATCTAGTCCGTCTTGGGCTTTTGTGTTGAAACTTAAAATAAGTAACGTAGCACACATTAAAATCATTTTTTTCATACTCATAAAGTTTAATTATTAATTATATGCAAGGATATTGCATATTTTTTTTAAAATAGCCAAAAGTAAATTATGGTTTTGTTTTTGAAAAGTTAATAAATTTTAACTAATTTTAGTAAATTTATATTCTTATCCTTAAAATAATATAATAATTTTATAGAAATTATATGAATAATAACATTAATGTATAAAATAAGTAAATAATTTATTTTGTGATTGCTGATAGTCAAATTAGATACTAAGTAAAATAATTCAGCCATAAATTAAGTGATAGGATAAGTTTTTTAGAAAATTTTGGAATTATACCATTGCTAATTTCTCTTTTATTTGAGAATGTAAATCGTATTTATATGTATTTACTTTAAGAGAAATTTAGCATATCCTAATAAAATTGATATAACAACAAATTCAATGACAAATAAAAGATTTGATTATTTAACTCTAAATCAAGTATATTTATAAGTTATTAATTACCATTGTTCCGTTATATTTATAATTTGAACCTGTGCAAAATGATGTTACTGACTTTTAAAATTATAAAGAAATTTATGAATAAAAACTATTATAAATATCTTGTATGAAAAGAATAAAGGAATATTTACTAATAATAGGGTGTCTATTGGGTTTTCAGATGCATTTAAAAGCAAATATGGCATCGCCACAATTTGAATTATTAAGTGGAGTATCCACGATAAGTAGCCGACAAATCGATATATTACACGAGGATTTGAAAATTTCCTTTGACCCATTTTTTGATAATGCATTTTTTAATGTGCATTATAGAATCAGAGCCGACAAGTCTGGTAAGCAAATTCCACTACTTTTCGTAGCAGAGTTATATAAATCTAATTTTACAGTAGAGGTAGATGGAAAGTCCGTCGAAGTACTTAGAATACCAGAGACTTTTTATACATCTGGAAGATTGAAAGATTATAGTCCGCCTAATATTGAAGTAGAACCAGACGAAGTATTTGTTAATTGGCCAGTTTTTCAAAAAGTTTATCAAAAAAAAGACGTTCAATATTTTGAAGTGAATTTGTCGAAAGGCGAACATTCTATTATTGTCCGTTATGAATCGAACTCGCTTACTGACCAAGAGAATAATATAGATACGAAAAAATCTTTTAAATATTTGCTTTCTCCTGCCAAACTTTGGAAATCTTTCGGTGGGTTAAGTCTAACTATAGATGGCACAGACTTTCTAAAAAAGAATCCTAGAGCATATATTTCTTCCGACTTTGGAGATTTAACCCCAAGTGAACCAGTGAAAAGTTGGGAATTTGATTCTATACCTGCGGATTATTTCTACATTAATTATTATCCTGAAGTTCCAATGAATATTCAACCTTATATTGATTACTATAAACCAGCAATCATTATTTACGGAGGAGGTCTTCTACTGCTGCTGATTATAGCTTATGTAATATATAGATACAAGAAGAAACAAAAATCATAGATAACTAAATCTAATACAGATTATAAGCGTTAGGTCTGATTTATATAAAAATTACTACTATAAATAAACAATAAGAACTATTATGCAAGGAATCTTCTAGTCAACGAATTATAAACTTAAAACAATAGTCTGAAAGATTTCGTAACAACAGAGATAGATATTTATATGGTTCGCTGTTTATTTCTTTGGGTCAAATTCAAATAAATTATACTCTTCAAATTGTTCGTCTGTCATTTCAATAATTGTTCTGTCTCTGTTGGTATAATCAAAGTGAAATATTAGCCCGTCAGTTTGTCTTTGCACTTCCCAACCTTTCCAAATTTCTCTAACCTTATCATCGTGTCTGTTATCTGTGTCTCCGCCCCAACATACAAAAATTTTCCTTGTGTCATAATCTACCAATAGACAATCTGTGGTTTCTATTTCATTGTGCCATTTGTCAATTTTTAATTCCTCTGGAATTATGTCTTTTAAAATTTCCCCTTTGGCAATGCACATATTTATACCATCTAAACCCAAATCCTGTTTGTAATCACTAATTACCCCATTATTGATAATTGTAATAACTTCATCTTGTGTCCTATCTGCATTCATTGTATATGACCATTCATCTGCTTCAAAAAATTCAGGAATACAACCGCTCGCTAATATTCTGTCTTCCATTATGCCTAAATATTCTGCAAAATCTACATTTCCTTTACTGCACCACTCAACATTCCAACCTTTCCAAATTTTGGTAATATGTTTACAGTAAAGTCTTTGTAATGCTGGTGTATAACTTATGTCTCCACCACCAAAAATTAATATTTTTTTATTGTCCTTATCAATAAGAATACCACCTTCAGCAAAAGCATTGTCCATTAACCACCCAACTTCGTCAAACTCGCTAAAATATTTTTCGCAAAAATTAAGTCCTTGTGCTAATATATTAGGTGTTTCTTGTGCTCTCCGACCTGTATAATATATTATAGGTTCTTTATTTTCCACAAGTACAAGATTGGCTCTGTGTCCCATTTTTAATAGCGTTTAGTCAATTTCTAAGGAGTTGTTTTGCAATAATTGCCAACATATAAATATATGAAATTGAAATACAGACTATACTAGGTGTTACTTTGATAGTCTCCTCTTAAATTATATTAGCAAGATCTTAATTAAACCGTCGCTAATTTCTCTTTAATTTTAGTTTCTATTTCGTCTGCCATTGCAGGGTTGTCAGCTAAAATTTGTTTAACCTGATCTCTTCCTTGTCCTACTTTTTGACCTTCATAACTGTACCAAGAACCACTTTTTTGTAAAACACCTAAGTCTGCACCTAAATCAATGATTTCACCATCTTTTGATACGCCTTTTCCAAAGAAAATATCAAATTCTGCTGTTCTAAATGGTGGTGCTAATTTATTTTTGACAACCTTTATTTTAGTTTGATTGCCAATAACATTGCCTTCTTTATCTTTTATTTGACCTACTCTTCTAATGTCTAATCGAATAGAAGCATAGAACTTTAAGGCATTACCTCCAGTTGTTGTTTCGGGACTTCCGAACATAACTCCAATTTTATCTCTCAATTGGTTGATGAAAATACAAGAACAGCTGGTTTTATTAATTGCTCCGGTTAATTTTCTCATCGCTTGAGACATTAATCGAGCATGTAAACCCATTTTGCTATCGCCCATATCTCCTTCAATCTCACTTCGTGGAACCAATGCCGCCACGGAGTCAATTACGACTAAATCAATGGCTGCTGAACGAATGAGTTGCTCTGCAATATCCAAAGCTTGTTCTCCATCATCAGGCTGAGTAATATATAAGTTGTCCGTATCTACACCCAATGCCTCTGCATATTTTTTATCAAAAGCATGTTCCGCATCTATAATAGCACATATTCCACCTCGCTTTTGTGTCTCTGCGATAGCATGAATTGCAATAGTTGTCTTACCTGAGCTTTCAGGGCCATAAATTTCTATTATTCTCCCTCTCGGGAATCCACCAATGCCCAATGCTAAATCTAAGCCTAAAGAACCTGTTGGGATTACATCTGATTCTACAATGCTATTGTCGCCCAATTTCATTACAGTTCCTTTTCCATATTGCTTTTCTAACTTATCTAAGGTAAGTTGCAATGCTTTTAATTTGTTTTCATCTTTTACTTTTTCGCTCATAATTGATAGACGTTTAATGTTTCTATTTTCCACAAAATAACAATAATTTTCTGAAAGTTTAGAAATATTCTTTAAATCCTTGTAAGTTGGTATAGTTGTAATAAAATGTGTACATTTAACTTTATTTTAACCACATTTCTTTAATAATATATGCATTTTTGCGTAATATTATTTTTTCCTTTTGGTTAAGGAAATGTATAGTTATTTATAATGAGAAAGCGACAGACTAGTATATTTATTTTAGCTCACTCTATCGGGGATATTGTGATTCTAAATTTATCTATTATTTTAGGTCATATTTGGAGCTTTTGGGGTAAGCCTATTCAGATTTTTTCTGAAATGTATTTACAATTATGGCTTTACTTAAATCTAATTTATTTTGTGGCAGCACAAATTTCTGGAACTTTTGATATGTATAGAAATACACGTTTCTTTACCCTAGTTTCATCAATTTTTAGATTGTTTTTCTTTCAAGTAGTTTTTGCTTTTTCCTATATTGTTATTTTTAAAGACTTTAACAATACTTTTAAATTATCTAGAGAGGCATTATTGGTTACTTATTTGTCGTCCTTTATATTAACTTTAATTTGGCGTTTTGGATTTATTAAAATGGCTCGTTTTTATAGAGCTCGAGGGTTTAATAATCGAAGAATTGTGATTGTTGGAGCAGGAGAGTCTGCACAAGATTTTAAAAAAATGCTGGAGAGTAGAGTAGAATATGGTTATAAATTTATTGGTTTTTTTGAAGATAGACCTGAACGATATAATTTAAAAATAAGAGAAAATATTTTAGGTTCTATTGATGAAGTAACTGCTTACACTTTGAGCAATGACATTGATGAAATTTTTTGTGCATTACCTTATAATGAAGAGGTAAGAATTAAAGATTTAATTTCATTTGGAGATGAAAATTTGATACGTGTAAAGATAGTACCAGATATGACAAGGTTTTTATCACATCATCTGAATAAGATAGAAATTGATTATTATGGTCAAATTCCTGTAATGACTTTAAGACCTGAGCCATTAGAAAATTTTATCAATAGAGTCATTAAAAGAATTTTTGATATTGGATTTTCAATCTTGATAATTACATTAGTGTTGTCTTGGCTAATTCCAATCATTTCATTGATAATTAAATTAACTTCAAAAGGTCCAGTTTTTTTCAAGCAAAAACGCTCTGGATTTAGAAATCAAACCTTTGATTTAATTAAGTTTAGAACGATGTATGTTCATGATGATTCAAACGCAACCCAAGCAACAAAAGGCGATAGTAGAATTACTCCAATTGGAGCATTCCTGAGAACAACTAGTTTAGATGAATTTCCACAATTTATTAATGTGTTTTTTGGTCAGATGTCTGTGATTGGACCAAGACCACACATGTTGAAACATACAGATGAATATTCAAAAATTATTGATAAATTTATGGTTCGTCATTTGGTAAAACCAGGAATTACTGGCTGGGCTCAAGTGAACGGATATAGAGGAGAAACCCGAAACAAACAAAAAATGGAAGATAGAGTGAGAGCAGATGTCTGGTATATTGAGAATTGGAGTTTTACTTTAGATATTAAAATAGTTTTTATGACGATTGTCAATTTGATAAGAGGTGAAGAGAATGCATTTTAGATATATATTATTAGCGATTTTTTATTTTAATGCATTTGGCATTACAATATTTGCACAACAAGAAAACCTCTATTTGAATAGAGAAAAATCATTGACTTTCGAGAAAAAGTTGAACCAAATGGATAAGGCTTCCTTTCATAGTGCCATAAAACCATATACAGCTTCAGAGGTCTATGATTTTGTATATCCTGACTCTGTAATACATTATACTAAACTCCAAAAATCAGATTGGTTTAGTAAAATGGTCAATGTAGTTGGATTTGAAAATTTCTTAGAGTTTGATGAAAATGGCTATGTAAAATATCGTAGAGATATTGTTGCGAATCCATATTTGCCCACGTATAATGATGTGCCTTCAGATACAGGATATGTAAAAAGAAAGTTCTATGTTGCCATCAATCCAATAATTAATATCGGAATGGGATTAGATTTCTATACCAGTAAAATTATTTCTCAAAGAACAGTTGGTTTTGAATTAAAAGCCGATATAGGAAAAAAAGTTTCTCTTTATACTGCAATTACGAATAATGTTGTAAAGTTCCCATCATACGTTACGTTGTTTTCTGTTGCGGCAACTGCTGTACCTGGAGAAGGAAGAACTAGACCAACATCTAATAATAGTTTTGACTATTCTAGTGCAATTGCTTATTTGTCTTATTCTCCTGTAAAACAGTTTAATATGCAAATTGGAAACGGCAAACATTTTATTGGTGATGGCTTCCGTTCATTATTATTATCTGATAATTCTTTTAATTATCCTTATTTGCAATTTACAACGAATGTTTGGCGAATTAAATATACCACTATTTATACTGAATTATTGAACAACATTAAACGTGGTACAGATTTTACACTTGGCTATCAAAGAAAATTAGCTACATTTAATTATCTAAGCATTGATGCTGCAAAATGGTTACAGTTGGGTGTTTTTGAGGGAATTACTTGGAGAAGAACAACCGATAAAGGGAATACTTTTTTTGATTATAACTTCATCAATCCAATATTGGGTGTAAGAGCATTTCAAAAGAAATTAAACCCAAATATAAACAAAGTTTATGGCACAAATATAAAAGTAACTTTGCCAAAAAATATTATATTATATGGACAATTTGCAGCACAAAGTTGGGGTAAAAAAAATACGGCAAAGCGAAAAACAGCATTTCAAGTTGGTATGAAATACTTTGATGTTGGCAATGTTCCAAATTTGAACTTACAAGTAGAGTTCAATCAAGTTCGTCCTTTTATGTATCAAGGTTTAGATAGTTTGTTGTCTTATAGCAATTACAATCAATCTATTACACATAGTATGGGTGCTAATTTTAGGGAATATTTGGTAACTTTAAACTATCAATGGAAAAGATTATATACTTCTTATAAATTTAATTTTACTCAAGCTGGATACGACTTTACAGGCGATTTTCTAAATATTGAAAATAATGGAGGCAATATTTTAAAAGCAGAAAAAGATATTGTGAATGCTACGAATGTGAAAATGTTTAACGGCACGCCTTATAATATTATTAACAACGAATTTAGAATTGGTTATATCATTAATCCTAAAATTAATTTTGTAGCTGAATTAGGTGTTCAGTTCAGAAATTACTCTAGTTCAAGCAATGACTTTAATAATTTTTCAAGCCATAGTATTGGTCTAAGTTTTAAAACAAATATTTTTAATAGATACTACGATTTGCCAGTATTGTTCTAAAAAATCATAAAAAATAATAAATGTAGCAATAGATTAGATATTATTCTTATTTTTGTTACTTTACAAATCAAATAAAAAATATGCAAAAAGTATTTATAACGCTATTGTTAGGACTTGTTTTTTTAAGTTCTTTTGCACAAGAACAAACTGTAACAGCGACAAGCGGTGTTTCTCCAGAAGTAAAAGCCAATATTAATAAAGCAAAAGATAGAGTACTAATAGAATTAGGCTTAAATCAAATGCTAAAGACGCCTAGTGATTTAAAGATAAGTGCATTATCAAGAAGTTTTAATGCCTATTTTACGTATGATGTGGTTTTTGGAAAATCTAATTTTAGCATAGCTCCAGGTGCTGGATTTGGTACAGATAATTTTTATCATAAAAAAAATGGAATTGCATGGAATAATAACACACACTTGAAAGATACAGTAACTTCTTTTCCAGTATTAGGAGATAGTGTTAGTTCTAAAAAATCAAAACTAGGCTTAGTATATTTTGATATTCCTGTAGAGTTTAGATTTCGTTCAAAACCGAATAAGAAAAATACATCTTGGAAGTTGGCTGCTGGAGCAAAATTCGGATTCTTATTAGCAAGTAAATGGAAATATAAAGGCGAAGACCCAGCAACTGGAACTGGAGGCGAAGTAAAATTCAAAGAATTTAAAGTTGATGGATTAAACAAATTCCGATATGGTGTATATGTTCGTGGTGGTTATGGCATATTTAATGTTTATGTAAATTATCAAATTTCATCAGTGTTTCAAAAAGGAAAAGGACCACAAATGTACCCATTGCAATTTGGTATAGCAATATGTGGGTTATAGTATTTTAAAGTATTCTTAAAGCAATGAATATATAGAATTACCACAAAGTTTTTGTAATTTTATATTTAAGTTTAAATCCGATTTTGAGAATCGGATTTTTTATATAATAAATAAGGAAAAGAAATTGTTATGGATAAGGTTTATATTTTTGATACAACATTAAGAGATGGAGAGCAGGTCCCAGGTTGTCAATTAAACACAGTAGAAAAAATTGAAGTTGCAATAGCATTAGAAAATTTGGGTGTAGATGTTTTAGAAGCAGGATTTCCAATTTCTTCACCTGGAGATTTTAATTCAGTCGTAGAGATTTCTAAAAATGTTAGTAATCCTACAATCTGTGCTTTAACACGTGCAGTAGATAAAGATATAGAATGTGCTGCAGAAGCATTGAAATTTGCAAAAAAAGGAAGGATACATACTGGTATTGGAAGCTCTGATATTCATATTGTGAATAAACTTCGTACAACAAGAGAAAATATTTTAGTAAAAGCAGCTTGGGCTGCTAAGTATGCTAGAAATTTTGTTGATGATGTGGAGTTTTTCTGTGAAGATGCTGGTCGTGCAGATTTAGATTTCTTAGCAAAAATGGTTGAGACAGTTATTGCCAATGGTGCAACTGTAGTTAATATTCCTGACACAACAGGCTATTGTACGCCTGACCAATATGGTGCTAAAATTGCTTACTTGATGAATAATGTTCCGAATATTGATAAAGCTATTATTTCTGTACATTGTCATAATGATTTAGGTTTAGCAACAGCCAACTCAATTGCTGGATTATCAAACGGAGCAAGACAAGTGGAGGTTACGATGAATGGTATCGGAGAACGTGCAGGAAATACATCTTTAGAAGAAGTTGCTATGATTATAAAATCGCACAAAGAATCTTTAAACCTTTATACAGATATCAATGTAAAAAATATTTATCCAACTTCTAGGTTAATTACAAGATTGATGCGTATGCCAGTTCAGCCAAATAAAGCAATTGTTGGTAGAAATGCTTTCGCTCATTCATCAGGAATACATCAAGATGGTGTTTTGAAAAATAGAGAGAATTACGAAATTATTGACCCCAAAGATGTTGGAGTTCCTGAATCTTTAATTTTATTGACAGCAAGGAGCGGACGAGCTGCTTTGAAGCATAGATTGGATTTACTAGGTTATCATTTGGATTCTGAAAAATTAGATAATGTTTATCAAGAATTTTTGAAAGTAGCTGATGCTAAAAAAGAAATTAATGACCAAGATTTATTAGAAATTATGGGCATTAATGCAGATTCTAGAATGTTTCACGTTGTAAGTCATACTGTCTCATGTGGAAATCAACATCAATCTGTTGCAAAAATAGAATTAAGTAGAGATGGCAAAACCTATCAATCTGAATCAGAAGGAAATGGCCCTGTTGATGCCACATTAAAAGCCGTAGATAAAATTATGGGTATTCCTGTAAAGTTAGAAGAATATTTAGTTCAAGCGGTAACTGGCGGAAGTAATGACGTAGGTAAAGTACATATTCAAATATCCAAAGATGGCGTATTCTATTATGGTTTTGGTGCAGATACCGATGTTATTTATGCATCAGCAATGGCTTATGTAGATGCTTTGAATAAATCGATTTAGTATTTTTTCTAACAATAAATAGGCTAAGCTAATAGAAGGTTGGCATTTGCTAGAGTCTTATTCCTCTTCGAATTAACAAGTCAGGAGTTCAAGCTTTTATTCTGAAATCTCCACTAATTAATTTTCAGGATATTACCCTTTTTTAAATTTAGGAAAATAGGCAATGATAAACCCAAATTTTTTGTAGATATACCAAACGCCAATTAAGTTCCAAATGATTAGGCTTAAACTTGCCGCTACACTAGCCCCGACAATTCCAAATGATTTAATTAAAACAAAATTGAGTCCAATATTTAAAAATGCACCTATTAAAGACATGTAAGTAAATTGTTTATGAAAGCCTGTTGCATTCAATAATTGTGCCACCGGACCTGTTGCTGTATTGACTAATTGACCGACAACCATAATCATTAATGGAATTGTACCAGGCAAAAAACTATCGCCATAAATTTGCATAATGTATGGAGCAAATCCAAATAGCAAAATATAAATTGGCAAACTTAACCAAAATATGAGCTTAGAAGACTTCTGAGATACTTTTCTTAATTCATCTAATTCGTGTTTGAAATATAATTGTGTCATCTTAGGTTGTACTGTCGTATTTAAAGCCACTAATAAGGTAGCACTTATCAAAGCAATATTATTGGCGGTTTTATATATTCCTACATCGGCAGTTGTAATGTCTAAAGATTTTAATAGAAAAACATCGGCATTGTTATTAACCAAAAATGAAAAATAGGTAATGAACATAGGAAAAGCTAAAGGAAAGATTTGTTGTCTTTTAACTTCAAAAATTCTTAATTCATTTTTAGAAGCAATATAAAAATTTTTATAAATTGGATAAATACTAAATAGAAAAGGTAAAATGGCCAAAGTTGCCCAATGCATATATATTGGATTGTAAATATTATAGAAATAAATAGTTACGATAGCCAATAATACAACTCTTAGAATTGTGGGAATAATTAAAGAAACATTTGCGGTGTTAATTTTTAAACCTGCTTTTAAACTGAAGAAAAAATAATCGCCTAAAACTGCTGGCAATACAAAAATAGCACTCCATCGAAAAAGTGGTGTTAAGCTAGGTTCGTCCCAATAAATTGCCAAATATGGAGCAATAAAATAGAGTGCCATTCCAACCATTAGCCAGTTGATACACATTAAAAGTGTGCCTAAAATAAAATAATCATAGGCAGCCTTGTTGTTGTATTTTACTTTGCTTTCTGGAATGAGCCGCTGGATTGCATCTTTAATTCCAAAATTACAAAAAATACCAGCAATAGACATTACTGTAATTACTAAAGTAAGTTTGCCTGAAGCATCAGCACCATAATAACGTCCAATGATAATACCAGAAATAAAACGTAACCCTTGAACAAATCCTAAAGTAAGCAGTGTTGTAAAACTTCCTTTAGCAACAAATGAAAAGTTCTTATCGGTAAGAATGTTTTGGAGCTTTTGCTGGATTTTTTCAGGTAGCATGAATAACAAAAATAAGCATCATTTATCGAATAAAATATATTTCTACTTCAGAAATAAAATCATCCATAAAAATAGCTTTTTGAACTGATGTCACTTTTAAATAGGCACTGGGACGATAAGTGATGATTTGATCGTTAGAGAATAAGCCACTTTGTATCACTTTTTCGATATAGATTTCGTGTATCGTATCGCTTGAAATGGCTTTTTTTACAATAAATTTTTTAATTGGCACTTTGCTATTAAAAGATAAATATTTTGAGGTTTCAATATTTTCTAAACTATCAAAAGTGGTTTGTTTGGTGAATTTATCTTCCCAATCCTTTTTATTGATATCTGCATTTAAGACAATTTGTAAATCCTTTGCCCAGTCAATTTTAGATACTTTTGTTGTTTCTTGTTTTTGATTGACTGTAACCACTTTTTTTTGCTTAATATTGTTCGCTTGATTATAAGTAATGTCTTTTTCAATCAAAGGTTTTATATTAAAAAGTTCTATAGCCTCACCCGTTGTTGAATTAGATGTTTTGCATCCAAACAATAGGAATGATAGAATAAAATAATATGTAATTGGACACTTCTTCATTAAATAATATGATATTAAATTTTTTAATATATCAACACATTTCCTTCCATTTCTTCAGGAATTGGCAAGTGCATAATATGTAAAATAGTTGGTGCAATATCTGCTAATTTTCCAGGTCTTAGTTCTCCTTTATACTGATTGTCAATATAAAATAGCGGAACAGCATTTTTAGTGTGGGCAGTATTAGGGGTTCCATTTTCATTTATCATCAAATCGGCATTTCCATGGTCTGCGGTCAATAGAATACCATAATCAAAATCTAAAGCTACTTTTACGACTTCTTCCACACATTGATTGACAGTTTCTGCTGCTTTAATTCCCGCTTCAAATACACCAGTATGTCCCACCATATCTGTATTTGCAAAATTTAAACAAATAAAATGCGGCTGCTTTTCTTTTATAAATTGAATGACTGCATCTTTGATTTCAAAAGCACTCATTTCAGGTTTTAAATCGTAAGTCGCCACTTTAGGAGACGGAATCATAATACGTTCTTCACCTTCAAAATTTTGTTCTCTACCTCCAGAAAAAAAGAATGTAACATGAGGATATTTTTCGGTCTCTGCGATTCTTAATTGTGTTAATCCATTATCGGCAATTATTTCGCCTAATGATTTTTGTATATTTTCCTTGCCAAAAATTGGAATAACATTTTGAAACTTTTCGTCATAAATAGTCATTGTTAAGTAATGCAACGGTAGAGTTTGCATACCAAATTCTGGCATGTCTTGTTGTGTAAGCACTTGTGTAATTTCACGACATCTATCCGTTCGGAAATTAAAACAAATTACAACATCATCTTTTTCAATATTGGAATTAATTTGATGGGCATTGCTTGTAATAACAGCTGGAAGAACAAATTCATCAGTAATATTATTGTTATAGGAATCTTGAATGGCATCTTGTGCTGATGCAAAAGTTTTTCCCTGTCCATGTACCAATAAGTTATAAGCCAATTGAATTCTTTCCCATCTTTTATCTCTATCCATTGCATAATAACGTCCACAAATTGTTGCAATTTTAGTTGTGGTATTTTGGCAAAAATTGTCTAAATCACTTAAATAATCTAAGCCTGACTTTGGATCTGTATCACGACCATCAGTAAATGCATGCACAAAGCAATTTTGTACACCTTGTTCATTTGCTAATTGAATTAATGCCTTTAAATGATTTGTGTGCGAATGAATGCCACCATTAGAAACTAAACCTAAAAAATGGACTTTCTTATTATTTTGATTGGCATACTTAAAAGCGTCTTTTAAAACTTTACTGTTGGCAAACTCCCCTTTTTCAACTTTTTTATTGATTAATAATAAATCTTGATAAACGACTCTGCCTGCACCTAAATTCATGTGTCCAACTTCAGAATTGCCCATTTGGTCGTAAGGCAAGCCAACATATTCGCCATGTGTCAACAAAACAGAATTAGGATAAGTTGTATATAAACTATCAATAAAAGGCGTTTGGGCAGCTTCTATGGCGCTGTTTGAAGCATTTCTATTGATGCCCCAACCATCCATAATGATTAAAAATGCTTTTTTTGGGTTATTATTCAAATTCATTTTTCTATTTTTGTATAAAGATTGGCATAAAATATGCTCCATCTAAAACGAATTTACTTATTATGTTTTTAAGAAAATACATATTGCTATTTATTTTTGTATTATCTATTCATTATACAAATGCACAAGATATTAGTAATGATATTGTTCAGTATATTCAAAGTGGAAATACAAAAGAGTTGGCAAAGTATTTTAATAAACGCATAGATGTAACAATAAATCAAACTGGCAATAATTACAGTAGCGATCAAGCAGAGTTGATTATTAAGAATTTTTTGGGTACAATGCCAAATAAAGACTTTGTCATTTTGCAAAAAGGAAGTACAGAATACAATACTCGTTTTATTGTTGGTACTTTAAAATCAAAAAACGAAAAATACAAAACCTATATTTTGCTGAAACCGTTTCAAAAAGTCTTGCTTATCCAAGATATTCGTTTTGAAAAAGAATAGATTCTTAAGTAGCATACATTAATTTATCGTTTATTTATGTTGGATATTTTTTTTTTAACAGAAAAATACTATCTTTGCATTCCGTTTTAAAATTAATTGTATGAAAAGGACATTCCAACCATCTAATAGAAAGAGAAAAAATAAGCACGGTTTTAGAGAACGTATGAAAACTAAAGGTGGTCGTGCAATATTAAATGCAAGAAGAAGAAAAGGAAGAAAAAAACTTTCTGTTTCTGACGAAATGAGAGGTAGAAATAAATAGAAGCGATAGCAACTATACCAAAATATACTTTAAATAAAAGAGAACGCCTAAAAAGTAGGAAAAAAATCCAACTACTTTTTAGGCGTAAATCTTTTGTGCAAAATGAATATCTTAGGATTTTTTTTCATTTTGAATCAGACATATCTTCAGTGCCAATACATCAATTTGCATTTTCAGCTCCCAAACGATTATGTCCTAATGCAACGGATAGAAATTATATTAAGCGTTTGTTGCGAGAAGCCGTTCGCAAAAATAAATCAGAATTAATAACGCCATTTACAAATAAAACAGGCAGCTTTTTTATTAGCTATGTCCATAAAGAGAAACCGAATTTCTCTATTATTGAAAATAGCCTATTAACCCTATTTAATAAGATAAAAAAAATAGCAGGTCTATAAGCCGAGTTCTGTAAGTTAAATACTTTTCTATCATTTATCTGGGATAATTATTACTAATTACCTCTATCCATCTACCCACCAACATCCAGCGAACAACCGTCAAGCATTGGTTTACATGATGTTTCAGCGTTTGGGGTTTGCCTAGTTAATATATTACTATAAAAACAATTTCACTACAGCTTGACCTGTACAATTTTCTGTGGCACTTTCCATGTATTACTACATACAGCAGTTAGCTGTCAAACTGTTCTATGCTGCTCAGACTTTCCTCATTTATAAATTTATAAACGCGATAGAACGACCTGCACTTGCAAAATTACAAATTTTTAGTCTAATGATAATGCCTTATTTCTGATATATTCAATAGCCTCGTTATTATTGTATAGAAAAAAATGACCACCTTCAAATACTTTTACCTCAAATTCTTTGGTAAAATATTTATTCCAAGAATTTGCTCCTTCAATATCAATATGAATATCATCTTTGCCAAATAAGCTACTTACAGAAATAGGTAGTTGCGTTGATAAATGATTATGATAATGATGATTGAAATATTCTAATGCTTTAAAATCAGCTCTCAATATTGGTTCATAAAAATTTTTCAATTCGTGATGTTGTAAAATACCATCAATATTAGCACCAAATGATTTTACATAATTCCAAAATGTATCATCATCTGCATTCGCAACCTGATGGATAGTGGTATATTGTTCAATACTTTTTCTTGATGAGAGTACAATATGTTTAGGAAGGTTTTTGTTTTTTTGATGTAATTTTTCAGAGACTAAAAATGAAATTAAAGCACCCATACTCATACCAATAAATATAAAATCATTTTGGGTGTATGGTAAAATAGTGTTGTAAGCATCATCTACAATTTGATAAATATCAAATAATAAAGGTTCATTTAATCGATAATTTCTTCCAGGAAGTTCGTAATGGATTATTTCAAAATCTTGGTTTAGTTTTTGAGATAGGTATTGGAAAGCATATTTATCGCCTCCTGCATGATGGAATAAAATGAGTTGCATATTGTTAAAAATACAATAAAGAGATAGCTTTTTCGTTACAAAATGTGATAGTTTTTTAAAAAAAGTTTAGGTATTTTCAAAAAAATACTATATTTACCCAAAATTAAAGTAAATCAAACATCAAATTAAACTAAAAATTGATAATTATGGCTCAGGCACAAACAACAACAAAAAAACAAAGCGGGTTAAATTCTGGCATTGTAATTTTAATTGCAACAGTATTATGTAATGTTATTTTTTACACAGTATTTGCAAAGCAATTTGACGAACAAGGTCACCACACTAATGTTTTAGGCTTGGTGTACAAAGGAGGATTTGTTGTACCGTTCTTATTAGCAACATTTATTATTTGTATTACGTTTGCAGTAGAAAGATTATTAACTATTAAAAAAGCAAAAGGAACTGGCGATTTAGATAACTTTTTAAGAAACATTAAATCTAAATTAGTTTCTAATGATATTAATGGTGCTTTGGCTGATTGTGCTAAACAACAAGGTTCAGTAGCGAATGTAGTTCAAGCTGGCTTACACAAATATGCTGAAATGGAAAAAAATACAGGATTAGATGCAGAGCAAAAAGTAATGAATATTCAAAAAGAAATTGAAGAAACTACAGGATTAGAATTGCCTGTATTAGAAAAAAATATGTGGATTTTAGCAACGATTGCATCAGTTGGTACTTTATTAGCATTATTTGGAACTGTATTAGGTATGATTAAAGCGTTTACAGGATTAGCAGCGAGTGGTTCGCCGGATCCAGAAGTTTTAGCAACAGGTATTTCTGAAGCACTAATCAATACAGCAATTGGTATCATTACTTCAGCTGTAGCCATTATATTTTACAACTTATGTACAAATATGATTGATAAACTAACTTATGGTATTGATGAAATGGGTTATAGTATTTCTCAAACTTTTGCTGCAAAAAATAAATAATCTTAATAAAAAAATAGAATAAAATGCCTAAAGTTAAAGTAGCAAGACAGAGTACATTTGTGGATATGACCGCAATGTGTGACGTTGCCTTTTTATTGCTAGCGTTCTTTATTCTTACTGCAAAATTTCGTCCATCAGAATTGATTCAAGTTCAAACTCCATCTTCTAGAGCAGAACATGCAATAAAAGATGATTTAGTTACTTTTACGATTGATAAAGAAGGGAAAGTGTATATGGCAATTTCTGATATAGATAGAAAAAGACAAGTTATTGATAAGCTATTTGAATTAGAACCACAGAAATATGCTGGTGTAGCTATGACTGATGAGAAAAGAAAAGAATTTCAAGGATTAGAAATTGTTGGAGTTCCAGTTCAAAATCTACCTCAAGTAGTTTCAATGCCAAAAGAAGAAATTCAAAGGTTAAAAGATGCTGGTCAATTATCAGGAATTCCTATTGATAGTACGAATAATCAGTTGAAAGATTGGATTATGGCAGTAAGACATGTTTATGTTCAATATGAAAATAAAGAAAAAGCTCCAATTGCAATTAAAGGTGATAAGAATACAAGTATGAAAGATATTACTAACTTGATAGATATCTTTAGAAAAAATGATGTTTATTCTTTCAACTTAATTACAACCTTAAAAGTAAATTAAAAAAATCTAAATAATAATTAAATGGCAGATTTAGATACCTCGTCAGGCGGTGGGCGTGGCAAGCACAAAGGCAAAGTCCGAAGTAAAAAAATGTCCACAAGAGTGGATTTAACACCTATGGTGGATTTAGCTTTCTTGCTAATTGCTTTCTTTATGCTAACAACAACTTTAGGTAAATCTGTAGCTATGGATTTGAATATGCCTAAACCAACAGATGCTGAGTCTGAGAAAACAGTTGTAAAAGAGTCTAAAGTATTAAATATAATATTAGAAAAAGATAGTAAGATTTGGTACTATAATGGGACAACTGTTATGGGACTTCAACAAACTGATTTTAGCCCAGAAGGCATTAGACAAGTAATATTGAATAAGCATAAGTTTGTAGATAGTAAATTTGGCAGAGATGATAAAGGGGATGTTCAAACGATAGTTCTAATTAAGCCAACGGATGATTCAAAATATGAAGATTTGGTGGGTATATTAGATGAAATGGATATTACTAAAACAAAAATCTATTCTATCCAAAAACCTGTAACTTTAGAGGAGGAAGCAATTGCAAATGGTGGAACACCAGCAGCAGCAAACTAAATATCATTTTTATAAAATAATAAGATGAGCGAAACAAAATATAGTAAATCAAGTTGGGATGATATTGTTTTTGAAGGATTGAACCAAGATTATGGTTCTTATGTCCTTAGAAAATTAATCAACAAAAATACACTTCGTGCATTTGTCATTACAACTATAGTATTTTTATTAATTCTTTTAATAGCAAAATTACAAGTTTTTGATAGATTAGCTAAGAAAGAAGAAAAAATCGTAGAAGTTGCTTTAACAGATGTAAATCTTCCACCACCACCACCACCTGTGGAGGAAGCACCACCACCACCACCACCACCACCACCGCCGCCACCAGTAAGACCAACGATTAAAATGGTGGAGTTGATAGCTAAGAAAGATGAGTTGGTACAAGATGAAAAAGTAACTAAGCAAGAAGAGGTAAAGGAAACGCAAATTTCTACAAAGACCATAGAAGGCGACAAGGAAGCAAAAGCATCAATAATTATACCTAAAGAAGAAGGAGGAAAAGGTCCAGAGCCACAGCCTCAACCAGAGAAACCTAAAGCTCCTGAAATTTTAATACGTTCAGAAGTAATGCCGTCATTCCCTGGTGGTCCAGCAGAATTAATGAAGTATTTATTTAAGAACATTAACTATCCATCATTAGCACGAGAAAATGGATTAGAAGGGAAAGTAATTGTAAATTTCTATGTCGATACAGATGGGTCAATAAAAAATCCTACAATTGTAAAAGATCCAGTTGGAGGAGGTTGTGCAGAAGAGGCTATTCGTGTTATTAAAGCGATGCCTAAATGGGCTCCAGGTTCAAACAATGGTGTGCCTGTTAAGGTGTTATATACGTTGCCAGTATCTTTTAAATTCCAATAAATATTAACTGTTATATTTTCAAAAAGTCTAGCTTTTGCTAGACTTTTTGTATTTTTGAGAGATGAAAAAATATTTACAACCAGCTATACTTTTACGCTTAATAATTTCTATAGCCTATGTAGTTTTAGGAGGTTTGTTATTGTTTTTTCCATTTTCTTTTGATTTTTTAACGCCTACAACAAAAATAGCACTTGCATTGTTAGTTATCCTATATGGTTTTTTTAGGATGTATCGTGCTATAAAAATGGCAAATATGTCTGATGAAATTTAATTATTGTAGAATGAATATATTTAATAGGCTAATCATTATATGTTGTTTTGTCTTTTTTATTGCCTGTGGCAATGGAATTGATTCCGAAAAGTATGAGGGAACACTGACAATATATGCAGACATCAATCAAGAAAAATTTTTAAATCAGTTTATTCCTATTTTTGAAAATATCCACCCAAAGTCTAAATTAAAATTTGAATACCTTGATGCTCAACGCTTGATTCAATTATATTTTGCAGATAGTATTTCTAATATGATTCTGAGTAGAGATTTAACGCCAACAGAACTAACCTATGCAAATCAGCATAGGAAGTTGGTTTCAAAACAATATTATTTCGCAGATGATGCGATAGCAATAATTAGTAATAAATCAAATGCTGATTCCGTATTTAATTTAAAATCAAATAAAAAGACGCTTGTAATTAGTAATTATACCAAAGATTATATTAAATTAATTCCTTTAGATACTTCATTAACATCTAATATCTATGCTTTAAAATCAAATGAGGATGTGATAGATTATGTTTCTAAAAATGATGTTATTGGTTTTTTGCCATTTAGTATATTTTCTAATGATAAATCTTTGAAACATAAAGAATTGAGAAATAAGATTAAGCTGTTAAAATACCAAGTAAATGATTCAGTTTTTCCTTTAGGACAAGCCTATATTTTTGATTTTAGTTATCCTTTGGTAACACATACAGTTTTAATTACACCCAAAAATCCTGAACCATTTTTGAAATTGTTCTCTCTATTTTTATTTAAAGAAGGAACTTCAAGAGCTATTTTGCGTTATGGTTTAGTACCTGCTAGATTACCAGAACGAAAAGTGCAACTTAAAAGTGAAAGTTTTGTTATAGAAAAGTAAGCATACTTATAATTTTAAGCAAGTAACAATATCTTAATTTCATAAGTGTAACTATTTTTTTTAATTTTATCAAATATAATTAAATTGCTATGTCAGAAGAAAATTTAACCATTACCTTAGGCGGGAAAACTACAGTATGTCCAATTATAATTGGAAGTGAAAATGAACCTGCTATTGATATTATAAACTTGAGACAAGACACTGGTTTTGTAACTTTAGACTCTGGGTATAAAAATACTGGAGCGACAACTAGTAAAATTACTTTTTTAGATGGAGAAGAAGGTATTTTAAGATACAGAGGCTATGATATTGCTGATTTAGCAGAACATTCAAACTTTGTAGAGGTAATATATGCATTATTAAATGGAGAGTTGCCAACTGCTACTCAATTAGCAGAATTTGAACAACAATTAAAAGATAATTCAGCTGTTCCAACTGAAATAGGTGCTGTTATTAAAGCAATGCCAAAATCAGCTCACCCTATGGCTGCATTAGCAGCTGCAACCATTGCTTTATCAGGCGATTTTGAAGTGGATTCAGCAAAAGCAACGCCACAAACAATAATTAATATTTTAGCAAAATTCCCTGTTATTGTTGCAATGGTAATTAGAAACTCACAAGGCTTAGATTTTGTTCCAAGTGATAGTAAACTTTCTTATGTTGAGAATTTTTTAAATATGACATTTGGGAAAGTGCCTTCGCCAGTAGTTGTTGATGCTATGGATAAATTATTAATCTTACATGCTGATCACGAACAAAACTGTTCTACATCTACAGTAAGAATGGTAGGCTCATCTAATGCAAATATTTATGCTTCAATTTGTGGAGGATTAGCTGCTCTTTGGGGACCACTTCATGGTGGTGCTAATCAAGCAGTGTTGGAGCAATTAGAAGCAATTGAAAAAGATGGTGGAGATACTGAAAAATTTGTTGATATGGCAAAGGACAAAGAATCAGGGTTTAGATTGATGGGTTTTGGACATAGAGTGTATAAAAACTTTGATCCAAGAGCTAAAATTATTAAAGTTGCTGCAGATAATGTATTGACTGAGTTAAATATTCAAGATAGAAAATTGACAATTGCTAAAGAATTAGAGCATGCTGCTTTGACTGATGAATATTTTATCAAACGTAATTTATATCCAAATGTCGATTTTTATTCAGGTATTATTTATCAAGCATTAGGATTCCCAACAAATGTATTTACATGCTTGTTTGCCTTAGGAAGAATTCCAGGTTGGGTGTCTCAATGGAAAGAAATGAAAGAGAATAAAGAGCCAATTGGTCGTCCAAGACAGATTTATACAGGAGCTACTTTGAGAAGTTACACCAATATAGAATCAAGATAAACTTGTCTATTAAAATAGAAGATAAAGCGGAACTTTTAGTTCCGCCTTTTTTAGTAAAAATGGGTTAAAATTTTTTTGATTAATTTTATTTTGTTAAATTAGTGCAACTAAATATTTTAATTATGAAAACATTCAAATTATTTGCAATGATTACAGCGATTGCTTTATTTACGTTTAGCTGTAAAAAAGACGATGACAATCAACATGGACCACATGATGAAACTTCAACAATCAGTGAATTGGTACCAAAAGGTACAATTGTTCCTTTATCAGAGCGAAACGCTACCTTAACTGGTTCTAATGAAAGTACTGCTGCCAGAACGACTGCTACACAAAAATGGTGGGAACTTGAAGAAAGTGCTCATGTAATAACATTTAATGTAGTTTGTGATGGAGTAAGTGTACCAGATAACCATAGTTTTGAACCATTAGATGAAGACGACAGACGTTTTGTTGCATTTTCAAATAATGGAAATATTTTACAAAGTAAAACTTCAGATGGTACTGGTGCTATAGTTACAGGAACTTGGAAATGGGTAGATGAAAACAAAAACGCTATTGAAATTACTTCTGAAGATGAAGATGAACCAGGTGAAACAAACGTTACTGTTTATCAATTAACTTGGTTAGATAGTGCTAATTTAGTTTACGTTTATATTGGCGATATATCAGATGGTATATCTTCTTCTTGTACTGGAGGAATGAATGTATATGTTCAAAGTAAAGCAGTAGAATAATATTAAGCTTTATAGCATAAAACATTGAGCGGAACTTATAGTTCCGCCTTTTTTATTGCTTGAGATTTATTAAAATTTGGGAGTTTTTTT
>CAYYMF010000011.1:0-56475 GCA_964472755.1 uncultured Chitinophagales bacterium | reverse complement strand
AAGATGGTATAGCCACTTATCAATTATTGGTACAATAATTAAACAAATTTCGATTACACAGAGTATAAAAAAAGCAATCCAACGGGTTGCTTTTTTTATTTATTTAAAAACATTTATTCTATACAATTCTTCAGTTATGTGTTGATAATGTTAAGTAAAATTTATTTATAGCTTACTTAACAGATTTTAATAGATTAATAATGTTTAAAATCATATCCATTATATAAATTTGGCTTCGTGAAATTTAAAATATCACTACTGATTTTACTTTTATCTGTTTTTGCTTTAGGCAATCTAGACAGACATCATATTATATTTCACAGTTGTTTTGCAACTGGTCATCATTCAAATATTGACAAAAATGAAAATTATTTTGCTAGTAAAAAGCAGGATACATTTCTAAGAAAATTTTCACAAGGAGACCATCATATACCCAATGATGTTTCTGTTGTTTTTGAAAAAATACAAGAGGAAAGAGAAAAAAAATCTGATATTCAAGATTATTTTGTCTATGATGTGATTATTCCAATAATCTCTTTTTCTAGAAAGATTCAATATGTTGAACGTATTTCAATTCCTTTGATTGAGTCTATTACTAAGAAATTCTTATTACACAACGTTTTTCGAATTTGATTTTTTAATTGTTATTTTTTATCAGACTTATAGTCTGATACCTAGGTTATATTAACCACTTTCAAATTATCTTAAACAAATCAAACAAAGTCGAAAGACACAATTTTCTAAAAATTATTTTATTTATATGAACAGATTATCATTATGTACTGTGCTAGTAATGCTATTACTATTTACCAGTTGTAAAAACAAAGAAACTGCAAAAGAAGAAAAAGTACAGTTTTTAGCTACCTCTCCATTAAAAAGGGATACTACTTTAACCAAAGATTATGTTGCACAAATACATTCTTTTCAACATATTGAGTTACGTGCATTGGAGAAAGGATACCTTCAAAATATTTATGTGGACGAAGGGAAATATGTAAAAGAAGGACAAGTAATGTTTCGAATAATGCCTAGAGTTTATGAGGCCGAATTAGCGAAAGCCAAAGCAGAAGTTAAAGCTGCTGAGATTGAGGTGCTAAATGCTAAGACTTTATCTGATAAAAATATTGTTTCTAAAAATGAATTATTGATGGCACAAGCCAAACTAGAACAAGCAGAAGCCGAAGCTAATTTAGCAGGTGTTCGTCTATCTTTTACTGAAATTAGAGCACCTTTTAGTGGCTATATGAATCATTTAGAAGCAAGACGTGGTAGTTTATTAGATGAAGGAGATTTGTTAACTACATTATCTGACAACAGTAAAATGTGGGTTTATTTTAATGTTCCAGAAAGTGAATACTTGAATATCAAATTAAATGCAAATAATGATACGCTGATGAAAGTAAATTTGATAATGGCAAATAGTCAAAAATTTAAGTATAATGGCGTTGTACAAACGATTGTAGCTGATTTTGATAATGAGACTGGTAATATTGCTTTTCGTGCTACATTTCCTAATCCTGATGCATTGCTAAGAAACGGAGAAACAGGAAATATACAAGTTACATTACCATTTAAGAATGCACTTATGATACCTCAGAAAGCAACATTTGAAGTATTAGAAAAGAAATTTGTATATGTGATAGACAAAAACAATACCGTTAAATCTAGAGAAATAAACATAGCAGCCGAATTGCCACACATATTTATTATTAAAAGTGGACTAGAAGAATCTGATAAAATATTGTTAGAAGGATTGCGTCAGGTTCATGAAAATGATAAAATTGAATTTAAGTTTGAAAGTCCTGAATCAGTGATATCTAATTTGAACTTATATGCTGAATAATTAAATCTCGAAAAGTAAAAGTTATGTTTAGTAAATTTATACAAAGACCAGTATTAGCTATTGTTATATCTGTTGTTATTGTTTTTGTTGGAGTTTTGGCAATTGAAAAAATGCCAATCTCTCAATTCCCTGATATTGCACCGACAACGGTTAATATATCAATTGCCTATCCAGGTTCAAGTGCTGATGTTTTAGTAAAATCATCACTTATTACATTAGAACAAGCCATTAATGGTGTACAAGATATGCGTTATATGGCTACTGATGCGACAAGTGCTGGTGAAGCTACATTAAGAATTATTTTTGAACCAGGTACAGACCCGAACGATGCTGTAATTAGAGTGAAAACGAGGGTTGATCAAGTAATGCCATTATTGCCCGAGTTAGTACAACGTGAGGGTGTGGTTATTATGCCTATTCAACCAAGTATGTTGATGTACGTGAATCTTTATTCGAAGAATAAGAGTATGGATGAAAAATTCTTATTTAATTATGCAACTGTTAAAATGATACCTGAAATTCAACGTACAAAAGGTATTGCAAGAGCACAAATTTTGGGTAGCCGAAGATATGCAATGCGTGTTTGGTTGAATCCAGAACGAATGCGAGCTTATAATATTTCTGTTGAAGATGTTATGGATGCGATTGGTGAACAAAGTATTATCGGACGACCAGGAAGAATAGGACAAAGTTCAGGGATTGCTGCACAGTCATTAGAGTATGTGCTTACTTATAAAGGTCGGTATAATACACCTGAAGAATATGAGGATATTATTATTCGTGCTAAATCGAATGGTGAAAGTATTCACTTGAGAGATATTGCCAAAGTAGAATTGGGTAGTGAGTTTTTTGATATTTATTCTAATCTTGATGGACATCCATCGGCAGCTATTGTTTTAAAACAAAATTATGGTAGTAATGCAAGCGATGTAATTAAGGAAGTTAAAGAGAAACTCGATGAGATGAAAAAAGACTTCCCTCCAGGTATGGATTATAAAATCAGTTATGATGTATCACAATTTTTAGATGCATCTATAGAGCAGGTTTTGGAAACTTTAAGAGATGCATTTATTTTAGTAGCATTAGTTGTATTTGTGTTTTTAGGTGATTGGCGTTCTACATTAATCCCAATTCTTGCAGTGCCTGTATCCTTAGTTGGTGCATTTTTTGTTATTCAATTCTTTGGACTTACGATTAACTTGGTTACGCTCTTTGCATTAGTATTAGCAATTGGTATTGTTGTAGATAATGCAATTGTAGTGGTTGAGGCAGTGCATGCTAAGATGGAAGAAGACCCAGAAATTTCTTCTTATAAAGCGGTTAAAAAAGTATTAGCGGAAATTGGAGGAGCAATCATTGCAATTACGATGGTAATGGTTTCTGTATTTATTCCTATTTCATTTATGTCTGGTCCAGTTGGAACTTTCTATCGACAATTTTCGATTACAATGGCTAGTTCTATTGTAATTTCAGCAGTTACGGCACTTACACTTACACCTGTATTGTGTGCAATGCTATTGAAAAACCAACATGGAAAACCAAAGAAGAAAGGTTTGCTAACCAAAGCACTTGATGCGTTTAATGGAAGATTTGAAATCCTTACAGAAAAATATGTGAATTTGTTGAAACGAATTGTAAGTAGAAGAATGGTAACGTTTGTTGTTTTAATTTTATTCTGTATAGGTGTTTATTTTGGAAATAAGTTTGTACCATCTGGTTTTATTCCAAATGAAGATCAAGGTACGATTTATGCGATTATTCAAACGCCTCCAGGTTCTACGTTGGAACAAACCAATCAAGTATCTCAGAGACTTCAAAAAATATGTGAAAAAGTAGAAGGAGTTGAGTCGGTATCTTCTTTAGCTGGATATGAGATTATGACTGAAGGACGAGGCTCTAACGCTGGTACTTGTTTGATTAATCTAAAATCATGGTCTGAACGTTCTCATACTGTAAAAGAGATTATGGAAGAGTTAGAAGAAAAATCAAAAGGTATTGGTGCTGTTATTGAGTTTTTTGAACCACCTGCAATTCCTGGTTTTGGAGCTTCTGGAGGATTTTCTATGCGTTTGCTAAATAAAACCACGAACACTGATTATCATGATTTTGATAAAGTAAATAAAGAATTTATGGCAAATCTCGGTAAGCGAAAAGAATTGACGGGTTTATTTACTTTCTTTGCTGCAAATTATCCGCAGTATGAATTAGAGATAGATAATAAAATGGCGATGCAAAAAGGCGTAACTATTGGGAAAGCAATGGAAAATCTCAATATTATGATAGGTAGTACTTATGAGCAAGGTTTTATTAAGTACAATCAATTTTTCAAAGTGTATGTGCAATCAGATCCTCAATTTAGAAGACTTCCATCTGATATTTTAAATCTATTTGTTAAAAATGAAGCTGGAGAAATGGTTCCTTATTCTGCTTTTATGAAACTGAAAAAAGGTCAGGGCCCAAATGAAATTACACGTTTTAATATGTACAATTCTGCTGCTATACAAGGTCTTCCTGCAAAAGGATATACAACAGCAGATGCTATCGCAGCCATAAGAGAAGTGGCCAAGACGACACTGCCAAATGGTTATGATATCGCCTTTGATGGATTATCTTATGATGAAGCTATGAGAGGTAATGAATCGCTTTATATATTCCTTATTGTATTGTTGTTTGTATATTTTGTATTAGCTGCTCAATATGAAAGTTTCTCCATTCCTATGGCGATAATACTCTCTTTGCCAGTGGGTATTTTTGGTTCATTTTTAGTGTTAAAATTGATGGGATTAGAAAATAATATTTATGCTCAAGTGGGTATGATTATGTTAGTAGGATTATTGGGTAAAAATGCGGTATTGATTGTAGAATTTGCAGTTCAGAAAAGAACTCAAGGTGCAACTATATTTGATGCCGCAGTTGAAGGAGCTAAAGTTCGTTTTCGTCCAATTTTGATGACTTCTTTTGCCTTTATTGCAGGATTAATTCCATTGGTTATTGCAAAAGGTGCTGGAGCAATTGGTAATAGAACTATTGGTTCATCAGCATTGGGTGGTATGTTGTTTGGTACTTTATTTGGCGTTTTGATTATTCCAGGTTTATACTATGTTTTTGCTAAGTTATCAGATGGTAAGAAATTAATTGATGATGAAGAACAACACTCACTTAGCGAGGACTTAGTTACTGGGGAAAATAGAGACAAATTAAATAAACGTGTTAAGAAAATAATTGAAAGAATATTAAGAAGAAACAACAACGGAGAGGAATAATTTCTAAATGGAGAACAGAGTAGAAATTCTGTTCTCCAATTTAAGTTGCAAATAAATTAAATATTCAATAAATAAGACAAATAAGAATTTATAAGTTATGAATAATAAACGAATCAAACAAATAGCTTTATTATTATCAGCATTGCTGATTTTTAATAGTTGCAAAATACCTAAAATTGTACAGCGTACTGAAAATAAAATTACACCAAATTCCTACAATTCAAGTAATAATATTGATACAGTAAATACTGCTGATATTAGTTGGCGAACATTTTTTACAGATTCTAACTTAGTTAGACTGATTGATACAGCACTTGTAAACAACCAAGAGTTAATGATTACTTTGCAAGAAATTGAGATTTCTAAAAATGAAATTCGCTCAAAAAAAGGTGCTTTATTGCCTTTTGTAACTGGAAATTTAGGTATTGGCGGGGAAAAAGTTGGTCGATATACCAGTAAAGGAGCTAGCGATGCGGCACATGATATCGCACCTGATAAAGAAATACCAGAATTTTTGCCTGATTTTAAATTAGGTTTGGCAATGGATTGGGAAATTGATATCTGGAAGAAATTGAGAAATGCTAAAAAAGCAGCGGTTAAAAGATATTTAGCAAGTGTAGAAGGTAAGAATTTTGTATTGAGTAATCTCATTGCTGAAATTGCAAAATCTTACTATGAATTAGTTGCCTTAGATAATCAATTGGAAGCAGTCCGTCAAAATATTCAAATTCAAACAAAAGCTTTAGATGTTGTAAAAATTTTGAAAGATGCAGCTCGTGCTAATGAATTGGGTGTTCAGAAATTTGAAGCAGAAGTATATGGCACTAAAAGTAAAGAATATGAAATATTACAAGAAATTAAAGCTACAGAAAATAGAATCAATCGATTATTAGGTCGCTTTCCACAACCAATTGTCAGAAACTCTGAGAATTTTACAAAAATGCTTCCGCCAATTGTTCATACAGGCATTCCAGCTCAGTTGTTAGCCAACAGACCAGATATTAAACAAGCTGAATTGGAATTAGATGCTTCAAAGTTAGATGTTAAAGTGGCTAAGGCTGAATTTTATCCAGCTTTAAAAATTACTGCCGAAATTGGAATCGATGCATTTCGTCCATCGTTTTGGGTGAAAATGCCAGAATCAATTTTTAGTTCGTTAGCAGGTAGTTTTTTAGCACCTTTATTTAATAGAAATGCTATCATGGCTGAATATTTGAATGCGAATGCAAAACAAAAACAAGCAGTTTTTAATTATGAAAAATGTATTATAAACGGGTATTATGATGTTTCTACTCAAATTTATAATATTGATAATTTGGACAAAAATTATAAATTAAAATCTCAACAAATTAATGTTTTAGATTCTGCGGTTACAACTGCAAATGATTTATTACAATCTTCTCGTGCTGATTATTTTGAAGTATTAATGACTCAACGTGATGTTTTAGAATCCAAATTAGAATTGATAGAAACTAAAAAAGCTCAACTTAATGCAGTAATTGAAATATACAGAAGTTTAGGAGGAGGCTGGAAATAAATTGATATTTTAAAATTAATTTACCTAATTCAGCGATGAAATTAAAATTGTTGGATTAGGTATTTTAATTTAAAATTAAATATTAATCAAACGATTGATTAATTTATTTTAAGATATTATTTTTGTATTCGAAATGGTTTCAAAAGAAGAAAGTATATTATTTAGTGCTGAAATGCTCTTTGCTGAAAAGGGTTTTGATGGCACATCAACTAGAGAAATATCTAAAGCAGCAAATGCAAATATTTCTTTAATTGCATATTATTTTGGTTCAAAAGAAAAACTATTAGAACGCATATTTGAATATAGAATAAAAGAAAGTTTGGATTTTGCACTAGCCTTGATGCTAAGAGAAGATTTATCTGCTTGGCAAAAATTAGAATTATTGATGGATAAATTTGTTGAACGTGTTAGAAGGTTAAAATATTTTTATTTATTGGTACAAAGAGAGAAATTGAATCTTTCTAATCCTGCAATAATTGAAATTATTAGGAATTACCACAAGGAGTTTCTTAAAATCTATCAGACTATACTAAAAGAAGGCAATAAAAAAGGTGTTTTAAAAACTAATTATTCTTTAGAATTGATACATTATACAATTTCAGGAACATTGTTTACTGGCATTAATGCATTAGAGTTGAAAAAAAAATCTAAAGATTTTACAGACAAGATGGAACAGAAATATTATGCGGATTTAAAAAAACATTTAAAAATATTATTAAAGCATTTGTTAGGATATGAAGGCAAAATATAAAATTTTACTAGCAAGTATATTGCTTTTAGTTGGAATAAATAATTTATTTGCACAAGAAGAAAAGATAATTTCTTTAGAGGAAGCGATACTATTAGGAATTAAAAATTCTAAATCATTAATTGTAGATCAAGCAAAGATTGATGAAGCATTAGCTAGTTATAAGAAAGCAAAAAATAATAGATTGCCTGATTTAAAACTTTCAGGTTCGGCAATGGCAATGTCTAAAGGAAAAATGAATTTAGAAATGATGCCTAATACTGGAAATAGTCCAAAACCTAATTCCGCATTTATGGGAAATGCTAATTTTTCTTTTCCAATTTATGCAGGTGGAAGAATTAAAAACGGCATCAAAACAACAGAATATTTATTAGAAGCAAGCAAACTTTCTTCAGAAAATGATAAAACTGCTATTGCGTATAATATAGCTCAAGTTTATAATAATCTATTTAAAATCAATCAAATTATTAATATTTTAAGTGAAAATTTAAAAGCGGCAGAAGAGCGTGATAAAGCCTTTCTTAATTTAGATAATAATGGCGTGTTGCCTAGAAATGATAGATTGAAAGCAAATTTACAAACCTCAAATATTGAACTCCAATTATTGGAAGCTCAAAATAATTTTGATATAACAAATGTAAGTATGAATTTATTATTAGGGCTTCCTGTTGAAACAAAACTATTGGTTGATTCAGTATATATTCAAAATATTGCAGACGATATTCCTTTATCTTTTTATATTGAACAAGCTTTTAAGAATAGGAAAGATTTACAAGCGATTGCTCTACAAAAAAAAGCTGCTGAGTTGCAAACAAAGGCAGCGAAAGCACATTTGTTACCAACAATTGCATTGACTGCAGGTTATATCGCGGCAGATGTTCCACAAATTTTAAGTATGTATAATATGGCAAACATTGGCATTGGTGTGCAATATGATTTAGGTAATGTTTGGAAAAAAAATACAGATATGATGACAGCTAATGCTCAAATTAAAAAGATTGATGCAATGAATGACATGACTCAAGACCAAATTCAATTAGAAGTTGTTCGTGATTATCAAGCCTATAATTTGGCAAATGATAAAATTAAAGTTTTTGAAAAAACATTAGCTCAAGCTAATGAGAATTATAGAATCACTAAAAATAAATTTGATAATGGTTTAGAAACTATAACGAATCTTTTAGATGCAGATGCTGCCCAAATTACTGCAAATATTAATGTTTTGAATGCAAAAGCAGACAAATCCTTACTATACAGAAAGTTATTACAAACAACAGGAATTTTAATTACAGAATAATTAAATTATAGATATGGAAAATATAACAACACAAGAACAACAACCAGAAAAAAAGAAAAGCATATTATTTCCTATTATTTTAGGCATTGTTATCCTCGCAGGAGGATTTTTTGGATACAAAGAATATGTTCATGGACAATCACATGAAAAAACGGACAATGCACAAGTGATGAGCAATATGACTCCAATTATTTCTAGAGTTTCTGGTTATATCAATGAAGTAAAAGTTACAGATAATCAATTTGTACATAAAGGAGATACTTTATTGATTTTAGACAATAGAGACCAAAAAATGTTATTGGCACAAACTGAAGCTGCGTTTATAACAGCACAAAATAATATTTCAGTTGCAAAATTATCTGCAAATGCAGCATCAAAAAATATCAATACTTCAAATACTGCAGTCCATATTGCTGATGCACAAATTGATTTGGCTAAAGTAAATGTTTGGAAAACAACTCAAGATTTTAATAGATATGCTAATTTGATTAAAGATCATTCTATTACACAACAACAATACGAACAAGCTGTCGCTGCAAAGGAAGCTGCTGAAAAACAATTGAAAGTATTGATGGATCAAAAAAATCAAGTGAAACAGCAAATTGATGTTGTCGTTTCTCAAACACAAACTGCTAACCAACAAATTAGTACTGCCGACGCAATGCTAAAACAAAGAATGGTAGATGTAGAAAATGCGAAACTTAACTTATCTTATACAGTTATTACAGCTCCTGAAGATGGATTTGTATCTAAAGTTCCAGTTCAAAACGGACAACTAATTCAAGCAGGAATGCAGTTGTTTAGTTTAATTAAAGATAATGATGTTTGGATAGTTGCCAATTTTAAAGAAACTCAAATTCCTAAAATGTTGGAAGGACAAAAAGTAGAAATTGAAATAGATGCTTTTCCTAAACAAAAATTTGAAGGTATTGTAAGTTCTTTCTCACCAGGAACTGGTTCTTCTTTTTCTGTTTTGCCACCAGATAATGCAAGTGGAAATTTTGTTAAAGTGGTTCAGCGCGTACCTGTTCGTATTGATTTCAAAAATTTAGATAACGCAATTGCAAAAAAAATGCGTGTAGGTTTAAATGCCACTGTAGAAGTAATGCTAAAGTAAACTCAAGAAGTAAAAAGAAGTATGGAACAAGATAGTTTAGTAGAATATGGTTTTCGACGTGCTATTATTACTTTGACTACTATTTTATGTGCTTTATTGGAAATTGTAGATTCTACTATTGTCAATGTAGCTCTAAATGAAATGAAAGGTAATTTGGGTGCTACTTTATCTGAAGTGGGTTGGGTGGTTACTGCTTATGCTATCGGCAATGTTATTATTGTTCCAATGACAAGTTGGTTGTCTCAACAATTTGGACGGAGAAATTATTTTGCGGCATCTATCATTCTTTTTACTGTTTTTTCTTTTATGTGTGGTAATGCGACCAATATTTGGGAATTGGTATTTTTTAGATTTATGCAAGGTCTTGGAGGTGGTGCTTTATTGGTAACGTCTCAAACAATTATTACAGAAACTTATCCTATTGAAAAGCGTGGAATGGCTATGGCTATTTATGGTTTGGGTGTGATTATTGGTCCAACTTTAGGTCCACCATTAGGAGGTTATATTGTAGATAATTATAATTGGCCATATATCTTCTATATCAATATTCCAATTGGGATTGTTGCTGCAATTCTTACATTAAGATATATAAAAAGTCCTAGATATGCTGAAAAGAGAGCCGTTAGGGAGATTGATTGGTTGGGTATTGTTTTATTAGCTGTTTTTGTAGGCTCTTTACAATTCGTTTTAGAGCGTGGACATGAAGATGATTGGTTTGATAGTACTTCAATTATTATTTTTACAATTACTGCTGTTTTAGGCTTTGTTACTTTTATTTGGAGAGAATTAGCTTATAAGTTCCCAATAGTAGATTTGAGAGTTTTGAAAAATGTTAATCTAAGGATAGGTACATTTATGTCATTTATTTTAGGTTTTGGATTATATGGTTCTACATTTATTATTCCTATCTATACACAAGGAATTTTAGGCTGGACTGCTTTACAAGCCGGTGCATTAATGATTCCATCTGCCATCACAACTGCATTTATGATGCCCATAGTTGGTAAATTAATTACAAATGGTGTAAAACAACAATATTTAGTGGCAATAGGCTTTTTGATGTTCTTCATTTATAGTTTTTGGGGTTATAAAATATTAACACCTGATACTGGCGAACAAGACTTTTTTTGGTTATTAATAGTACGTGGCTTTGGATTGAGTTTGTTGTTTATTCCAATCACAACATTGGCACTAAGCTCCCTAAAAGGCAAAGAAATAGGAGAGGGTTCTGCATTTACTGGAATGATGAGACAGTTAGGCGGCTCTTTTGGAATAGCTGTAATTACTACATTTGTTGCAAATATTTCGACTAAAAATGTTGCATTGTTATCGGAACATCTAAATGTCAATGATTTAGATGTTCAACAAAGAATGGAGATGATGAAACAAGGTTTTATGGCAAAAGGAATGTCGCCAGAAATTGCATTGCAAGCGGTGTATAAAGCATTAGATATTACAGTGCAAAAACAAGCTACGGTGATAGCATATATGGATGTTTTTCTTTATTTAGGCATCTTGTTTTTAATATGTATTCCATTTGTCTTATTAATGAAACAAAAGAAAGGAGCTCCAATTGATATGAGCGAAGCCATGCATTGATTCGTTTGTTTATATTTTCTTCTGCCATCTGAATACTTATTTGTAAAAACAAAACCAATATAAACAAGTAATTCCTAAAATATAAGCTGTGGATATTTTGCTATAAAATACCCTTTAATTTTCGTATATTTGTTACCTAAATTAAGAAAGATACTATGTCAGAAGAATTAGAAGGGCAAGACTCTAGAATTGTTCCAATTAACATTGAAGACCAAATGAAATCGGCATACATCGATTATTCGATGTCTGTAATTGTATCCAGAGCTTTACCAGATGTGAGAGATGGTTTAAAATCAGTACATCGTAGAGTTTTATATGGTATGCAAGATTTAGGTTTGGCATCTAATAAACCACATAAAAAATCCGCACGTATAGTTGGGGAAGTTTTAGGTAAATATCACCCACACGGCGATGCTTCTGTTTATGATACAATGGTGCGTATGGCACAGGATTGGAGTTTACGTTATCCATTAGTTGATGGGCAAGGTAACTTTGGTTCAATTGATGGTGACCCACCAGCAGCAATGCGTTATACTGAGGCAAGATTTAGAAAAATTGCAGAAGAAATTTTACAAGATATTGATAAAGATACTGTTGATTTTCAATTGAATTTTGATGATTCTTTGAAAGAACCTACTGTAATGCCAACACGTATTCCTCAATTATTGGTCAATGGAGCATCAGGTATTGCAGTTGGTATGGCTACAAATATGTTGCCACACAATCTTTCAGAAGTGGTTGATGGAATCGTTGCTTATATTGATAACAATGAAATTGAAATTGAAGAGTTAATTAAACATGTTAAAGCACCTGATTTTCCTACTGGTGGAATTATTTATGGTTATGAAGGTATAAAAGAAGCTTTTTTTACAGGAAGAGGAAAGGTAAGAGTTAGAGGTAAAGCTACAATCGAAGAAAACAAAGAAGGTAGAACTCAAATCATTATTACTGAAATTCCGTATCAAATTCAGCCTAAAATGATTACTACTCGTGCGGCAGAATTGGTCAATGAGAAAAAAATTGATGGCATTGCTGAAATTAGAGATGAATCTGATAAAGATGGTTTGCGCATCGTATTTGATTTGAAAAGAGATGCGATTCCAAATGTTGTATTAAATAATTTATACAATTTTACACCTTTACAATCAAGTTATGGTATCAATAATATCGCATTAGTTGCGGGTCGCCCACAAGTGTTGAATCTTAAAGATATGATTAGACATTTTGTGAATTTCAGAATGGAAGTAATCACACGTAGAACACAGTTTGAACTGAATGAAGCTGAAAAACGTGCTCATATCTTGGAAGGTTTTATGATTGTATTGGAAAATGCAACCATTACTGATGAAGTGATTGCCTTAATCAGAAAGTCAAAAAACCCTGAAGCAGCTAAAGATGCATTGATGGAGCGATTTGGTTTAAGTGAAATTCAATGTAAAGCAATTTTAGCACTCCAATTATCAAGATTAACAGGAATGGAAATTGAGAAAATTAAGGAGGAGTACAGACAAATTATGGAGTTGATTGGCAAATTGAAAGATATTTTAGCGAATATTGATTTAAGATTTGCAATTATTAGAGAAGAAATATTAGAAATAAAGAGAAAATATGGCGATGAAAGACGCTCAGAAATCGTTTATTACGGCGATGATATCTCTTATGAAGATATGATTCCTGAAGAAGAAATGGTAGTTACTATTTCACATCTTGGATATGTAAAACGTACTTCTTTAGATGAATACAAAAAGCAAAATAGAGGAGGAAAGGGTTCGTTTGGTGGCAAAACTAGAGATGAAGATTTTATTGAACATATTTTCGTGGCATCAACCCATAATTATTTGTTATTATTTACAGAACTTGGAAAATGTTTTTGGCTAAAAGTGTATGAAATTCCTGAAGGAAGTAAAACTGCCAAAGGAAGACCAATTCAGAATGTGATCAATATTCCACAAGAAGATAAAATTAAAGCTTTTATCAATGTAGCAGATTTGAAAAATGAAGAATTACTAGATAGTCATTTTATAATAATGGCAACTAAAAAAGGTACAGTAAAGAAAACCTCATTAAGAGAATATTCTCGTCCAAGACAAAACGGGGTAAATGCAATTACAGTTCGTGAAGGAGATGAGTTAGTAACTGCCGATATTACAAACGGAAAATGTGAGATTATTTTAGGTTCAAAAAATGGAAAAGCAGTTCGTTTTGAAGAAGCAGATGCTAGAGCAATCGGTCGTACAGCATCAGGTGTTAGAGGTATTACTTTAAAAGATGAGAAGGATGAATTAATAGGAATGGTTTGTATTGATACAACTTCTGAAAGTGCTCAGGATATTATGGTTGTTTCTGAAAATGGATATGGAAAGCGTTCGCTTTTAGAAGATTATAGAAAAACTTCTCGTGGAGGAAAAGGTGTTACAACATTAAATATTACAGATAAAACAGGTGAATTAATAGCAATTAATGCTGTTGATGATGATAATGACTTGATGATTATTAATAAATCTGGTTTAACGATAAGAATTGGTTTAGATACAATACGTACAATGGGAAGAAATACCCAAGGTGTCAGCTTAATTAAATTGAAAGAAAATGATGCAATTGCTGCGGTTACCAAAATTGCTAAAGAAGAAGAGGAGGCTGAGTTAGAAAATGGTACGGATATTGATAATAATTCAGAAAACAACAACGAAAACAATCAAATCGAAAGTAAAGAAGATTAATATGAGAAAATTTAGTATCATTTTATTTTGTGTATTATTAGCAAACGCAGTTTTTGCACAAAAAGGAAAAGTGAATAGTGCAACGTATGCACTTTCTGAAGGGAAAGCTAACGAAGCCAAACAATTCATCGATGAAGCATTAACGGATGCAGAAACACAACAAAACGCAAAAGCTTGGCAAATAAAAGGCGATATTTATAAAAATATCTACGAAGGTAAAGTCTATTTTGCACAAACGCCAAATGCCTTGGAAGATGCAAAGGCTGCCTATTTAAAAGCTTATGAATTGGAAGTTAATCCTAAGAAAAAAGGTGCAGTTGCTCCAAGCTTAGAACATTTACAAGGTTATTTTTTCAATGAAGGCTTAGCACGTTTTCAAGATGATAAATGGACAGAAGCTTATCTGAAATTTAGTGAAGCAATAAATATCAATGATTTTTTATTAGCCAATAACTTTACGAAAACGATAGATACTGGTGCTTATTTTGCTACCGCAGTTGCAGCAAATAATGCTGGCTTATTGGACAAAGCGAAACCTCTTTTAGAAAAATTGGTGGCATTTAAATATAAGAATAAAGCAATTTATGAAAGTTTAGCAGATATTTATGCTAAAGAAGGAAATCCAAATTTTATGAATATTGTAAATGAAGGATTAAAGAAGTTTCCAGACAGCAAAGCATTGCAAGTTTCCAGATTGAACTATTATATTGAAAATGGAAAAACTGATGAAGCAATAGCAGAAATTCAAAATGCATTGAATGCAGACCCAAAAAATTACTTATTATTATTTAATATGGCAGTTTTGCAAGAGCAATTAGGAAATTACGATGAGGCTAAAACTTATTATGAAAAGTCTATTGCTGCAAAACCAGATTTTATGGATGCTTATTTTAATGCTGGAGCAATGTATTACAACAAGGCAATTGAAATTAATAAAGTGTTGGTTAAAGATGAAGCAGCAAGTATTGACAGCACATTGACAGAGTTTGTTACAAAAGATGTGGTTTCAATTGATGATATTCGTAATGCATTAAAAGACCCAAATATGGGTGCTTTATTAAACAGTTTTCAAAATTATTCTGGTGATAAAGCCACATTAAAAGATAAATTAAGCAAGATAAAAGAGAATATCAAATACGATTTATTGATTGCAAAGCGTAATGCATTATTCTATAAAACTTTACCATTTTTTGAAAAAGCATACAGTATCCAAAAAGAAGACCAATTAAAAAGTGCATTGAAAGAAATTTATGCTCGTATGAATATGTTAGATAAAGTCAAGGCATTAGACCAATAATTATCTAGTAAAACTTTAAATTTTAAAAGAGGCTGTTCATTATGGACAGTCTTTTTTATTTTTAGGCAGAATGTATAGACTTTTATTCTATTTATTTTGAATGAAATTGCAAGATTATAATTTCAAAAACGTAATTTTGCAAGTATGGAAATTTCGTTGAATTGGTTAAGAGATTATGTTGACATTCCACTTTCAGTGGAGGAAATTAGTGTATTATTGACAGATATTGGCTTGGAAGTTGAAGGTATTGAAGATTATGTATCTATAAAAGGCGGATTAGAGGGTTTGGTGGTAGGATACGTGCAAGAAAAAGAAAAACATCCAGATGCAGATAAATTGTCTGTTTGTAAAGTAGATATTGGAACTGAGGTTTTGCAAATTGTTTGTGGAGCTCCGAATGTTGCAGCTGGGCAAAAGGTAATTGTTGCTTTGGTTGGAACTCAGATTTTTCCTACAAAAGGTGAACCTTTCACGATTAAAAAAGCCAAAATTAGAGGTATTGAGTCTGTTGGAATGATTTGTGCGGAAGATGAAATTGGAATAGGTGAGAGCCACGATGGAATTATGGTTTTAGATGAAAATACTAAAATTGGTAGTCCTGCAAGCTCACTTTTTAATGTTTATAAAGATGTCATTATAGAAATAGGTTTAACGCCCAATCGTTCTGATGCGCATTCTCATCTTGGCGTAGCAAGAGATTTGTTGGCGGCTTATAATTATAGGAATAACGAAAATATTAAGTTAAAAGCCATAGAAACCTATCAAACTTCAGAAAAGATAGAGAAGAATTTTAAAGTTTCAGTAGAGGATAAAGTAGATTGCCCAAAATATTTAGGTATTCTATTAGGAAATATTTCGGTTCAAGAATCACCATTTTGGTTGCAGAATAAGTTGAGAGCAATCGGACAAAAACCGATTAATCATATCGTCGATGTAACGAATTTTGTCATGCACGAACTCGGACAGCCTTTGCATGCTTTTGATGTTGATGCTATTACAGGCAATGAAATTATAGTTAAAAAAGTAGATAAAAACACACCTTTTGTTACTTTAGATGGTTCTGAAATTAAATTGTCAGGTACAGAATTGATGATTTGCAATGCACAAGAACCGATGTGTATTGCGGGCGTTTACGGAGGTAAAAAGTCTGGCGTAACTGAAAATACAAAGTCTATTTTCTTAGAGAGTGCATATTTTAATCCAAAGTCCATTCGTGCAACATCTACAAAGTATCAATTAAAAACTGATGCTGCTATACATTTTGAAAAAGGAATAGATCCTAACATTACACAAATTGCATTAGAAAGAGCTGTTTTTCTTTTACAACAAATAGATTCAAATGTTACTTTATTTTCAAATATATATAATATTAAAAATCAGCAATTTAACAATTTTGAAGTAAAGTTAAACTTTAATAAAGTAAGACAATTAACTGGAGCTTCTATTAGTAATGAACAGATTCTGAAAATCTTAAATTTATTAGAAATTAAGGTACAGAATCTAACAGAACAAGGTGCTGATTTATTTGTGCCACCTTATCGTGCTGATGTTCAACGAGAAGTAGATGTCATTGAAGATATTTTGAGGATTTATGGATTTAATAATATATTGATACCATTAAAAATAAATGCATCAGTAAACATTTCAGAAACCAAAAATCCAGAACAGATTTATGAGCAAGTTGCGAATGATTTGGCTTCTATTGGTTATGCCGAGATTTTAACCAACCCTCTCTCTAAATCTAAATTGATTGAGAAGTTTGAACCTGCTAAGGAAAAGTGGGTAAATTTATTAAGTTCAATTAACGTGGAATTAGATGTATTACGAAATAATATGCTATTTTCAGTTTTGGAAACAGTAAGTTATAATAACAACCACAAAAACAGTAATTTAAGATTGTTTGAGTTAGGCAGAACTTATCATAAAAGTGGACAAGATTATATCGAACATGAACATTTAATTTTGTGTCATTTTGGATTAAAACAAGAACCTAATTGGAAGGCTTCTGCACAAAAATCAGATTTCTTTACTTTGAAAACTAACGTTAATCGCTTATTACAAAAATTGGGTATTTCGCAATATGAATTATCTTTTTCAGAATCTAATTATTTTGAATATGGATTAGAATATATTAGTAGCGATACAATTTTGGTTAAATTTGGAAAGGTTTCAAATAATTGGACTACTTTATTTGATATTAAACAAGAAGTTTATTATGCTGAATTTAATTGGATGAAAATCATTGAATTATACATTAATAATAAAGTAAGTTATAAGCCAGTTTCCAAATTCCCTTCTGTGAAAAGAGATTTGGCTTTACTGTTGAGTAATGAAATTAAATTTGGAGAACTAAAAGCAACTGCAGAAAAAATTGGTAAAAAATTATTGCAAAAAATTGATATCTTTGATATTTATACAGATGATAAAATGAAAGCAAATGAACAATCTTATGCTTTAAGTTTTTTATTTAAAGATGAACAGAAAACGCTACAAGATACAGATATTGATGCCATTATGCAAAAGATGATACAAGTATTTCAAAAAGAATTTAATGCAACAATAAGATAATGAGTAAGTTAGACGATAGATGGAATAGAATTGTTAAAAAAATTCATCTTATTATAGAAAAAAATAAGAAATTAGAAGAAGTTGAATTAACTTTACGAAATAAAATCAATGAATTAGAAAAAAATTATAAATCATTGACTGAAGAAAACAGTAAATTAAATAAAGAAGAACAGCAAACAGAATTTATTAACCAACAAAATTATATTAAGGAATTAGAACAACAACAAGAGATATTAAATGAAAATTTAGAACAAATTAAAATTGAAAATCATACATTAAAAGAAGCTTTAAAAGTTAAAGAATCGAATGCAGAGTTGGTGAACCAAGAGGAGCGTGCAGCATTAAAACAACAAATTGAACAACATATCAATAAAATTGATAATATTTTAGAAATGATAAACCCATAATGGCAGAGCAAAATAATATTAATATCATGGTGGCTGGTCGTCCGTACAAACTTAAAGTTTCTGCTGAAGAAGAGAGTTTTGTGAGACAGGCTGCAAAAGAGATTAACGATAAAATTTCTGAATTTCAGAAAACATTATTAACTCGTGATAAACAAGATTTTTTGTCGATGATTGCATTACAAACTACTGCCGATATGCTTCAATCTAAAAATAAAATTACCAATTCTGCTTCATTAGAAACTAAATTTGATGAATTGGAGCAATTATTAGATAGAAGTTTAGGAATTACCCTGTTCTGATTTGTTGAGATTTTCTTCAAATTTTTATTGCCTTTAATTATTGTAGATTTATTTATAAACAATAAAAAGAAGGAAAAATGATAGAAATAGTTATAGCAGGCGTAGTAGCATTGATTATTGGAATTGTAATAGGCAAATTTTTGTTTAAAGCAAATGTAGATAAACAATTACAAGATGCAAAAATACTTGAGGAAAAAGCTCAAGGCATGGTTGCTAATGCCAAAAAAGAATCAGAAATTATTGTAAAAGAAGCAAGTACTTTGGCGGAAGCTACCAAGAAAGACAAAATGTTGGAGGCAAAGGAACACTTCTTCAAATTGAAAGAAGAACACAATAAGGAAATTGACCAAAGAAACAAAAAAACAGTCGAGACTGAAAGTAGATTGAAGCAAGTGGAACAATCGTTAAAAGATCGTTTGGCAAATGCTGGCAAGCAAGAAAAGGAAAATGAAGATATAAAAGCCAAACTTCAATTACAAATGGACGTGATGAATTCTAAACAAGCTGATTTAGAAAAAGCACATCAAGAACATATTAGAAAATTAGAACAAATTGCAAAACTTTCAGCCGAAGATGCAAAAGCTCAATTGGTAGAACAATTAAAAGGTAAGGCACAAACCGAAGCTATTGCTCATGTAAAAATGGTAATGGACGAAGCGAAACTAAAAGCTAATAAAGAAGCCAAAAAAATCATCATACAATCTATTCAAAGAGTGGCTGCCGAAAGTGCCATTGAAAACGCCATTTCTGTTTTTAATTTACAAAGCGATGATCAAAAAGGTCAAATTATTGGTCGTGAAGGTAGAAATATCAGAGCCTTGGAAGCTGCAACTGGTGTCGAAATAATTGTTGATGATACGCCAGAGGCGATTGTTATCTCAGGTTTCGATCCTTATAAAAGAGAGATTGCAAGATTGTCGTTACAACGATTAGTTACCGATGGTAGAATTCACCCAGCTAGAATTGAAGAAGTAGTTGCAAAAACTGAGAAGATGTTGGAGCAACAAATTATGGAAATAGGAGAGCGAACAGTTATCGATTTAGGCATTCATGGCTTACATCCTGAATTGATAAAGATAGTTGGAAAAATGCGTTTCCGTTCTTCTTATGGACAAAATTTACTACAACACTCTAGAGAAGTATCTAACTTATGTGGTGTAATGGCTAGTGAATTAGGTTTAAATGCAAAAATGGCAAAACGTGCTGGTTTATTACATGATATAGGAAAAGTTTCTGATGAAGATCCAGAATTATCTCACGCTTTATTAGGTGCAAAAATTTGTGAACGATATGGCGAACATCCTGCGATTGTGAATGCAGTTGGTGCACACCACGATGAAATGGAAATGTTATTTGTGATTTCTCCAATTATCCAAGCTTGTGATGCTATTTCTGGTGCAAGACCTGGTGCAAGACGTGAAATTATGGAAAGCTATATGAAGCGTATTGCTGAATTGGAAAAATTAGCTTTAAATTATAATGGAGTAGAAAAAGCGTATGCTATTCAAGCGGGTCGTGAATTGCGTGTTATTGTTGAAGCTGGAAAAACTTCTGATAAAGATGTAGAAGAAACAGCATTCAAAATTGCACAACAAATCCAAGATGAAATGACTTACCCTGGACAAATAAAAGTTACGGTTATTCGAGAAACTAGAGGTGTTTCTGTTGCTAAATAAATAATGGCTGTGTCCAAATAAAAAATCCTACCTTTTGGTAGGATTTTTTTATTTTATATATTATGTAAGTTATAAACTATCTATGGCTTTTAGTAATTGGTCAACAGCCGCTTTATTTACATTGCCGCCCATTATGCCTATACGCCATAATTTTCCAAACATAGCACCTAATCCAGCACCAACTTCGACTTTAAATTCATTTCTCATTTTTGTTCTATTGCTTGCATCATCAAAACCTTCTGGTAATAAAACAGTATTCAATTGAGGTAATTTTGCATCGCCTTCAACAAAAAATTTCCAACCTCTTGAGGTCATTTCTTGGAAGAAATAAGCACTGACTTCTGTATGTTGATTCCAAATTTTTTCTAAACCAATAGATCTAATATGTCTTAATGCCGCCAATATTGCATAATATTGTTGTGATGGTGCAGTATGATGATATGGACGTGCCGTTTGTGTTGCCCAATATTTTTCATAAACTGTGATGTCTTGAAACCAAGATGGAACAGGATTCTTTCTATTGACTACTTTATTAAATGCTGCTTGGCTAAAAGTTACGGGAGACATACCAGGAACACTACCAATGCCTTTTTGGCTACATGAATAAACGGCATCTAATCCCCATTCATCTACTTTCAATGGGATAGCACCTAAAGCCGTAACAGCATCAACAATAATTAAAGCACCGTGTTTTTTTGCTAATTTTGCAATTGCTTCTACATCATTTTTTACACCAGTAGAAGTTTCTGCATGTACAACCGAAATTAATTTTACATCAGTATTTGTAGCAAAAGCATTTTCTACATCTTCTAAAGATATTGGTTTTCCCCACTCTGCGGTAACACTTACAATTTCAGCTCCATATCTTTTTGCATTTTCATGCATTCTATCACCAAAATAACCATTATGGCAACAGATAATTTTATCGCCTGATTCAACTAAGTTGACAAAACAAGTTTCCATACCTAAAGAGCCTGGACCAGAAACTACATAAGTATGTGGACTTTGAGTTACATATAAATATTGAAGGTGTTCTTTAATTTCATCCATGATTTTTAAAAAATCAGGATCTAAATGACTTAATACAGGCTCTGACATTGCTTGTAGTACACCAGGCATTGAATTAGAAGGTCCTGGCCCCATTAGTAAAACTTCAGTAGTTTGTACTGGATTGATTTGTGACATATTTTTTTTTTACCTAAAAATTTAATTTGGGCAAATATAGTTAAATTAAAAGACTTTTTGAGTTTAGTTTATACAAATGAAGTTTTCGATATTGATGGTTAAAATGATTTTTAGTTGAGAGGAAATGATGGCTGAATTGGTATTGTAGCCAAATATCAATTGATGGATTTATACTTTATATATCGGATAGTTGCTGAAAAATAAAAAGTTAATATGAATATTCAGTTACATTGATTTATTTGAATTTCTGCAATATCTCACAATCGTTTTTTTTCATTAACATTTATTAAAACTGTGGAATAATAATAGTTTTAGACATTCCCATTTTATTGCAGTCTTTGTATCTTTACCATTAGCCAAAATTAGTCTGAATAGATGAGCAAAACCAAAGAAGTGAAAGAAACGCCTTTAATGCAACAATACAACAAGATAAAGCAAACTTATCCTGATGCAATTTTGTTATTTAGAGTCGGTGATTTCTATGAAACTTTTGGAAGTGATGCCGTCAAAGCTGCTGAAATTTTAGGAATTGTATTGACCAAACGTGCCAATGGCTCACAAACTGATTTAGAATTGGCGGGGTTTCCTCATCATTCTGTAGATACTTATTTGCCTAAATTAGTAAAAGCAGGTTATCGTGTTGCGATTTGCGAACAATTGGAAGACCCAAAAATGACTAAAACAATCGTGAAACGTGGCGTTACTGAATTGATTACGCCAGGCGTTACTGTAAATGATAAAATTTTAGATCATAAAGCCAATAATTTTTTAGCCTCTGTCTTTTATGAAAATGATGCGATGGGGATTGCTTTTTTAGACATCTCTACTGGAGAATTTTTTGTAACTCAAGGTAATTTAGATTATTTGGATAAATTATTTCAAAGTTATACACCTTCGGAAGTTGTTTTTCCAAAGTTCCAACAGAAAAAGTTTAATAGTACTTATGCTAATCAATTTTATACTTATGCCATTGATGATTGGGTGTATCAAGATGATTATTTAGAAAAGAAATTATTGAACCATTTTCAAGTGCAAACTTTAAAAGGTTTTGGTTTGGATAATTTGGCTTTAGGCATCAAAGCTGCAGGTGCTTGTTTACAATATTTGAATGAAGCAGAACAAAAATCACTCGATCATATTACACAAATTCAACGTATTGAAAATAATCAATTTGTATGGCTAGATAGATTTACCGCCAGAAATTTGGAATTAGTACATTCTATGCACGAAAAAGGCGTTACACTTTTGAATATTATTGATAAAACTGTAGCACCAATGGGTAGTAGAATGATGAAACGTTGGGTAGCCATGCCTTTAAAAAATAAAGTAACTATAGATGAACGATTACAAGCAGTAGAGTATCTAATTAAAGAACAAGATAATTCTAATAAAATAGCACAAAGCATAAAAACAATTGGTGATTTAGAACGAATTATTTCTAAAGTTTCTTTATTAAAAATATCGCCTAGAGAATTAAATCAACTTAAAAAAGCATTGACTTCAATTGCCGATATTCAAATTTTATGTCAGCAATCTGAAAATATTACACTAAAGAAAATCGGCGAACAAATTAATTTATGTGCTTCTGTAAAAGAAAAAATTGAAGCTACGATTACAGATGATGCACCTGTGGCAATTCAAAAAGGAAATGCTGTAAAATCAGGTGTGTCAGAAGAGTTGGATACCTTGCGTGCTATTTCTTTATCTGGAAAGGATTATTTAATTAAACTTCAAAATGCTGAAATTGAAAAGACTGGAATTAGTTCTTTGAAAATTGGATTTAATAATGTTTTTGGTTATTTTCTGGAAGTCAGAAATACCCACAAAGAAAAAGTACCTGATACTTGGATTCGCAAACAAACATTAGTAAGTGCTGAAAGATATATCACACCTGAACTAAAAGAATATGAAGAGAAAATTTTAGGTGCGGAAGAGAAAATCCAAAAAATTGAAGAGCAAATTTTTACAGAACTTATTCATTATATCATTGATTATATCAAGCCAATCCAACTGAATGCTCAATTAGTTGCTCAATTGGATTGTTTATTATCCTTTGCAACTGTTGCATTAAAAAATAATTACAGAAAACCCTTAATTACTGAAGATAATATTCTGAAAATAAAAGAAGGTCGCCATCCAGTAATTGAACAACAATTACCATTAGGTGAGCAATATATTCCAAATGATGTTTTTTTAGATAACGAATCACAACAAATTATCATCATTACTGGTCCAAACATGAGTGGTAAATCTGCTATTTTAAGACAAACAGCACTCATAGTTTTGTTAGCACAAATGGGTTGTTTTGTTCCAGCTCTATCGGCAGAAATTGGTATCATTGATAAATTATTTACACGTGTTGGTGCGAGTGATAATTTGTCTTTGGGCGAATCTACTTTTATGGTAGAAATGATTGAAACCGCAAGTATTATAAATAATATTTCGGAAAAGAGCTTAGTACTTTTAGATGAAATTGGACGAGGTACTTCAACTTATGACGGCATTTCTATTGCTTGGAGTTTGGTGGAATATCTACACAATAATAAAACTGCTCGACCTAAAACAATGTTTGCAACTCATTACCATGAATTGAATGAATTGGCAGATAAATTTAAGCGAATTAGAAATTATAATGTCGCTGTTCAAGAAACAGGCAATAAAGTATTATTTCTACGAAAATTGATTGAAGGTGGGAGTGGGCATAGTTTTGGAATACATGTCGCAAAAATGGCTGGTTTGCCAAATGCCATCATCAATAGAGCTAACGAGATTTTAGGAGAATTGGAAAGTAATAGAAGCATTTCTTCAGATATTTCAAAAACACTTAAAAAGTTACCTGAAAATCAAAATTTTCAATTGAATATGTTCTCGATGGAAGACCCACGATTATTGAAACTAAAAGAAGTCATCGAACAAGTAGATATCAATACAATGACTCCTGTTGAAGCTCTTTTGAAACTTAGTGAATTACGAAAATTACTTTAATAACTTGCTGATATCTTCAAATTTAACAGTATATATATGTGCATGACTACAAGCAATATAACCAGCTAAATTTGCTAAATAAGCAATTTCAATCATTGAATTATTCGATAAAGTACTTAAACAAAGCATAGCGATTACACTATCTCCAGCACCGCAGACATCAACTTTTTCTATAGATTTATGAATCGATTGACGATGAATTTTATTTTGTTCATTAACGGAAATGCTTCCATCTTTTCCTTGAGTAATAAATAGATTTTTTACTTGAAGATAATTTTTTAGATACAATAATTGTTCTTCAATGGATAATTCATCTATTTTTAATAAATGCGTCATTGCATCAAATTCTATTGCATTTGGTTTAAAAAAATCTACTTTATTATATAATTCCCAATTAGCATATTTAGGATCTACAAAAACTGGAATATTATTAATTTTAGCAATATTTAGAATATTAGGAATCGTATTGGGATTCAAAACGCCTTTATTGTAATCTTGTAAAATAATAGCATGCGGTTGATGTTGTTCAATAACTTCAGCCACTTTATTTAAAATTTCACTATTAATTTCATCATTGGATTCTTGCTCTGTTTCCCTGTCTAATCTACACATGGGTAATCCAGCGTTAAATATTCGGGTCTTTACTGTTGTAGAAAATGCTGTATTCACTAAATATTCAGTGTTTATTGATGATATTTTCATCAAGGTTTCAATATTCTTGAACTCTGATTCATAAGTTTGTCCAACAATTCCAACTAAGTATGGAGTAGCACCCATTGTTTTAATATTACTAGCAACATTTGCAGCTCCACCCAAACAAACACTACATTTTTCTACATTCAAAACAGGAACTTCAGTATATTCTGGAGACATTTTTGCATATTCGGCATAAACAAATTTATCCAAAATGATATCTCCAATAACTAATACACGTTTGTCTTTAAAGTTTAGGTTTATTTCTAGTTCCATACGTTCAAAAATAATTAATTTATAGCAATAAAAAACCCCAAACAAAAGTTTGGGGCAAATTTCTATTTTAGAAAAAAAATTATTTTCCAGGACGTAAGCTACGAACAGCTTTTCCAGCTTGCCATAATTCACTTTCTCTTAATTCTTTTAATTCTGCTTCTAATTTTTCTCTATAATCAGGTTGAGAATTGGTGTCAATACTTCTTTGAGCTTCTTCGCCAGCTGCAACTTTAGCATATAATTCTTTAAACACTGGTAAAACTGCTTCACGGAAAGGACCTTTCCAATCTAAAGCACCACGTTGTGCAGTAGTAGAGCAATTAGCATACATCCAATCCATACCGTTTTCAGAAACTAATTTAATTAAAGATTCCGTTAATTCTTCAACCGTTTCATTGAAAGCTTCAGATGGTGAATGACCATTTTCTCTTAATACACTATATTGAGCTTCCATGATACCTGCTAAAGCACCCATTAAAACACCACGCTCACCAGTTAAATCTGAATATACTTCTTTTTGGAAAGTAGTTTCAAATAAATAACCAGAACCAATTCCGATTCCTAAAGCAATTGTTCTATCAAAAGCTTTTCCAGTTGCATCTTGGAAAATAGCATAAGATGAATTTAAACCTGTTCCTTGTAAAAATAATCTTCTTAATGAAGTTCCTGAACCTTTAGGAGCTGTCAAAATAACATCTACATCAGCAGGTGGAACAATGCCAGTTCTTTCTTTGTATGTAATTCCAAAACCATGTGAGAAATATAATGCTTTACCAGCTGTTAAATGTTTTTTTACGGTTGGCCACATTTCAATTTGTGCAGCATCTGACAATAAATACATAATAATTGTTGCTTTTTCTAATGCTTGTTCTGGCTCAAACAATGTTTGACCTTCTACAAAACCATCAGCTACAGCTTTATCCCAAGATTTAGATGGTCTTCTTTGACCAATAATCACATTAAAACCATTGTCTCTAAGGTTTAATGCTTGTCCAGGACCTTGTACACCATAACCAATAATAGCGATGGTTTCTTCTTTTAATACTTCTTTTGCTTTTGAAAGTGGAAATTCTTCACGTGTTACAACGTTTTCTTCTACTCCACCAAAATTCATTATTGCCATGATTTCTTAATTTGTAATTTTATTTATTAATCAATTTAATTTATTATACTAATTCAGCTTCAAAAACATCAATTTGCTTTTGTACTTGTTTTAAAATATTTTGAGCGTCCCAATCTTCAGCATTAAATTCAATGGTAAATTTACCATCTTGCTCATCTATTTTTTGGAAAGAAAAATTAGTAACATCTACTCTTCTTCTTGAAAAGATAAGCATAAAACGACCAATCATTACAGGTTGATTATAGGAAACAAATTCTACTTTATAATTCTTCACACGCTTGTCTATTAATATTAATTATAGTTTGCTAAAATAAAAAACTCCTTTCATATTATCAAATTAGGAGTATTAACATAATATAAATTGATAAAATAATAAATACTCTTACCTCATTTATTTAAAATTATTTGTATAATTAAAAATAACTACCTACTTTTAGGGATATAATTAGAATAAATGTATTATGGCAACTATCGACTTTGACAAATTAAAAGATACTTTTAAATTACATAATCATACTCCAAAAGTTTTTATCTTTCCATTTTTGATTACTTTTATTTCGTCATCTATAATGTTTATTTTCTATAAATTCAATCAATATATTCCAATTTGGGATAAATTCAGTCAGGCAGATGGAAATGCAACTACATTTTGTGAATTAAATCATTTTGATCAACTTATAGTGCAACCATCTAATACTTGGTCAAATATAGGTTTTATTATTGGAGGCTTGATAATTTTAGGTATTGCTAAAAATGATACTAAATACTATGGCAAAAATACTATCAATAATCTCTTAACAAAATATCCTCATTTTAGTTACTTATTTGGGGGAACTTTATTGTTTTTAGGACTTTCTAGTTTTATATATCATGCAAGTCTGACCTATTTCTTTCAAAAATTAGATATAACAGGAATGTATTTCGTTTTGATAAGTGCAATAACCTATAATGTCTATAAATTGTTTCCTCATATTCGATTTAAAAATGTTGTTTTTAGTTCTCATAAATTTATGATAACTTGCGGATTGGCGTTAATGCTGTTTTTTTACTTATATCTATGGAAACTTCCTTTAAATATAGTATTTCCGAGTTTAGTATTAGTGTTTTTTTTTATGAATTTATATGTTTATGCAAAAGTGAAGCATAGTATTCCAATTAAAGGGGTATTGATTACTTCATTTGTAACCATTTCAATTTCATTTACATTTTGGATATTAGATAAAACTAGTTTATTATGTTCGCCTTCAAGCCCATTTCAAGGTCATGCACTTTGGCATATTCTTAATGCAACTAGTATTGTTTTACTTTATTTTTATTATAGAAGTGAAGATTTTATTCCAGAAGAAATGAACGTTTTACAACCTAAATCAAAATAATATTTTTAGAATAAGTTTTGTATTATTTTTACCTAAATATCTATTGGAAATATTATATTCGCATAAATAATATCTAAGTATAATAATGACAGCGTCAAATTTCGAAAAAATTCAAAAAGTATTTAAATTACACAATCATAGACCAAGGGTTTTTACTTGGCCATTTTTTGGAACAATTATCTTTTCAGGAATAATGTTTTTGGGTTATAAATTAAATCAATATATAACTATTTGGGATAATTATAAACAAGCTGGAGGCAATGCTACTGAGTTTTGTGAATTAAATCGGTTTGACCAAATGATAGTACAACCCTCCAACACTTGGTCAAATATTGGCTTCATTATTTCAGCACTTATTATTTTAAGTATTGCCAAGAACGATAGAAAATACTACGAAAGAAGTTCTGTAAATAACTTATTAGCGAGGTATCCAGGATTTAGTTACTTATTTGGATTTTCACTATTGTATTTAGGTTTAGGTAGTTTTTTATATCATGCTAGTTTAACGCATTTATTTCAAAAGTTTGACCAAACTGGTATGTATTTTATTGTCATTAGTGCTATAACTTATAATTTATATAAATTATTTCCTAGAATAAAATTTAAAAACGAGCATTACAGTTCTCATAAAACATTGATTGTTGCTGCTATAATATTAATGACAGCCTTTTATCTATATTTATGGAAATTGCCAATCAATATTATATTTCCTAGTTTAATTTTGATATTTTTCTTTTTAAACTTATATGTTCAAACAAAATTAAATCATAGTAAGCCAATTAAATCTTTCCTTACAGCAGCATTTGTAACGATTGTCTTTTCTTATGCTATTTGGATTTTGGATAGAACCTCAGTGCTTTGTTCCCCGACAAGTCCTTTTCAAGGTCATGCATTGTGGCACATTTTAAATTCGGTATGTATTTTGTTAGTTTACTTATATTATAGAAGTGAAGATTATTTACCCGAAGAAATCGAAAAGGAAGAAGTTTATGAAACAGTTTAAGTTAGTTGTATTTTTATTTTGTAATTTATATTTATTTACATCGTGTGAGGCATTAGCTAATGTACAAAGCAGTAATAAACAATCGAATACTCAGCAAAACACGCAACAAAATAACCCAATTGGAACAAATAGAGTTGACCCAATTCAATATCCAATAAATAAAGATAGAATTGCTACCACAGCAGTTCTGCCAGGAACCCGAATTGCTTATGAGCAAAATCCTTATGGCTCGAGATATAAGAACTATATTTTTAGTAATTATACCATAAAAACGGAAACTTATATTCAAAACGCACCTAATTATTTAGGCGTTTCTAAGAATTTAGTAATGGATATTTTTACACCTGCCAATGATAATGAAGTAAACAGACCTTGTATTATTTTCTTATATGGCGGAGGATTCTCCATGAAAATTGATGATGGCTTACAAGAAATTTGTAAAAGTATGGTATTGCGAGGTTATGTTGTTGCAGCTATAGATTATAGAATTGGTTTTAACGGCGATAAAGTAGCAGCTAATTGTGGAGGAAATGTATATAATGATTTTTTAAAAGCAGAACTAAGAGCGACACAAGATGCTATTGCAGCTATAAAGTATATAAAAAGCAATGCAACAAGATTAGGCGTTAATTCAGATTTGGTTTTTATTGGTGGACAAAGTGCTGGAGCAATTGCTGCATTAGATGCAGTTTATTACGACAATTCAGAAACAGAAAAAAACTTAATTTCGTCTATTGGTGGTTCATTAGACGCAACAACAGCCAATAATTTAAGAAGTCAACCAACTAAAGTTGCAGGTGTATTTGCATTATCTGGTGCAATTTCTAATCCTAAAATAATAGAAAATCCTAATAATACGCCAACACTTTTAGTTAGTGGAACATGCGACGAATTAATTTCTCCAAATATAGGTACAATTTATAAATGTGATACTCGAGCAGCCAATAAGTCTTTGCCATTTCCAATGATTTACGGTCCAGAATATATTTATGAAAAATTAATAAATAAAAACAACCCTACTTTCACAATAAAAGTATGCAAAGGTGGACATGCCATGAATAATTGGGGCTATCAAAAAGTTGTGGATTGGGTTGCTGGATTTACCTATGCTGTAATGAATAATACATTCAAAAGTGGAACAGCAGTTGTTTATCCTGACAAAACGGTTTGTAATGTAGATGACTGTTCTAAATAAATATAATATGAAAGCAATTTATATCACTAAATTTGGCTCTCCTGAAAAGGCTTTTGAACTTAGAGATATTACTGTATCTGAACCAAAAAGTGATGAAGTCGGAATTGTAGTAGAAGCTTCAGGAATAAATTTTGCCGATGTAGTTGCAAGGTTAGGTGATTATAGAGATTGTCCACCTTTGCCAGCAATTGTTGGTTATGAAGTAGTTGGTAAAGTTGACAAAGTAGGTTCGGAAGTAAAAGGTTTAAAAATTGGAGATAGAGTTTTGGCATTTACAAGATTTGGTGGTTATGCCCAATATGTTACACAAAAATATCATGCAGTTTCAAAAATAGATGAGGATATGGCAGTTGGCGAAGCTTTAGCTTTAGCAACACAATATTCTACGGCATTTTATGCAACAAATGTTGCAACAAATGTACTTCCAAATGAAACCGTCCTTATACATGCTGGAGCAGGAGGTGTTGGGACAGCACTAATTCAATTGTGCAAATTAAAAAATGCAAAGATATATTCAACAGCAGGTAGCGAAGCAAAATTAAAATACTTACAAAGACAAGGTGTTGATTATCCAATTAACTATAACAAAGAAGATTTCTCAAAAGTTATAAAAGAACCGATAGATGTTGCTTTTGATAGTTTAGGTGGCGATAATTTTAGAAAATCTTATAACCTTTTGCAAAAAGGAGGACGAATTGTAGGTTATGGAGCTTCAAGTTTTACTGATGCTAAAAATATCATTAACAAAGGAATTATGGCTGCTAAATTTGGTATCTATCATCCTGCTCAATTAATGATGGAATCTAGAAGTATTATAGGTGTAAATATGTTAAGAATTGCAGATTACAAACCTGATACACTAAAATATTGTATGGATAGTGTAATTAATTTATTGAAAGAAGGAAAAATAAAGCCTGAGGTGGGCAAAATGTATAAAGCTTCAGATATTTATAAGGCACATCATGATTTGGAAAATCGAAAAACTATAGGAAAAATTGGTATTGTTTGGTAAATATTTTTTTTAGCCAACATCCTAAAGTATAATATTGTAACCTAAAATTCGACTATAACTAGATAATAGCAAATTCTTCGGCAGAAATCATATCATAATTCCAAATTTCAAAAGCAAATTTCCAACGAGTATTGATATCTTGAATGGTTTTTTTGTCTAAATTTTTAAAATTATTTCTTTCGTATTGTTTCACAGAGTTTAAATATGCTGAAATTGGATTTTTCGCATTTTCATAATTAGGTAAAGCTAATTGTTGATACAAGTTTTGGATAATTGGCATTGGTTGTTGTTCCAATTCAGCATAAGCAATTTCATACAATTGATTTTGTGGAATTAAATGTTTTTCATTCAAGTATTTTTGTAACATCGTTTCAAAAACATATAAAATACGCTCGTGAATTTCTTCAGCTGAATAATCTTGTAAAAATTGTGTACTAATCACTTTTTTAAAGTGATGTTGCATAGATTGGTAAATTTCATAAGGATTTCTATGAATAAAAACGAATTTACCTTGTGGGAATAATTCTAATAATTCATTTACACGTCCAGTATTATGAGGATTTTTTAACAAAAGTTGTCTGCTTCCATTCACAAATGCTATTTTTTTCAATAAATAGACATAATCTTGTTGCCATTCTCTTTTTTCTTCAGGTGAAATATTTTTAAATAAATGATATTTTTCGTGGTACTCAGAATTTTTAGGAAAAAAGAAAGAATGAATACCTGCTTTTGTAGAACAGTTTGAAAACGGTTGTTCTTCTTCAGCAGGCGAATCTACAGTTAGTTTTACATTGTCTTGAGGTCTTTTGTTAGGTAATAATGGACTTAAAATAACTTTTAACCAAGTTCTTCCAATTAAACTAACATTTAATAAAAATGATTGGTAATTGGTTAGATAGCTAAATTGTTCGTCTTTGGATAAAATATAATGCAAGTGCGTTGTGCCACTTCTCCAATGTCCTAAAATAAATAAAGGTTGCTTTTGGTTTATATCTGTATTTTTGATTTTTGAATTGAATAAAAGATACTGTAACCATTGAAAAGGTTGCGTTAGTACAATAAACAAAGTAATTTTTAAAACCATTGAAAATTTATCTTTGCTTATTCTATTACGGAGTAATAATTGAAACCAAACGTGTAGATAAGAAATTGAAAGTTGATGGTCTTTTACTTCGTATTCTTTTTCTTTTGTTGCCATTAGAAATTTTTTGCAAAATTACATAATCCTAATTGACTTCTTTTCATTGTATATAAGGATAGAAATCTACTTGTAAATTATTAACTATAATTGTTATTTTTAGTGTATTTCTTATGTTAAATTAAATAGATTATAAATTTTTATATATATACTGATAGAATCCTATTTTTCCCTGCTAAATCTTTTATAATTCTAATATCTTTGAAATCATTTTGTTGAAGCAAGTTTTTAGTTTCCTCAGCATAAAATTCATTTAATTCAAAATATAATTTCCCATTTGGATTTAGATTTTCGATAGCAAATTTTGCAATGGCTTTGTAAAAAATTAAAGCATCATCTTCTGGTGTAAATAAAGCTAAATCAGGTTCATATAATATGGTACTATTGCTCATAACATTTTTTTCTTTTGGTGTTATGTATGGTGGATTGGAAACAATTATATCGTATTTTGGAAATGATTTTGCTTCAGTATTTAAAATATCTTGATGCATAAAATGAATTTCTGTTTGATGATTTTTTGCATTTTTTTTAGCAACATCTAATGCATATAAGCTAATATCCATAGCACTTACAGCCCAATTGTTCCGATGCTTTTTTATTGTAATCGGAATACAAGCACTTCCTGTTCCAATATCCAAAATTGATTTATTGCTGAAATCATTCTCTTGTAATATAAGTTGTACTAATTCCTCAGTTTCTGGTCTTGGAATTAAAACATGCTCATTGACAAAAAAATCAAAGTTATAGAAATATGCTTTTTGAAAAATATATTGAATAGGGTAGTGGTTGGTTATCTTTTCAAAAATAACATTGAAATCTTCTAATTCTTCATCTTTAAGTATAAGTTGGTCAAGATGTATAAATTGTTGTCCAAAATATTCCTCTAAAACATATTTATAAATATTTCTTGACTCTCTTTCATCATAAATTTCTTGAAGTAGTAATAATATTAATTTTTGATAGGCAACTTGTTTCAAAAGTGTATTTTTGTACAAAGTAAGTATAAAATAATGAAAGTGCCAACAGTGGAATTATACATGCGACGGTGTTTTAAGCTTGCCAAATTAGGCAATGGTTTTGTTGCTCCAAATCCTTTAGTTGGTTCGGTTTTAGTATATAATGATAGAATTATTGGCGAAGGTTATCATCAAAAATTTGGTACCGCTCATGCTGAAGTGAACTGCCTCAATTCGGTGCATGAAGAGGATAAAAAATTTATTATAGAAAGTACTTTATTTGTTAGTTTAGAGCCTTGCTCTCATTTTGGAAAAACACCGCCTTGTGCAGATTTGATTATACAACAACAAATTAAAAAAGTAGTTGTTTCAGTTTTAGATCCTAATCCTTTGGTTGCTGGAAATGGTATCAAAAAGCTTAAAAATGCTGGAATAAAAGTAGAACATGGTTTGTTGGAAGAGGAAGGTAAAAAACTGATTGAGCAATTTATTTGGTTTCATCAACATCAAATGCCTTTTGTTACTTTAAAATATGCTCAAAGTGCAGATGATTTTATTGGTCAAAAAAATAAAACAATTGCGATTAGTAATGAAATGAGCAAACGATTTGTACATCAATTACGTTCTTCACATCAAGCTATATTAATTGGTAATAATACATTGAAAACAGACAATCCATTATTAAACGTACGCTATGCAAAAGGTAATAATCCCACAAAAATAATTTTATGTAAAGATGGAAATGTTGATATGAATTTGAATATTTTTAGAGATTTTACTAGTCAAATACTTATTATCAATGAATCTAAAGAGTCTAAGACGAATAATATTTGTTGGATAATGGTGGAAAATATTTATAATATAGAATCAATTTTAAAAAAACTTTACACACTTAATATTCAATCTATTTTAGTAGAAGGCGGAGCTGAAATTTTAAATTCTTTTATCGCTCAAAATCAATGGAATGAAATTATTCAGATAAAAGCTAAAATTAGATTAGAAAATGGAATATCAGCTCCTGCTTTAAAAATAATACCTTATAAATTTTTCAATATAGGAGAAGATGAAGTTTATTTGTATCAAAATTTATAGGTACATTATTAATCGCTGCGTTTTACTTTTGAAATAAATAAAATTAATAGTATATTTGTAGTCTAAAAATACCCTTATGAAAACGCATAAAAATATTTTAATTGGAATTTTAATCATAGCCATTGCAGTTGTATTCAGAATAGTTCAACCTATAGATAATTTTGCACCTATTGTAGCTGTTACTTTATTTGCAGGCTATTTATTTAATGATTACAAAAAAGGTTTAATATTGGCAATGTTGGCTTCATTCATTGGAGATATTGTAATTTCTTATATCCACCAATATAGTTTATTTCACGATACGTTTGTTTTTGTGTACGGTTCTTATGCACTAATTGCATTTTTGGGTACTAAAATGAGTGCTAATAAATTTAGTTGGGGAAAATTAGCAACTTATGGATTAGTTTCTTCTTTATTATTTTTTGTAATCACTAATTTAGGTGTATTTTTAATGTCTAATCTTTATTCAAAAGATTTAAGTGGTTTAGTAAATTGTTTCGTTGCTGCAATTCCTTTTTATAAATATTCTTTCATAAGTGATTTACTTTACATTCCAGTAATATTTAGTGTTCATCAGTATATTAATTCGCTTTCTAATTCATTTTCAGGAGCATATATTCAAAAGTAAATATTCCAATTGTAAACATTGTTTTTTCTAAATATTATCTTTTGGAAAGATATTTTAATTGCAATTGAAAAAGCATTTAAAATTGGTATATTCGCTCAACTTAAAATTATAATATTTTGGCTTTAATTAAATCAATCTCTGGTATTCGTGGTACGATAGGTGGAAAAAGTGGCGATAATTTAACGCCTTTAGATATTGCAAAATTTACTTTAGCTTATGCAAGTATTATTTTACAAAAAGGTGGAAAAAAAGTAGTTGTTGGTCGTGATGCAAGAATCTCAGGTGAGATGGTTTATCATAATGTTGTAGGAAATTTATTGGGTTTAGGGATTGATGTGATAGATTTAGGCTTGGCAACAACACCAACGGTTGAAATGGCTGTGGTTGCAGAAAGTGCAGATGGTGGAATTATTATCACGGCTAGTCATAATCCAAGACAATGGAACGCCTTGAAATTATTAAATAAAAGAGGCGAATTTATTTCAGAAAGTGTAGGTGCTGAAATTATTAAAAAATCAGATAAGGCAAAATATGAATTTGCAGAGATTGATAAAGTAGGCAAGGTTGAACAAAAAGACTATTTAGATTATCATATCCAAAAAATTTTAGAACTACCTTATGTTGATGTGGAAGCAATTACAGCTCAAGATTATTCTGTTGTATTAGATGCCGTAAATAGTGTGGGTGGTATTGCTGTACCAAAGCTTTTAAAGGCACTGGGTGTTAAAAAAATTATTGAATTATATTGTGAGCCAAATGGAAAATTTGCACATAATCCAGAACCACTTCCTGAGCATTTGGGAAATCTTTCAACCGAGGTTACTTTTAATAAAGCAGATTTAGGTATTGCAGTTGATCCAGATGTCGATAGATTAGCATTTATTGATGAAAAAGGAAATCCTTTTGGTGAAGAATATACTTTAGTTGCTTGTGCTGATTATGTTATTTCTCAGAATAAAGGCAATACTGTTTCAAATCTATCATCGACAAAAGCTTTGCGAGATATTGCAAAGAAATATGATGTGGAATACCACTCAAGTGCAGTTGGCGAAGTAAATGTTGTGGAGAAAATGAAAGCTATAGATGCTGTCATTGGTGGAGAAGGAAATGGCGGTGTTATCTTACCAGAATTACATTATGGTAGAGATGCTTTGGTTGGAATTGCAATATTTCTAACACATTTAGCTAAGTCTAATAAGAATACTTCCTCGCTGAGAGCAAGTTATCCCAATTATGTAATTTCTAAGAATAAAATTCAATTAGAAGAAGGTGTAGATGTCGATAAAATTATTGCTGGTATTAAAGATAAATACAAACAATATCCTCAAAATACTGAAGATGGCTTGAGGATTGATATTGAGGAAGATTGGGTACATTTGCGTCGTTCTAATACAGAACCTATCATTAGAATCTATTCAGAAAGTAGTACAGAACAAACCGCAAATGCTATTGCACAAAAAATGCAAAAAGATATTTTAGAAGTTTTAAAAAATTAAGTTTTTTTAGAGAATTTATCAATTTTTAGTTGAAGATTTCTTTTTGTTTTAGAGGATAAAAATGTATTTTAGACTAATTGTTTAGCTAAAAATTATCCTATGACTTCTTTTTTTGATCATCTTACTCATGAATTTACTTTGCCATTGCAAAACCCAATTTTGGTTTTTTCATTGATATTATTTATAATTTTATTGTCTCCAATTTTATTAAGAAAATTAAATATTCCAGGTATAATTGGATTAATAATAGCTGGTGTTGTCATTGGGCCACACGGTTTTTTTATTTTGGAAAAAAATTCAGCAATAGAACTTTTTTCGACTATTGGTTTATTATATATTATGTTTATCGCAGGTTTGGAATTAGACCTAAATGAATTTAAAGCCAACAGAAACAAAAGCCTTTTATTTGGATTTTTTACGTTTATAATTCCTCTCAGTATTGGTTTTCCTGTTTGTTTTTATGTTTTAGGTTATGATTTTAATACCAGCTTTTTAACCGCAAGTATGTTTGCTACGCACACTTTAGTGGCTTATCCAATTGTAAGTAAATTAGGGATTTCTAAAAATCAAGCTGTAGCCATTACAGTTGGAGGAACTTTATTAACAGATACAGCGGTCTTAATTATTTTAGCTGTAATTATGGAAAATAGCCAAGGCACCTTGACACAAGAATTTTGGATACGTTTAGGCATTTCTTTGGCAATTTTTTCAGCGATAATATTTTTGGTTATTCCGAAGATTGCAAAATGGTTTTTTGAGAAATTAGAGAGCGAAAAACATTCGCATTATATCTTTGTTTTATCCGTCGTATTTTTTGCTGCATTTCTTGCAGAAGTGGCTGGAATAGAACCTATTATTGGAGCGTTTATGGCAGGATTAGCGTTGAATAAATTAATTCCTCATTCTTCAGCTTTAATGAATAGGATAGAGTTTATTGGTAATTCACTTTTTATTCCATTTTTTCTGATTAGTGTTGGTATGCTGGTTGATATTCGTGTAATTTTAAGTGGGCCGATGGCATTAATAGTGGCTGGAACTTTAACAGTTGTGGCTATTTTTAGTAAATGGTTAGCAGCATTTTTTACACAATTAATTTTTAAGTATTCTAAAGCTCAAGGTCAATTGATTTTTGGTTTGAGTAGTGCACATGCAGCGGCAACTTTAGCTATTGTTTTAGTAGGTTATCAAGCAGGTATTTTAGATGAAAATATTTTAAATGGAACAATTATTTTGATTTTAATTACTTGTATTGTGGCTTCTTTTGCAACTGAAAAAGCTGCTAAAACCATCATTGTCGAATCGGAAAGTGATGATTCTGAATTGATAAAAAGTGCAGAGATTCAAAATGAACATATTTTATTTCCTATTGTAAGTGCTACAAATATTGAAAAGGTATTAGAGTTTTTAATTTTAATTAAGGATAAAAAATCAGCACATCCAATTTCTGTGCTTTCAGTAGTTTCTAATGATGCGGAGGCTGAAATCAATATTTTGAAATCTAAAAATAAATTAGAAGAATATGTAAGACAAGCTTCTGCTTTTGAAGCTAAAGTAAATGTCATTACGACTATAGACCATAATCCTGCTAGTGGTATTAGTCGAATAGCACGGGAAATTATGGCAGATATCATTATGTTAGGTTGGCCTCGTCAGTATGGATTTGTAGATAAGATTTTTGGAAAAAAATTAGATAATCTTTTAAGATCGACTGATAAAACTATTTTTGTTGGTCATATTGAAAAACCTTTAGCATTACTTAAACGTATTGTGATTGTTGTTCCGCCTTTGGCTGAATTTGAAAATGGATTTACACTTTGGGTTATGAAAATGTCAAAATTAGCTCAAGAATTAAGTATTCCGATGGTAGTTTATGGCAATGAATCTTCAAAAATTGCAGTGGAGAAAATATTCTCAAAAGAAAAATTATCAGCTAAATTATATACCTACCTTTTTATAGATTGGGAAGATTTTTTAGTGCTTTCAAAATATATTCAAGAAGAAGATTTATTGGTTTTAGTTTCTGCACGAAAAGGAACGACATCGTATATGAGAGTTTTAGAAACCATTCCATTCAAAATTGAAAAATATTTTGCAACAAATAGTCGATTACTGATTTATCCTCAAGAATATGATACTGCAATTATCGAAAGATTTGAAGATATTTCTGGTGAACCTTTAGATCGAGGTATCGAAGCGGTTCAGAAAATTGGCAAAGGTATCGGCTCAATTTTTAAAGTAAAAGACCAATCCTAATTTTTTTGATGTAGTTTTTAATTAAAATTTAATCGCTTTAATTTTAATGAATAAGCATAAATATTTTGATTATTAATTTTGATTTTATACATTAGACAAAAATTTTAATATGAGTATTATTCCAGTTTTAGATTTAGCAGACTATTTATCTGATGATATAGTAAGAAAGCAAAAGTTTATTCAAGATTTCGGAAAGGCTTATGAAGAGATAGGTTTTGCTGCCATTGAAAATCACGGAATCCCACCTGAATTAATTCAGTCTTTTTATAAATCTATACAAGAATTTTTTGCAATGCCAACTGAGGAAAAATTAAAATATGAAATTGTAGAATTGGCAGGACAACGTGGATATACTTCATTTGGTAGAGAAAAAGCCAAGCAAAGTGAAGTAGCAGACTTAAAAGAGTTTTTTCAATTTGGACAATATATTGAAGATGGTGAGAAAATGCTTGAAGAAGATTATCCTGATAATGTTCAAGTGAAAGAAGTTGCCGATTTCAATAAAATTGGAAAAGAATTGTACCAAAGTTTTGAAAATTCAGGCAGACATCTATTGCGTGCAATTGCTGAATATTTGGATTTAGATAGAAATTATTTTGATTCTAAAATTCATAATGGAAATAGTATTTTGAGAGCAATTTATTATCCACCAATTACCCAAGAACCTAAAAATGCTATTCGTGCTGAAGAACATGAAGACATCAATTTGATTACACTTTTAGTTGGTGCAAGTGCCGATGGTTTGCAAGTTTTAGACAGAAATAATGTTTGGCATGATGCCAAAGCAGAACCACATCAAATTATGGTAAATGTGGGTGATATGTTGCAACGTTTGTGTAATAATAAATTACGTTCAACAACACATCGAGTAGTGAATCCTCCAAGAGAAAAATGGCATACTCCAAGATTTTCAATTCCATTCTTCTTACATCCAAGAAGCGAAATGCGATTAGATTGTTTAGATAATTGCATTTCAGCAGAAAATCCAATTGCCTTTGAGCCTATTTCTGCTGGAGAGTATTTGAATGAAAGATTGAGAGAAATTGGATTGAAAAAGTAAACAATCAAGTTGGTTATCTTTTGATAAAATCATCTATTCTATTAGCTTTTCAATAGGAAAATCTTTATTTTTGTTTCTATGTACAAAACAACACATTTACATAAAATTCCAAATTCTTTTGAATTATATTCTAGAATTGCAACCTCAGTAATAAAAAAGCCCAAAGCATTTTTACCTAATCTAGAAGTTAGAATTGATGATTTAAGCATTACTGAAAAAGAAACCAATGCATACAATAATTTATTAGGTTTTGGATTAACGAATGCTGTTCCATCTACGTTCTTATTCGTTAAATCTTTTAATCTGAAAACTTATTTAATGAGTTCATTGGAAATGCCTTTTCCAATGTTGGGTATGGTGCATTTTGCCAATAAAATTAAACAAATTGAACCTTTAAATTATAACCAAAAATTCTCTATTGTTTGCAGAACTGGAAATTTAATTGCACATTCCAAAGGACAAGCTTTTGAAATTAATACAAGTATTGAAGTAAATGGGAAATCTGTATGGGAAGAAACGATGGTTTCTTTAAGTAAAGGGAAAGAAGGAATTGGAGAAGTTTTGGAGTGGGATATTCAAGATGTTGATGCTAAACATGAACGAAGAGTTTGGAATTTTGAAGATAATTTAGGCATTAAATATGCACAAGCATCTGGAGATTTTAATCCAATTCATTTACATCCAATATCAGCACAATTATTTGGTTTCAAACGACATATCATTCATGGAATGTACACTGCTGGAAAAATTTTAGCACAATATCCTAAAGTTTGGAGTTTGCCACACGAGTTTGCAGCATCTTTTAAAACACCTATCTTTTTACCAAGTACAGTTGTTTTTAGAAGCTCTGAAGTCAATAACAAAATCACTTTAGATGTTGTTGATAAAAATGAAACTCAGCCTCATTTAAAAGGTTTTATTCAATATTAAATTGAAAGACTTTTTTAAAAAAGAAGCATTTTATACCGTCAATACCTTTCCTAAATTTAGGTATTATGTCATCGCAAGATTTTTGCTAACAATGGCAATAGCTTTTCAATCTGTTTTGATTGGTTGGGAAGTTTATTTATTGACAGAAAGTAAACTAATGTTAGGTTTTATTGGTCTCACAGAAGCCATTCCTGCAATTGGATTGGCACTTTATGGCGGTCATGTTGCTGATAAATCTGAAAAAAAGGGATTGTTTTTTTTAATGCTTAGTTTTTTATATTCTTTTAAGTGCAACGCTTATTTTATTAACATACCGAGATTTTATTAGCTATTTTGGAAAAAGAGATGTTATAATTGGAATATATGCCGTCATATTTATGACAGGAATGGTAAGAGGTTTTTCTGGTCCTGCTGGTTTTGCCTTGGCAACTTTTTTAATTCCTAAAAAATATTATCCAAATGGAGCAACTTGGACAAGTGGAGCTTGGCAATTAGGAGCTATTATTGGTTCAGCTTTAGCTGGTTTATTGTATGGCATATTGGGTATTACTTTAACATTTATTTTCAACTCTTTTTGTTGATACTATCTGCTTTTTTAATTTTCAAAATAAAGCCAAAACCTATTGTAAACAAAGATATGATTGAAAAATTATGGGATAGTGTATAAGTTGGTTTGAGTTTTGTATTTCAAAATAAAATTATTCTTTCTTGCATTTCTTTAGATTTATTTGCAGTTTTATTTGGTGGAGCAACAGCTTTACTGCCTGTTTTTGCTAAGGATTTTTACATGTTGGTTCATTTGGTTTGGGTATCATGCGTGCAATGCCAGCTGTTGATGCAATCATAGTCATGGTTTCGATGGCATTTTTTCCTTTTAAGAAATATGTAGGGAATATTTTGTTGATTGCAGTTGCAGGTTTTGGTGTTTTTATTATACTGTTTGGGTTAAGTGAATATTTTATTTTGTCTTTATTCTGTTTGATGATGAGTGGTGCATTAGACGGCGTGAGTGTTGTTATTCGACAAACAATATTGCAACTAAAAACACCTGAAGAGATGCGTGGACGAGTAGCAGCTGTAAATTCTATGTTTATTGGTTCATCTAATGAAATTGGCGAGTTTGAAAGTGGTTTGGCTGCTAAATTATTAGGAACAGTTCCTGCGGTAGTTTTTGGTGGAGCAATGACTATTTTCGTAGTTATAGTAACCTATTTTAAAGCTCCATCACTCAGAACAATGCAGGAATTAAAAGTTGATGAATAAACACAAATTCCCTATTAAGAAATAGTTTTTTTAGCTACTAACCATTTTTTAGTACGTTACCTGAAATTCCAAAAGAGGCTGTCCAAAATATTCTGGACAGCCTCTTCTATTAAATATTATTTCTGTTAGAAAAACAATTAATTTACTTTTACAGTAAATTTAAACTCATTAAATGCTGGCTCTGTATTGGCATACACTTTTACAGTTTTAGATTGATTGCCACTTCTTCCTTCTGAGTTGAAACCTATATCTAAAGTATCTGAAGCTCCAGGAGCTAAGGGTTCTTTTGAAAAAGTTGGTGTAGTGCAACCACAACTTCCAAAAGCCATAAAAATTACCAACGGGTTATTGCCTGTATTTGTATAAACTACTTTTTTATTCAATTTTGTACCTTCTTTAACTTCCCCAAAATCGTATAATTCTTTTTCAAATTTTAGAGTCGTTTTTTGTTGTTTAAAAATGTGCATTTTTGTTGAATCAATAGTGGTATTGAATAAGTTATCCACTTCAGATGATGCAGGTTGATTTATTTTATCAGGCTTATTAATATTACAAGCTACAACAAAGACAGATGCAACGATTGTAAAAAAAATTACTTTTTTAATTTGCATATAAGCTTATAAATATTATGCTAATAAACTATCAATTTTTTTCTTTAAATCACCTTTTGATGCTAATCCAACGTGCTTACTTACGACTTCTCCGTTTTTAAAGAATAATAATGTTGGAATACTCATAATGCCATATTGTGTTGCAACATCTCTATTGTCATCTACATTTAATTTTCCTATCAATGCTTTTCCTTCAAATTCACCTGCCAATTCTTCAATAACTGGACCAATTAATTTACACGGACCGCACCATTCTGCCCAAAAATCTACTAATGCAACACCTTGTAAATCTAAAACTTCATTTTGAAAATTGCTGTCTGTTAATTCTTTTGCCATGTTTATTTTTTTTAATGTTTGTATTTGATAATTTTGAAACAAATATACTCAAATAATGTTCCGAAAAAATAAATTTATCTAATTATAACCTCTTTTATGACATTTTTGCCTAGCTTGTCATTTATTATCTGACAGATTTTTTCACGTGCCATAAATAATTCTTGCTTCAAAACAGACGACTCAATCGTAACATATAAATTATTTTCTCTTAAATAGATATTTTTTGTATTTTTTGCAATTATGCCTTGCATTTGTTCAAACCAAATTTTTTTAATGTTCAATTCGAGCATTTTATCTCCGATTTTCATCTCCCGAATCATGTCATCGAAAATATCTTTTAGTGGACTAAATTGATGCTTTGCCAAAATTTAATTAATAAGTATGTGTTTGAAATCTTTTATAGATAACTTTTGCAAGATACTTAAAATTCGGTTAACATCGGTATAAGTAATAAATATTTGCCCAAAATTTTCTTCTTGGATTAATTGAAGAATTTTTTCAATACGACCCATATCTAATTTATCAAAAATATCATCTAGAAATAAAAGTGGCAACTTCTTAGTGCAACTCGCTATATATTCATATTGTGCAAATTTTAGTGCCAAAACAATAGTTTTTTGTTGTCCTTGTGATGCAATTTTTTTTGCAGATATTTCATTCATCATAAAAGAAATATCATCGTTGTGAATGCCTATTAATGTTCGTTGTGCTAATATTTCATCATGTTTGTTTTGTGTGATTAAATCAGCGATATTTTGCCCTTTGAATTTGCTTTCATATTCTAATTGAATTTGCTCATTGCCATTAAAGATTTGTTTGTATTTGGTTTTAAAAATGGTGTTGAATTGTGTAATAAATTCTGTTCTTTCCTTGAATATATAGTTGTTTATTTCAATTAATTTTGCATTGTAAATATCTAATATTGTTTCACTGGAATTGCTGAATGGCACTTGTTTCAAAAGTGCATTTTTTTGTTTTATAAGTTTTTGATAATCTATAAGTTTTTGTAAATAAATTGGGTTGCCTAAGGCTAATGTAGCATCTAAAAATTTACGCCTATTTTCTGCACTTCCAATAATTAATTCTTGGTCATAAGGCTCAATAAACACAATAGGAAATCGTCCACTGATTTCAATTTGCTTTTCAATGGGAATATTATTCAGCCAAGCTTGTTTTTTTGCATCTTTTACATTTAGTACTTTGATAAAATAATTATTGTCTTGAATTTGGATATTTATATTTAGTTGAATTTTATCTTTTTCAAAAGGGAAAACAAGTTGATCGTTTTTAAAAAAGTAACTCTTTAGAAAACAATTGTAATAAATGGCATCTAATAAATTGGTTTTTCCTAAGCCGTTGTTTCCAGTAATAATGTTTAATTTATGATGAAATTCAAAGCTTTGCTGTATATATTGTTTAAAATGAAGCAAATCTATATGTGATACAATTTGAGCAGGGAAGTTCATATTGGGAACAAATTAATTAAAAAAATTCTTCTTTTGCTAAATTAATTGTATTTTTGCGATTCTAAAAGTTAGGTTGAATGGCAAAGAAGCAACAAGATAGTCAAGCACTTCAGAAAGTAAATGATTTTATGGATAATATCGATTTGTTTATCGAACAATATAAAAATATTATTATCGGTATTATTGTTGGGTTAGTATTACTTTTTGGTGGATTATATGCATACAAACATTTTATTAAAGCACCTAAAGAAGCAAAAGCAAAAGATGCTATTTTTAACGCACAGTATTTATTTGCTAAAGATTCTTTCCAATTAGCATTAAAAGGCTCAGGAAATATTCAAGGATTTGAAAAAATTGCTAATGAATATGGTAGTACTGCAGCAGGAAATACTGCAAAGTTTTATGCAGGTGTTTGTAATTTGAATTTGAAAAAATACGCAGATGCCATTAAGTTTTTAGAAGATTTTAGCACAGATGATCCATTGGTAAATGCAAGAAAATTTGGTTGTTTAGGAGATGCCTATGCTGAACAAAAGAAAATGGATGTAGCTATTAGTAATTATAAAAAAGCTTATGCTTATGATAATGAAATTACTGCACCAACTTATATGTATAGAGCAGCATTGGCATTAGAATTATCAGATAAGAAAAATGAAGCATTAGAATTGTACCAAAAATTAAATACAACTTATCCCAATTCACAAGAAGGACAAGCAGCTGAATTATCCATTGGAAAATTAGAACAACAAGTAAAATAGACTTTTAGAGTCTAGATATGAGTGTTAAGACTTCTCTAATTCAATGATATAAATAATAAAAGCGAATTGTACTGAAATAATTATTGACCAATAACTAAGAAAAGTGGCATCAGCATTACAAAATTTATCAAATTACGACGAAAAGAGTGTTCCATCAGGAAAGGGTAAAAAAATTGGTATTGCTGTCGCAGAATGGAATAGACATATTACTTTTAGCTTATTAACAGGTTGTGTAGATACATTAAAACAATTTGAGGTTCAAGAGGAAGATATTGAAATTTCTATAGTTCCTGGAACATTTGAATTACCGTATGCTGCTAAACAATTATATGGTCAAAATATGAATGCGGTTATTTGTATTGGTTGTGTGATAAAAGGCGAAACCGATCATGATATTTATATCAATAATTCAGTGGCAAATGCTTTACAAAATTTGAATATTCAATATAATATTCCATTTATTTTTGGCGTTTTAACACCAAATAACGAACAACAAGCACTCGATAGAGCAGGAGGGAAACACGGCAACAAAGGCACAGAAGCAGCAATTACAGCATTAAAAATGATGCAGGTATAATATTAGAAAAATTTACTATTTTAGCAAAATGAAATTTAATAATTATAATTGGTATTGGCGTAAATCATAACTTAAATGTGATGCAATTTTCAATATAATACAAATTTATATAGATTGACTTGCTTCACGCAAGTCATTTTTTATTTAAGCTCAAAAAATAACAACATGTCAAAATATACTTTTAAAACGACCTACAAAAAAATTATCGCAGATATGCTTACGCCAGTATCTATATACTTACGATTGCGTGAACAATTTAAAAATACAGTTTTATTAGAAAGTTCTGATTATCATGGTGATGAACATAATTTTTCCTATATCTGTTTCGGCATGATCGCAGGTTATCGACTAGAGAACAATGTTTTTTTATCGTTTTATCCTGATGGTCAAAAAGAACATATTCAAACCAATTCACAACAACATTTTGGTGTGTTGGTTAATCAATTCATCAAACAATTCGAAACGCCAAGTACAACTATTTCTGATAAAATTATGACTAATGCTTTATTTGGTTATATGACTTATGATGTAATTGAACAATTTGAGGATATTCAACTAAGACATGAAAAGCCCAATATTCCAACTGCCCAATATTATGCTTATCAATATATTATAGCATTTAATCATTTTAATCATGAATTATATATCATTAAAAATGATGTGGAAGGTATTGAATCTAAGTATAGTTTTTCGTTAGATGCTATCGAAATAATGATAAAAAGTAATGCTTTTGAATTATGCAATTTTAAGTCAACAAGCAAAAAAACTTCAAATGTAGATGACGAAACATATATCGAAATGGTTAAACGTGGTATTGCACATTGTTATCGAGGAGATATTTTCCAAATAGTATTGTCTAGAAGATTCCAAAAAGAATATGAAGGTGATGATTTTAATTTATACCGTGCATTGAGAAGTATCAATCCTTCGCCATATTGTTTTTATTTCAATTTTGAAGATTTTAGATTAATTGGTTCATCGCCTGAAGCACAATTGATTATTAAAAATAATAAAGTTACAATACACCCAATTGCTGGAACTTTCAAGCGTACAGGTAATGATGTTCAAGATGCGAATTTGGCAAAGCAATTATCGGAAGATGAGAAAGAAAATGCAGAACATATTATGTTAGTAGATTTAGCAAGAAATGACTTATCTAGAAATGGAAAAAATACCGTTGTAGAAGTCTATAAAGAAATCCAATACTATTCACATGTGATACATTTAGTATCTAAAGTGTCTAGTTTTATTGATGATACAGCGGATAAAATTAAAATATTTGGAGATACTTTTCCAGCAGGAACTTTGAGTGGAGCTCCAAAATACAAAGCTATGCAATTAATAGACCAAATTGAACAAACCCCAAGAAGTTTTTATGGTGGAGCAATCGGCTGTTTAGGTTTTAATGGTGATTTTAATCATGCGATTATGATTAGAACATTTTTAAGCAAAGATAATTTATTGACTTTTCAAGCAGGAGCAGGTGTTGTTGCAGACTCAAAACCGGAGAGTGAATTGCAAGAAGTGGAAAATAAATTAAATGCCTTAAATAAAGCAATAGATTTAGCAAATACAATATAAAAGATGGCTTTGTTTGGTTGAACTTTGGTATTTGTTGATTCGTATATAAATGGTTCATTATATTGAACATCAATCTAAGAACTTCTTATTGATACTCAAAATTTCCATTTTCTGAAATTATACTAACTTTCTTCGAAGTTGCTGGTTCTACACGACCAATGATTTGAGCATCAATATTGAAACTTTTTGAGATGGCAATAATTTCATTAGCAAATTGTTCATCACAGTAGATTTCCATGCGTGAGCCACAATTAAAGACTTGATACATTTCTCTCCAATTGGTTTGACTTTCTGCTTGTATTAATTTGAATAAAGGCGGAACAGCAATTAAATTGTCTTTTATAATATGTAAATTTTCAATATAATGCAAAACTTTGGTTTGAGCACCACCACTGCAATGTATCAATCCATTGATGTTTTTTGTACCTATATTTTGGATTATTTTTTTAATAACTGGTGCATAGGTTCGAGTAGGAGAGAGGACTAATTTTCCAGTATCTAAGGGTGTTCCTTCAATTTTATCAGTAACTAATTTTGAGCCTTGATATATAAATTTTGGAGAGGTATTGGGGTCAAAACATGCTGTGTATTTTTGAGCATAAATGTTTGAAAAAACATCGTGCCTTGCAGATGTTAAGCCATTACTACCCATTCCACCATTATATTCTTTTTCGTAAGTAGCTTGTCCATAAGAAGCTAAACCAATTATAACATTACCAGCTTTAATATTGGCATTGTCAATTACATCATTTCTGTGCATTCTTGCGGTCATGACAGCATCAACAGAAACTGTTCTGATAACATCTCCCATATCCGCAGTTTCGCCTCCCATTGGATATACAGTAACGCCGTGTTCATTCAACATTTCAACCACTTCATTCGTACCTTCAATGATGGTTTTGATGACTTCTCCAGTTATCAAGTGTTTGTTTCGATTGATAATAGACGAAAGTAAAAAATTAGAAGTTGCTCCAATACAAATTAAATCATCTGTATTCATAACGATAGCATCTTGAGCAATGCCTTTCCAAACTGAAATATCGCCTGTTTCTTTCCAATATATATAAGCTAAAACTGATTTTGTGCCAGCACCATCTGCATGAATGATTGAGCAAAAATTTTCATCATTTGTCAGGTAGTCAGGATAAATTTTACAAAATGCTTGAGGAAATAATCCTTTATTTTCATTTTTTATAGCAGCATGTACTTCATCTTTTGTAGCAGAAACACCACGCTGATTATATTTTTCAGAAATCATTGTATCTTATTTAATAAAAAACTACTATCTATCGTTTTGGTAAAGATAAGTATTTTAAACAACTTCAATTTATTAAACGCCAAATTGTCTAAGATGATGGTCTAAGTGTTTATACATCGCACGTCCCCAAGTATCTTTGTCCATTTCTCCAAAAATGGGATGTGAGCCTGTTAAGGTTTTAGCTCCAATAAATTGATTGTAAACTTCTAAAAATGATTGTTTAGCTTGTTCAAATTCTGGATCTGACTTAACGACAAAATCTTTTGCAGTCATCATATTTTTAGGCCAAGGAAAAACATCAATTACTAATTTTCGCATCAAGGGATTCGCAACCAAAAACTGTAAATTTTCTTTTGGTAAGCTAACTTTATTAATCGGAACAGCAAAAGCTATTTCTAAGTGTTTTAGCATTTGTGAAACAGTCATTGTTCCCCAAGCTCTTTTTGAATTCGCATTTAAGTTTTGTAATCTTTGAGTGATAGCTTGTTGTGTACTTTTTTCAAATAAAGATTCCATATCTCTGTTTTTAATTGTGTTAGTTGTTAGTCATGAGTCTTTTGTCTTGCATCCTACGTCTATAAATCTCAAATTACTGTTCATTTACTTTCTTCCAAATCATCATTTGATTGGAGTAAATTTTCGCAAAACCTTTTACATCATCTCCAGACCATGAGTTGTTCATTTCGCCATAACTTCCAAATTTGCTACTCATTAAATCGTGTTTTGATTCAATGCCTATAAGGTTAAATCTATATGGCAATAATTGAACAAATACTTTTCCTGAAACATACTTTTGAGTGCTAGACAACATTGCTTCTATATCTCGCATTAATGGTTCATAGAATAAACCTTCATGTAAATTACTTCCATAAACTTGAGCAATTTGGTCTTTCCAAAATAATTGTTGTTTAGTCAAGGTATGTTTTTCTAATAAATGATGAGCTTTAATTAAGATCAATGGAGCAGCAGCTTCAAAACCAACTCTTCCTTTGATTCCAATAATGGTATCGCCAACATGCACATCTCTTCCGATTGCGAATGGAGCAGCTATTTTATTCATTTCTATAATTAAATCAGTTGGATGTTGATAAACTTTTCCATTTAAAGCGATAGGTTCGCCCTGTTTAAACTCAATTTCTATATCTATAGATGTATTTTCTTGTAATTGAGTAGGATATGCACTTTCAGGTAAAGTATTTCTTGATGTTAAAGTTTCCTTTCCACCAACACTTGTTCCCCATACACCTTGATTAATTGAATATGCAGCTTTTTTTGCATCAATTTCTACTCCATGTTGTTTTAAATATTCGATTTCTTCTTCTCTTGATAATTTATTATCTCTAATTGGTGTGATGATTTTTGCCTCAGGCATTACTATATTAAAAATCATATCGAATCGAACTTGGTCGTTTCCAGCACCTGTACTTCCATGAGCAATATAAGCAGCACCAATTTTTTTTGCATAATCAGCTACTGCCATTGCCTGAAAAACACGTTCTGCTGAAACAGAAAGTGGATAAGTGTTGTTTTTTAGAACGTTGCCAAATAATAGATATTTTAAGCAATTGTCATAATAATCTTGAATTATATCAGCAACTACATATTCTTTGACACCCATATATTTTGCTCGCTCTTCAATACCTTTTAATTCTTCAGCATTAAAGCCTCCAGTATTCACAGTAATCGCATAAACATCTAGTTTTAAATCTTGGGATAAATACTTAACACAATAAGAGGTGTCCAATCCACCGCTATATGCTAATACTACTTTGTTGTTGCTCATCTTTCTCTATTTTTATTTAATTACATTAATTAGATTGTCTTTATCTTCTGTTTTTTTCTTATTTGCCTTGCTTCTTCCAGCAGTTTTTACTTCTTTAATTCTTTGTGATTTGGGTGATTTTAGCTTTTGAGGAATTTTTTTATCAACTTTTTTTATTGTTGCAACAAATTCTTTTTTCTTATTTGCTTTTGGGTCAAATAACATAGCTGTACATAAGCAGTTTGTTCTTGCTGTTCTTGTTAAAACATCATAGTATTGACAACTCATACAACCATCCCAAAAAGCACTATCTCTCGTTAATTCAGAATAAGTGACAGGTTTATATCCTAAATCTGAGTTCATTTTCATAACAGCTAAGCTTGTTGTAATGCCAAAAATTTTAGCATTAGGATATTTTTTACGAGTATATTCAAAAACAAATTTTTTGATTTTTTTTGCTAACCCGTTTTTTCTATATTCTTCTTTAACGATTAAACCAGAGTTGGCAACATAATTTTTACCTGTCCAAGTTTCTATATAGCAAAATCCAACAATAATATCTTCACCACCTTCGTGTGTTAAAGCAATAATTGCTTTTTGTTCTTTTATTTTAGCTTCTAAATATTCTGGCTTCCTTTTAGAAATTCCTACACCTCTTTTCTTTGCAGATTCTTCGTAAAGTTTGCATAATTCATGCACATATTTTGCGTGTTGCTCCTCCGCAACAATAATTGAAAATTTAGGTTTAAGTGCCTTCAATTTTAAAAGAATTAGTTCTAACAAAAATAAGTGTAGTAATTTAAAATCAATGTTATTTATTTAAACTTATTTTACACGAATAATCCTAATTGTTTTTTTACATTTGTCTAAAATTTTGTGTATGACCTTATTTAGCTTGTTTGTTTTTGATTGGTATGCAAAGCCAGAAATATTTATGATAACCGATAATTTTGGTATTAGATGGTATAGTTTATTTTATGGTATGGCATTTTTTATTGGGTACTATATTTTAAGCTGGATGTTCAAAAAAGAGAACAAAAGCATTGAAGATGCTGATTCTTTATTGATGTATATGTTTTTTGCGGTGTTGATTGGTGCAAGATTAGGTCATGTATTTTTTTATGATTGGCCATATTATAGTCAGCATTTGTCAGAAATTCCACAAATTTGGAAAGGTGGTTTAGCGAGTCATGGAGCTGCATTTGCTATTCCAATTTCTTTATATTTATATAAAAGAAAACATCCGGACCAAACGTATTTATGGATTATTGATAGAATTGCTGTGCCATTAGCATTAGGTTCATCTTTTATTCGTTTTGGAAATTTCTTTAATCAAGAAATTGTAGGTAACTATACCGATGGAACGTGGGGTGTATTTTTTCATAGACACATAGACGAATTGACAGGTATGTTAGATACAGGACCAAGAGTTCCAGTTCAATTATTTGAAGGCTTTTTGTATGTGTTTTTATTTATTGTTGTCTTTACTTATTATGTATCTAAAAAATACAAACCAAAAGAAGGTTCCGTGATGGCTATTTTTCTATTTATAATGTTTATAGGTCGATTCTTTTTGGAATTTTGGAAAGATGGTGAAAAGATAGTTCATCTTGGAAGTATTGAATTAAATAGAGGCAATGTATTGAGTATCCCATTTATTATTATTGGATTTATTGTTTTCTTTATCTCAACGAGAAAGAAAGATTCTGTCAAAATATAAACTAAATTGTAACAAAAAATTTGTTAATTTTTATTGGATTTATTTAGATGATATGCTTATCTTTATACAATAAATTCAATCATTTATGTTAAACAAAGTTTTTACGGTATATTTTTGTGTATTACTTAGTTATTCGATATTTGCTCAAGCAGAAGTTATCAATCGTTCCGCAGCGGATTCTTTATTAGCTCCATTTTATCATGGTGTGGCATCTGGAGATCCAACACCAAATTCAGTTATTATTTGGACAAGATTAACTACTTATGATGAAGGTATTTTGAGTGGCACTTGGAAAGTAGCAACAGATACAAATATGTTAAATGTGATACAACAAGGTGTTTATTCTACAGATAGCTCAAAAGATTATACTGTAAAAATTGATGTAGGTGGATTGGAACCTGGAACTTGGTATTTTTATGAATTTGAATACAAAGATAGATTTTCTTTGAGAGGAAGAACAAAGACTGCTCCAGTTGGTGGTGTAGATCAATTACGTTTTGCATTTGCTTCTTGTACGAATTATCCAGCAGGTTACTTTAATGTATATGATAGAATTTGGGAAAGGAATGATATTGATGCTGTATTGTTTTTAGGTGATTATATTTATGAGTATGGTCCCAATCAGTATGGCTCCACGAGAAAAGATTTGATGCCTTTAAAAGAAATTGTGAAATTAGAAGATTATAGATTAAGATATTCTACTTATAGATTAGACCCAGCATTGAGAAAACTACATCAACAATTTCCATTTTTTACAGTCTGGGACGACCATGAAGTGGCAAATAATTCCTATAAAGATGGTGCGGAGAATCATACTCCAGGTGTAGAAGGTAATTATTATGTAAGAAAATCAGCTGCACAAATTGCTTATAGTGAATGGTTACCTATTCGTTTGCCAGAAGAAAGTAATCCAAGTAAGATTTGGAGAAGTTATAAATATGGAGATTTAGCTGAAATTTTTATGTTAGATACTCGTCTTTACGATAGAAGCTATGAGAAGATGAATAAGAATGATACTACAAAAAAGCTTTTAGGAAACGAACAAATGGAGTGGTTAAAAAATGGATTAATTAATTCAACTGCAAAATGGAAAATCTTAGCTCAACAAGTGATGATGACAAACTTAGATCCTTTTGGATTAGTTTTAAATGGCGACCAATGGGACGGCTATCCTTTAGAGAGAAAAAAATTATATGATATTATACTTGACAATGATATTAAAAACGTAATCACTCTAACTGGTGATATCCATACAGCTTGGGCAATGGATTTGCCTTATGATAAAACAAAGTATGATCCCAAAACAGGCAAAGGCTCTGTCGGTGTGGAGTTTGTATGTACAAGTGTAACTTCTCCAAGTGTGCCATTTCCGTTAGACCCATTGTATCCAGTTGTTTATGGTGTTTTACCACATATTAAATATACTGATTTACATTGGAAGGGCTTTAGTATTTTAGATTTAAAAACGACCCAAGCACAAGGCGATTTTTATACAGTTTCAAGAATTGATAAAATTGATGCTGGTAAAAAATATGTATCTGGTTATTATACATTAGATAATACACGTTGGTTGAAAAAAGCTAATCAAGAAACCAATAAAATAGCACCAAATATCTATCTTTCTCCTTTTTACCCAAGATTGGCAAGTCAGACTCCAATTAAGAACAACCTAAAAAGTGGTGTAATTATTGGTGTTTATCCCAATCCTTTTATTCAAGATATTCAAATGCAGTTTAATTTATTTCAAACGAATCCAGTTTTGATACAAATAGTTGATATGAATGGTAAAATGGTATTCCAAAAAGATATGGGAACAATGAATAAAGGTTTGCATAACGAAAAAATATCGGTTGAAAATATTCCAGCAGGAATTTATCAATTATTGATAAGAAGTGGGAATGATATTATCGCAAAGAGCGTACAGAAATTTTAAAAATATATTGGTAGTGAAAAAAACTAAAACGAGTGAATCTTTATCTGTTAAATCAGATATAACTAAAATTAAAAAGTCAGTTCCAACAAAGAGAATAATTGACACTAAGATATATCCAATCGGAATATTTGAATTTAATGAATTAACAGCAAAGGAAAATATAGAAAGCTATATTGAAGAAATAAAGGAATTGCCTAAGAATTTAAAAAAAGTTTTAAAACAAGTCAATAAGCACAATAAAGAAAATTCCTACAGAGATGAAGGTTGGACAATTGAACAAATTGTACATCATTTGGCAGATAGCCACATGAATGCTTTTATTCGATTCAAATTAGCCTTGACTGAATATTTTCCTACAATAAAACCTTATAATCAAGATTTATTTGCCGAAACCTCTGATGTATTTATGTCGAGCCTTAAATCTTCTTATCACATTTTAGAAGGAATACATAAAAGATGGGCGATTTTATTAGAGAATATGGATACGGAAGATTTCAAATTGGGCTATATTCATCCAGAAGATAATCAAAAACATTCTTTGTTAAAAGTGTTAGCGATGTACGCTTGGCATAGCAAACATCATATTGAACAAATAAAAGTAGCATTAAGTTCAGAATCTGAAGATTAAGACATTCATAACTTTTCAGTGTTTTTAAGGAGTTATTTTTTATTATCTTTGCTACCTCATTATTATAAAATATGGATAAAAATACGATTACTGGTATTGTTTTAATTATTTTGATTTGGGTTGCTATGAGTGTATACAACTCTAAACAACAAGATAAATTTGATGCAACACAAAAATTAGAACAAAAATCAAATAAGAAAGATACCTCAGTTGCGAATTTACCTAATATTGATTCTGTTCAAAAAAATGTAGTTGATAGTTCTGTTGGTAATAAATTAGATTTAGCTGAATATGGTGTTTTTGGTGCGGCTGCAAATGGAACAGAAAAAGAAATTGTTGTTGAAAATGAAGATTGTATTTTTACTTTTTCTAATAAAGGTGGCGTATTAACAAAAATTGAACTTAAAAAATTCAAAACTTATGACCATAAACCATTAATCTTATTTAATCAAACACCTGAAGATTTTAATTTTACGTTTGTTGTTAATTCTGCAAAAAGACCAATTCAAACTTCTCAATTATTTTTCACTGCCAATAATGAAAGTAAAGTTATAAAAGGTGACGAAACCTACCAATTAGATTATACAATTTCAGATAATTCAGGTAAGTTATACAGTCAGACATATACTATTTCTGGAAAAGGATATGTTGTAGATTTTGTTGCTGATGCTAAAGGATTATCTAAAGAGATTCCACAAAGTGCTAATGTTATCCCATTAGCTTGGACTCAAGAAATACAAAGCCATGAATTAAATCACAAGGAAGAAAAAATGAGTAGTGGTGTATATTATCAAGATATAGATAAAAATGTTGATGATATTGGTTTAATGAAAGATAAAGATGAAAAAATTGAAAAGGCTATTAATTGGGTTTCTCTTTCGCAAAAATTTTTCAATACGACATTAATTGCAAAAAATCAACCATTTCTTGCCAATTCAACCGTAAAAACAATTGCAGGTACAGTTGATTCTTCTGCTTTAGTAAAGAAATTGTTTGTAGAGTTAAAAATACCATTCAATAAAGAAACGAATTATCAATTTGATGGTAAGTTTTATGCTGGTCCAAGTAGCTTTAAAGAATTAAAAAAAGTTGAAAGTGGATTGCAACAAATAATTCCAGTCGGAGGAAGTATTTTAGGATTGGTAAATAAGTTTTTAGTTATACCAATTTTTAATTTCTTGCATAAGTTTATTGCGAACTATGGTATAATTATTTTAATTCTTACTTTAATAATTAAGTTAATTACGCTTCCATTTACTTATAAATCTCAATTATCAATGATAAAAATGAGGGTTTTAAAACCTGAAATGGATGCACTGAAAGAAAAATATGGCAAAGATCAAGCAACATTTGGAGCCAAACAAATGGAGTTATATCAACAAACTGGCGTGAGTCCATTTGGAGGTTGTATTCCAATGTTATTACAATGGCCATTTTTAATTGCAATGTATAGATTTTTCCCATCTGCCATAGAATTAAGACAAGAAAAATTTTTATGGGCTAATGACTTATCAACTTATGATGCAGTCATTAATTTACCATTTAATATTCCAATTTTGGGAAGCCATTTAAGTTTATTTGCAATTTTAGGTGTTGTAACTTCATTTGGAATGACTTTATATACAATGAAAATGCAACCACAACAAGCCAGTGGCGGTGGTGAATTTGCTGAGGCAATGCAAAAGCAAATGAAAGTAATGCAATATTTCTTTCCATTTATGATTTTACCCTTTTAGTGTCCCATTTCCGC
>CAYYMF010000010.1:0-60073 GCA_964472755.1 uncultured Chitinophagales bacterium | reverse complement strand
GACTTTTCTTTCTATTATTAACACCTGCAGTATCCAAAGCACCTCTAACGATATGGTATCTTGTACCTGGTAAATCCTTAACCCTTCCTCCTCTAATTAAAACAATAGAGTGCTCTTGTAAGTTATGTCCCTCACCTGGAATATATGCGATAACTTCATATTTATTCGTTAAACGCACTTTTGCTACTTTACGTAATGCTGAATTTGGTTTCTTTGGTGTAGTAGTGTACACTCTTGTACAAACCCCTCTTCTTTGTGGGCATGAAGTAAGTGCTTTAGACTTAGATGTCCATGCTAATTGCTCTCTTCCTTTTCTTACTAATTGTTGAATTGTAGGCATTCTTGCTATTTTTTATATTTTGGACTGCAAAGGTAGGCATTATCCGCAAGAATACAAAACGTGAATACAAAAAAAATGTTTCTTTTTTGTTATTTTTGGTTTTGTAGTCTTACCTTCCGACCGAAGACAGTCACTACTTTTACATTTAATCATTACTAATAACTCATAAATGTGGTGCAAAGATAAGTCTTTTTTTTGAAAATTTGTATATTGTCAAATATTAAATACAAGTTAAATTTAAAATTTTTAGGAAGGTTATTTATAAATAATTCATTACAAAGCAGTTATTTACAAAAAGGAATACAAATAAAATTATTCTACTTGAATTAAAATATATTCCTTTTTGCCTTTTCGGATTACGATATACTTGTCATTGATTAAATCACTTGGATTTAATATAGTTTGTTCATCGTCTTTTTTTTCTAAATTGATTTGAATTCCTCCTGCTTTAATCATTTTTCTAGCTTCAGATTTAGAAGGCAGAATATTTGTTTCTCCATTTAGAATATCTATAATTCCAATACCAGTCGCTAATTTTTCTTTAGTAATGGTATAAGTTGTGACACCTTCAAAAACATCAATAATCTGTTCATTATTTAATTTTTGCAATTGGTCTTTTGTAGATTTTCCAAATAATATATTAGACGCTTCAATAGCTTTGTCCAATTCTTCTTTTGAATGAACAAAAGTCGTAATTTCTTCTGCCAATCGCTTTTGTAATAATCTTAAATGTGGTGCTTGTAGATGTTCTGATATCAAAATATCAATTGTTGATTTATCTAAGAATGTAAAAATTTTAATATATTTTTCAGCATCAATATCAGAAGTATTTATCCAATATTGATAAAATTTATATACCGATGTTTTATCGGCATCTAACCAAATATTTCCGCCCTCCGATTTACCAAACTTTGTACCATCTGCTTTTGTAACCAATGGGCAAGTTAATGCATAAGCTTTAGCATCTTCATCGCTCATTCTTCTTACAAGTTCTGTACCTGTGGTAATATTTCCCCATTGGTCAGAACCACCCATTTGCAAAACACAATTATAGTTTTTATATAAATGATAAAAATCGTAGCCTTGAATTAATTGATAAGTAAACTCCGTAAATGACATTCCTGGTCCATCGCCAGAAAAGCGTTTTTTTACAGAATCTTTAGCCATCATATAATTTACAGTAATTCTTTTTCCGACATCACGTGCAAATGCAATAAAAGAAAAATCTTTCATCCAATCATAGTTATTTACCATAATTGGAGCATTAGCATCAGTAGAATTAAAATCTAAAAACCGAGAAAGCACACGTTTTATGCCAGCAACATTATTTTCTAAAATTTCTTCAGTCAATAAATTTCGTTCATCAGATTTTCCAGATGGATCACCAATCATTCCAGTAGCTCCACCAACTAAAGCAATAGGCTGATGTCCATAATTTTTCAAGTGAACTAATAAAATAATTGGCACTAAACTTCCAATATGTAAAGAATCTGAAGTTGGGTCAAATCCAATATAAGCAGTAGTTGGTTCTTTTATCAACTGCTCCTCTGTTCCATCAATAATATTATGTACTAAACCTCTCCAACGTAATTCTTCTACAATATTTTTCATTTTTTCTTTTTTTACAAAAATTGCAATTAAATTTATTAAAAATCATTTACTATTCAAGTATTTTGGTAAATTTACAATAATTTAAATTATTGATGAACTTATGCGTAATCTGATTTTGTTGTTCATTACTTTTTCTTTTGGAGGAATGCTCTTTGCTGAGGCTCCTAAATATAGTAATGATTTTATGTATATTGGTGTTGGTGCGAACAATTTCGGAATGGGGAATGCCGTTGTTGCATCAACTAATGACGTTACCGCAGGCTATTGGAATCCAGCAGGATTAACAAAAATTCCTAACAAATTTCAAATGTCTTTTATGCATAATGAATATTTTGCGAGTATTGCTAAATATGATTATTTTTCATTTGCTGTACCCTTAGATAGCAACAAACATGCATTTGGAGCAAGTTTTTTGCGTTTCGGTGTAGATGATATTCCAAATACCTTAGATTTATTAGAACCAGATGGTACGATAAACTATGACAATATTAAATCTTTTTCTGTTGGTGATTATGGATTTATGTTTAGTTATGCCAATGCAATGGTAAAAAATTTATCTGTGGGAGCAACTGCCAAAGTCATTTATAGAAAAGCAGGAAAATTTGCCAATGCTTGGGGATTTGGGATTGATGTTGGAGCGATTTATACCATTAAAGATTGGCGAATTGGTTTGACTGTTAAAGATATTACTACTACGTTTAATGCATGGTCTTATTCATTTACAGATAGAGAAAAAGAAATTTTACAACAAGAAGATAATGTTATTCCTAAAAACTCCTTAGAAATTACACTTCCTAGAATACAATTTGGAGCTGCTTATACTAAAGTATTCAAAAAAGCAGAATTAACAGCTGAAATGGATTGGGAAATAACGACTGATGGAAGAAGAAATACGCTTATAGGGACAAATAGTTTGAGTTTTGACCCAAGAATTGGAATTGAAGCTGGATTCTTTAAAATATTTTATTTGAGAGCAGGTGTAAGTAATTTCCAGAAAATGAAAGCTGATGGTCAATCAAAAGCCAAAATGACTGTACAACCAAATATGGGCGTAGGTTTGCGTTTTAAAACTATTGCTGTGGATTATGCTTATACAGATGTCGGAAAAGCATCTAACAATCAATATTCACATGTAATTTCTGCAAAGATTGGCTTTAATAAGCGGAAAACTAAGGTAAGTAATGAATTGCTTGGTACACCTGAACCAATTTTTAATGACAAAGACAAATAATATGAAAAAAATATATTTATATCTATTTTTTATTGTTGGATTAAGCGTTTGTCTCAAAGCACAGCCTTATGGAAATGAATGGATAGACTTCAATAAAACATACTATAAATTCAAAGTATTAAATAAAAAGATTTGTAGGATAGATTATAATACACTTGTAAATGCTGGAATTTCAAACAACTTATTAGTTGGTAATTATTTTAAACTTTTTAAAAATGGAAAAGAGGTTCCAATTTATGTTACAACAACTGGTCAATTTGACAACACCAGTTTTATAGAATTTTTAGGTGAAGGTAATGATGGGACATTCGATACCAATTTATATAAAGACCCTAATTTTCAACCACATACAGCTAAAAGTTTATTTCAAGATTCGGCAGTCTATTTCTTAACAATTGATGAAAATGGACAAAACCTTCGATTAACGCCTCAAGCAAACGATTTAACAGCTCCACCAGCTAAGGAATTATTTGGATATCGAACTTTATCAAAATTTGTTTCAACAATAGCAAATGGAAACAATGCTTATCCTCAATCTACAAATTATACTGATGTATTTGAATCTGATTTTGGTAATGGTGAAGGGTACGGTGGCAATTTAGGTGGTGGATTTTCACAAGCTACAAGTTTTTTATATAATACTGACACTTTGCTTACAGCCCATGTTAAAATAAATTATTATACCAACACACATGTTAATCATAATGCTTTAATAAAAATTGGAAGCACTTATAGTCTAAATGATATATTTTATGGGAAAAGTGTAAGAAAAATTGACGTTCATGTTCCAATAAAAAATTTAACAAATAACAATACAAGTATTACCGTTTCTCCAACGTTGGCTGGAGAAGGAGCCTATTCTTCTTTATATTCTGAAATTACCTATCCCGCAACTTTTAATGCTTCAAATACATCTGTATATGAATTTGGAATTGACAAAAAAGACAATGTATATGTTGAAATTCCAGGTTTTAATGCTCAAAGTAGCAATCCTATTGTGTATGATTTATCCAATAATAATAGGTATGAAATAAACAATGAAGCGATATTAAAAATTAATTTAGTTGCCACGACATTACCTAAATCCAATATTTATATTTCAGCACAAAATACCACTTCAATTACTAATATTAATAATTTAAAAGCTGTACAATTTGAAAATTATTCAGATGTAAGCAAGCAAGGAAATTACATTATTCTTACAAATTCAAAAGCAATTACTAGCTCTGATAGTATTAATCATGTTGAACTATATAAACAATATAGAAATTCTATTGCAGGTGGAACATACAATACACAAATCTACCTGATACAACAATTAGATGATCAATTTGCTTATGGCATAACACATCATCCATTAGCGATTAGAAACTTCATCAACTTTGCATTGGATCACTTTTCAGAAAAGCCTGAACAACTATTTATAATAGGAAGAGGAAGAGATTATAGAGCTTTAAGAAATAATACCGATGACTATATACAAACTTATGGTTTCCCACCATCAGATATGTTATTAACAGCACGTTCTGCAATTCAAAATACACCGCAAATTGGCGTAGGAAGATTAGATGTAATTGATGGCATTCAGATTCGAGATTACTTAGAAAAAGTTAAAGAATATGAGGCAGATTTGAATGACACAATTCCCTCTGCACAAACGCCCATTAATAAACTTTGGAGAAAAAATATGATTCATTTAGGTGGTGGTTATAGTGAAATGGAACAATTGATTTTCAAATCCTATTTAGATGGATATAAAAGTACCGCTGAGGCTCCAAAATACGGTGCAAAAGTTTATAGTTTCTTTAAGAATAGTTCCAGTCCACTTCAAATTGCAGAAACAGCTTTAGTTGATTCATTGGTTACAAATGGCGTTTCGTTAATTACTTTCTTTGGGCATTCAACTACATCAAATGTTGACTTCAACTTAAATCCAGATATATTGCACAATAGTGGCAAATACAATATGATGTTTACCAATGGCTGTTTTGTCGGAAATTTATTTTCTGGTTTATATGGCTATTCTCATCGATTTGTTTTATCTCCCAATAAAGGAGCAATTGGTTTTTTAGGGCCTTATGATTTGGCCTATTCTAATATTCTAAATAACTATGCAGTTCAGTTTTACAATAAATTATGTTTAGATAATTATAATGCACCAATTGGAACAATACTTAAAGAAACTGCAAAACAAGTCATTGGACAGCCTTATACACCACTAGACCCAAGTATGGCAGAACAAATGCTTTATCATGGCGACCCAGCAGTACGTTTAAACACCTTCTCTAAACCAGATTATTACATTGATCCTTCTAGTATATCATTTAATCCAACTTCACCAAGTATTTCTAATGATTCATTTGCAATCAATATTGTTGTTAAAAACCTTGGTTATGCAGTTCCAAATTGTGAGTATGCAGTACGAGTAATAAGAAATTTACCAAATGGAGTAACTGAAAATTACACCATAGATGTTCCGTGTGCTGTTTTGAATGACACCGTAACAGTTTACATTAAAAATAATAAGACAAGTGTTTCTGGCATTAATAACTTTACAATAAAAATTGATGCTAATGATATGATTGATGAATATTCAGAACTTAATAATGAAGTTTCAATTTCACAAGTCGTAACATCAGATGATATTATTCCAATTTTTCCTTATGAATTTTGCATTGTAAATGACCCAAATTTTATACTAAAATTTTCTACAGCCGATAATTTTATAGGAAACAGACAATATATATTTCAGATAGACACAACTGAATATTTTAATAGTCCACTTTTGATATCAGAACATATTAATGCTCCTGGTGCTGTAATAGATTGGAAGCCTAATATTCAATTACTACAAGATAAAGTTTATTATTGGAGAGGTGCATTAGATACGATATATAACAATAACTTACAATGGAATGGAAATTCATTTATATACAATACTTCTCTTTCTCCTGGCTGGAATCAATCACATTATTTCCAATATAAAAAAGACCAATTCAATACTATAGAGTTACCTGAAGCGACAAGAATATTTCAATATCCAAATATATTAAGATCTTTAAGAGTAAAGAATGGATACATCTCCGGGCAGCAAATAGAAGCATATTTTGATGAGTTTTTGATAGCAAGAAATGGGTGTTCTGCAGGAAGAAGTTTAATTTTCTTTGTTTTTGACATTAATACAGGAAAACCTTGGGGTACTTACAAAACAGGAAATGGAAATATTGGACCTTATGGCGATAATGTTTGTGTAGGAAGAGGATATACCGTAAATGTAATTGAATTTCCAACTGGGCTTAATTCCTCAACTGGATTTGATTACAGACAAAAATGTATTAATTTTCTAAACTCTATTCCTAATAATGCATTTGTAATGGGCTATAGCTTCCGTAATGCTGGTTATTCCTTGTGGAATGGAGATATTGCTCTAGGTGGCTCTTCGTTATTTGATGCCTTTGAAAATTTGGGTGTATCACAAATTAGAAATCAAGAAGACGATGTTCCTTTTGTTTTCTTTGTACAAAAAGGAAATCCAAATTACACACCAACACAAATCAAACGATATGCTAATGAAGGCATAATTGACACCACTTTTTACTTTACAGGGAATTGGGTAAATGGCACCATGCAATCTACCATTATTGGACCTGCAAAAGAATGGACTGATTTACAATTTAAGTGGAATGGTTTAGAAACTCCTACTTATGATCAAAGTTTGGTAAATATTGTTGGAATTGATTCTGCAGGAATACGAAATAATTTATTCTATAATATTCCCGATCCAATAACAAATATTAATAATATTGATGCTAAACGCTTTCCATTTTTACAATTAGAATGGCTAACTTCAGACAAAGTAAATGCTACTGCACCGCAACTTAACTATTGGCGAATTACTTATGCTAAACCACCAGAGGGTGTAATTAATCCAAGTCTTTATTTTACAAAATCTGCGGATACCATTTTATTTGGAAAGAATTTCCAAACTTCTATTGCATTCCAAAATATAACACCAATAGATATGGATAGTGTATTGGTTAAATTTACAATTATTAATGCTGCAAATTTTGCTCAAACATTCTACCAACGTTTTGCAAAACTACCAGGCAACCAACATATTATTATTAATTTTGATCATAAATTTGATAACCTAATCAATACTGGATTAAATAAAATAATCATTGAAGCAAATCCAGACAATGACCAAATAGAACAATTTCACTTTAATAATTTCGCAGAGTTTTTTGTATATGTAATTGGCGATAATATAAATCCATTATTGGATATTACTTTTGATGGAAAACACATTACCGATGGCGAATATATTTCTGCAAAACCTGAGATTCTTTTCCGTTTAAAAGATGAGAATAAAAATCTTGCATTAAATGATACTTCTGCATTTTTGATTTATATGTATTATCCAAACAACCCAACAGTTCCAGTTTTAATCTCTAATTCAAATCCTGATGTTGTATTTATACCTGCAGATTCTTCTAATTTAGAGAAAATCAATGAAGCTAAATTAATATTCAAACCAACACTACCTGATGGCTTATATGAAATAAGAGTACAAGGTATAGATAGAAGTAATAATGATGCTGGAAAGTATGAATATCGAATTAAGTTTAAAGTTGATTCGAAACCTTCAATTTCTAATGTTTTAAATTATCCAAATCCATTTTCCACTTCTACCCAATTTGTATTTACCATTACTGGAAGTGAAGTACCAAACAATATCCTTATTCAAATATTCAGTCAAAGTGGAAAAGTTGTAAAAGAAATTACTCAAGATGAATTAGGTACGCTGCATATTGGAACAAACATAACTGATTATAGATGGAATGCCACGGATAATTATGGGGATAGATTAGCAAATGGCGTTTACTTCTACCGTGTTATAGTTAAAGACCCAAGTGGCAAGAACATAGAAATTAAATCTTCTAGTGCCGATAAATATTTCAAGAATGGTTATGGTAAAATGTATATAATTAAATAATCACCAATCTTCATATAATTTATTATTTAATAATTGAGTAATAAAAATTCTGTTAGAATACCTTATTTTTGCATTTTGTATTAATAATTAAAATTTCATACAATGAAACACTTTTATTTTTTAGCTCTCCTAATTTGGGCTTATACAACTCAAGCTCAAGAGGCTGTTGCTAACGTTGAAAAGAAAACAATCACAGCAGAAGACAAAAAAAGAATAGAACAAGATTCTATCAATGGATGGAAATTTGGAGGTTTAGGTGGTGTAACTTTTAACCAAGCTGGATTTGTGAATTGGGCAGCTGGTGGCGTCAATGCTATCTCTATGAATTTTAATCTTCGTTTCTATGCTGATTTAAAAAAGAATAAGCATTTATTACAAAATTGGTTGGCTGCAGAATATGGTTTACAATTTTCTAAACAAACTTATCCTCGTTTAAACAAAAATGCTGACAGATGGGAAATCTTTAGTAAATATGGCTATCAAATTTCTAAAAAAACATATATTGGTGGTTATGTTGACTTACGTTCACAATTTACCAATACTTATAAATATGCTGCGGATAGTTCAAGAACATTAACTTCTGGATTTGCATCTCCACTTATTTTTGAAGGTGCATTTGGTATTGATTACGTTCCAAATAGTTATATTTCTTTATTCTTTTCTCCTTTAGCATCGAAAGTTACATTTATAGGCAACAACTCAATTGCACTAACTGAAGCTTATGGTAATAAATGGCCTTCAAAAACAAAAAGTGAATTTGGTGCAACTTTAATTGCACAATACAAACAAAGTTTTTGGAAACAAAATATCTCTATCAATTCTATTTTCAGAGCCTATAAAAACTATTTATTTGCGAGTGTTGATCCATATAATACGGCTATTAGAGAAACTAAATCAAGCTATAGAAAAAATATAGATATTGATTGGCAAACTACTTTAGGTTTTAAAGTAAATAAATTTATTACGGCATCTATTTTCACACACTTAATATGGGATCATGATATTGTTATTCCAAATAAGGATGGTTTAAATGCTAAGCCTCGTTTACAGTTTAGAGATATTATTGGTATTGGTTTAGTCTATCAAACGAATTACTTTAAAGAGAAAGAAGTTAAAGCACTTCAATTATAATATAAAAAGTGCTTCATTTCTTTATGAATTAAACATTTGTAAAGAAACATACAAACATTTTAAAAATAGCTCATTTTATGAGCTATTTTTTTTTATCTTGACTGAAAATAAAATAGAATGTTCCAAGCTCAACTTTTTAAAGACAAAATCGTATTAGTAACAGGTGGTGGAAGTGGTATTGGTTATACCATTGCAAAACAATATTTAGAATTAGGAGCTACCGTGTATATTGCATCTAGAAATAAAGAAAAAATTGATAAAGCCATTGCAGAACTTAGTAAAATTGGGAATGTAAAAGGTGCAATTACCGACATCAGAGAACCAGAACATATCGAAAAATTAGCTCAACAAATAAAAGAAGAATCTGGCAGATTAGATATTTTAGTTAATAATGCAGGTGGTCAGTTTCCATCTGCGGCTGAAAATATTTCTTATAATGGATTTAAAGCTGTTATAAATAATAATTTGATAGGTACATTCTATGTTACACAAATTATGGCTAAAACATTTTTCATTCCTCAGCAAGATGGCAACATTGTCAGTATTGTTGCTAATATGTTTAGAGGATTTCCTGGTATGGTACATACCGGTGCTGCACGTGCTGGTGTGGATAATATGACCAAAACTTTAGCTATAGAATGGACAAGATATAATATTCGTGTCAATGCTGTTGCTCCTGGAATTATTCAATCTTCAGGAATGGACACTTATCCGCCATTTATTTTGCAAGGCATTACGGATTCAATTCCAAATAGAAGAATGGGAACAACTGAAGAAGTTGGCTGGTCAGTATTATTTTTATCCTCGCCAATGGCAAGCTATATTAATGGCGAAACTTTATACGTTGATGCAGGAAATAGATTATGGGGCGACCAATGGAAAATGTGGAGTCCATCACTTACTGACAAATCGTAATACACTCACTTACACTTTTATTTTAGGTATTTCAATATAAAAAATGGTATAATTTCCTTCAACAGATTCAAGCCAAATTTTTCCATTGATATTATCGATAATATTTCTACAAATGGCTAAACCCAACCCTGTGCCTGATGTTTTTGTTGTAAAGTTTGGCTCAAAAATTTTCTCGTGTTTATCTTTTGGAATACCTTCTCCATTATCTTTAAACGATAATAAATAACTTAAATTTTTGTCCTGAACACTTACTTCTAATTCTCCTTCTTTATCTTGTGATATAGATTGTATAGCATTTTTAAGAATATTTGTAAATACTCGTGTTAATTGATTTTTATCTGCCAGAATAAATGCTGAAGATGAAATATTTGAATAAAATCCTATATGAATATGTTCTGTTTCTTCAAACAAATCTATGACAGATTGTAAGATAGGCATGAAATCAATTTGTACATTCTTGGTGGAAGGTAACTTTGCAAAATCTGAAAATGCTGAAGCAATATCGGTTAAAACGTCAATTTGTTCAATTAATCTTTCAGAAATTTTCTCTGCCAATGGTTTAATATCTGGCGAATTATCCATCAAGGCTCTTTGCAAATGTTGGATACTTAATTTCATTGGTGTTAGCGGATTTTTGATTTCATGAGCCACTTGTTTTGCCATTTCACTCCATGCTCCTTCCCGCTCCGATTTCGCTAATAATAAAGCACTTTGTTCTAATTCTTTCAACATATTATTATACTGCTTTACTAACAAGCCAATTTCGTCAGTTTTATTCCATTCTAAAGGAATATTTTTTTTATTCAAATCTACATTCTTAATATGTTCAGAAATAATACTTAAAGAATTTGTAGCACTTTTAGATAAATAAACTGCAGCAAATGCAATCACAATCAAAGAAAAAACATAAATATTTATCAAGGAAATTAAAAATAAAATTATTTCTGAACGTAAATATTTATCAATGTTATAATGTGGAAATTGCAAATATAATTTAGTATTACCATCTGTTGTAATTGCCAAATACAAACTCATAAAATGTAATTTACCAATGCTTTCTTCATTAATAAATTTAGACTTTCGCAAGGTATTTAATGCATAATAGGCATCAGAATTTATCTTTTTTGAGATTAAATTATTTTCATAAATTTCAGGATTTGAAGTGGCAATCATATCGCCATTTGTATTGTATGCGGTAATGTCTGTTTCAAAAATATCAGAACGTTGTTGTAATCTATTTTGCATTACCCACACATAAGTTTCTTCGCCATAAATTGGATAATATTCATTAAATAATTGCTTAAAATTTTTGACTACAACGTTTGTATTTTGTTCAATTTTATTTTTGTAAATATTTCTATATTGATAATTAAAATAAACAAAGGTAATTAATGCCAAAATACCTAGCGATAACAATAAAAGCAATATGGTGTAGTTTTGAATTTGTTTTTGCAATGTATTATTAACAAAAAAATCTTTGATTTTAGTATCCATCCATAAATCCGTGGAGAAACCACAAAAATCTAATAATATGAATAAACATAGAAGATTTAGTACAATAAATGAGAATACAGAAACTGCAATCCAAATCGATTTTTCAGGCTCAGAAACAACTACAATTTTATCTTTATTTTGATAAATTAAATGATTAAAACCACCTTGTTTTTCTTGTGTAAATTCAAGGCTTTGGTTTATAGGAAAATCAAAATAAGTTGCATATTGAAATTCACCATCACTCTTTATTAATTTTTTATTTTGGTAAATAGCATACGCATAATTTTTTAAAATCTCATCATAGTAAGTTTTGTTCCTTGATAATAATTCTGGGTAGGCACTATTAATTTTAAATACTCGAGGTATCAACTCAATATATAAATATCCATTTACGCTTGTATCATTTTTATACTCAAACTTACCAATATATTTTTCTCCTGTTTCTTTAATTGGAATATGATAGAAATTATTAGAAATCTGTGCCGTTTTCCTAAATCTAAGTATCCTATCAAAATAGGCAGCTGCCTTATCTGATGTACCTTTTATTGGATTTTTATCAAAATCATAAGCATAAATATTGATGATATAATTTTTATTCAATCCTCCTAAATTTCTAAGCACCCTGTCTGACAAATCAATATTTAATAAATAAGGATTTGCCAAATATTTAGAAATAAATCCATCATTTTGGATATTACTTTCTTTACCACTCAATTCAAACTCTTCAACCACATCACGCTCAATAAATAACTCATGTACTTTGCTCTTTTTTATTTCAAATTCCTTTTGTGCAGATTGTACCCATAAGGTTGTTGTCAATAACATGGACAATAAAGCTAAAATCAAAATAGATGTTATGAAATAGTATTTTGTTTTAATCTCATTTTTAATATAAAAAATCAAAACAAAAGAAACCATCCAAAGTCCTAAATAACATTCAAAATAAATATTTGAAGCTTGAAAACTTTGATAAATTGTGTATAAACAAACAGCTACAATTATGACATAAATACTGATTTTTTCTTTCTTATGCACAAAAACAAAATTCAGCATTTGTACCAAACTAAAAAACAAAAGACCAAAAAGTAAAATCGAAAAATATGAATAGAAATCTATCGTCGTATAACTAAAGAAATTAAAATTAATGGTAGAATTATTGATGACATTCCCAATAATATAAATCACATAATAAAATTGAAGTATTGGAATTAAAACCATTATAAAATTATTGATGACTTTAGATTGAGGTAAACGAATGTATTTTAGAAAATACAAACTCCAAATAAGTAATAATACTCTAATCATTAAAACGCCTAAATTATCTGCTAGATAATTTGAGGCATACAACTTAGAAGAAAATAATTCTAAATCAGGAAAATCAATAATTAATGCGGTATGATTGAATAGCAGTTCAACTAAAACAACGACTATTAAAACAAATAAAAGAGCTGTTCTCTGTTTTCCTGCTTGTAATAATAATTTTACCAATTGAGTAATTTGGTACATCATATACATAAACAAAGAAATAAGAACCAAAAACAGAAAAACAGAAATTTGAGAGTAGCTTGTATTTTCCTTTATGGAAAAAATATATTCACCGTCTAAATTCTTAATGATGCTTTTTCCGTCTATATATTTGGTTGTAATTTTAATACGTTTTAGAATATTATTTTCAAAAGCAAATCCTGATTTCAAAAATTGATTAGAATTACTGTATTGAATATAAATTGGTATTAAAATGATTGCTTGATGCACCATATCCGGCAGATATTTGTGAATCGCCAAATAATAACCATTGTCAATTTTAATAAAGTTTTTATCATTCCTCGAAATAACTTTTGGATTCTTAATTAAAACATCATTGGTAGACCAATAAACTAATTCATCTCTATCAAAAATGAATAAATAAAACCCATCTTCATCAATTTTATTTTTTAATTGATGTAAATAATTTGGGCTATTATAATTAGTAAGAAACTTTTTGTTGTTGAAAATATTTAAAGCAGCATTTTCCTTATCGTGTATTACCTTTTCAATTTTATTTCTAGCTTTGGAAATATTTACTTTACCTATCCAAAAATAATTTAAGCCGATTAAAAAAAGTATTAATCCAAAAGCAAAAATTATTTTACGTATAAGTTGTTCTTGCATGATAACTATTTCCCTTTTGCTTTAACCCAAAGTGTTTCCATTTCTTCCAAACTCATATTAGACAAAATTAAATTATTGGTATTTGCATAACTTTCCATAAAGTTAAATCGTTGAATAAACTTTTGGTTAGTTCTTTCTAATGCCTTTTCAGCATCAAGCTTCAAAAATCGTGCATAATTTATCAATGCAAATAGCACATCGCCAAATTCATCTTCAATTTTATCCTTATTTTCAGACTTTTCAGCTTCTTCTAATTCTCCGATTTCCTCTACTACTTTAGCCCAAACCTGAAATTTATTCTCCCATTCAAATCCAACATTCTTGGCTTTTTCTTGTATTCTTTGAGCCTTATTAATTGGAGGCAAAGCATCAGGCACACCGCCTAATACACTTTTTTTTCCTTCTTGCAATTTCAATAACTCCCAATTCCTTTTAACATCATCTTCATTTTCTACTTTAACATCACCATAAATATGCGGATGTCTGAAAATTAATTTTTGACAAACAGAGTCTAAAACATCTGCAACATCAAACTTTTGCTCTTCCTGAGCAATCTTAGCATAAAAAACTAAATGCAAAAATAAATCGCCCAATTCCTCTTTTAAATTATTCCAATCTTCTTTCAAAATTGCATCTGCTAATTCATAAGTTTCTTCTATTGTCAATTTACGAAGCGATTGAATCGTTTGTTTCTTATCCCAAGGACATTTTGCTCTTAACTCATTCATTATATTTAATAAGTTCTCAAAAGCCTTCAGATTCTTGTCCATTTCTTAAATTTTATACAAAACTAATAAAACTAAACCATCATCATATATATTTATAAAATACATTTCGTAATATTATCGTTTAATTAGTATAATTAATTTAAAAAGGATAGAATGCGTACTAACGTCATCCGAAATATTATAATTCTCGCATTTATTTCATTAGGTGGCATTATTGTAACACAAGTGTTTTGGGTAAAAAAGAATTTAGATTATAAAAATGAAAAATTCAATGACAACGCCAATATTGCTACTAGAAATGCCATTAATAAAATCGTTATCCAAACAAATATGGACGATTTGTATTATAAAATGGAACAGGATACAACCGGAGAATTTAATATCATTTTTAGCAAGCCTTTTCCATTAACAGATTTTGAAACATCGTTGTATAAAGAATACAAAGAGAATAATATCAAGACTACAATAACCTATATTATTCGAGATTTCAATCATACACAAATTAAAAAAGGTATGATTGATTTAGTAAATCCTAAATTCAAACCTGAAAAATTTGATTTTGAATCTATCGTCCAAAATATTGAATTGAATTTAGACAAAAATCAAAGTATTCTATTAGAACCAGATATCAAACTATTAGCTTTCTTTTCATTTGTTTTATTAGTGGTTTTAGGCTTTTTCAGTTATACAACAATTGTTATTATGCGTGAAAAACAATTGAGTAAAGTTAAAACTGATTTTGTCAATAATATGACACACGAATTCAAAACTCCAATTGCTACAATTGGCTTGGCAAGTACCGTTTTAATGAAGGAAGATATTTATAAAATGCCTGATAAATTATATCATTATGCAACAATTATCAATGCGGAAAATGAACGTTTGAAAAAACAAGTAGAGTCGGTTTTACAATCTTCACAAATTGAATCCAAAAAGATAAAACTAAATATTTCAACGATAGATATGCATCAATTGATTTCTGAAATTACTAAAAATTTTGAACCCAGAATACGTGAACATGTAGGGAATTTAACCACAAAAAAAGAAGCGACAGACTTTATGATAAAAGGTGATATCGTACATATCAAAAATATTTTATTTAATTTACTAGACAACGGGATTAAGTATGCAAACAAAACACCTCAAATAATTGTTCATACTAAAAATGAGAAAAATTACTTTATTGTAAGTGTACACGATAATGGAAAAGGAATTAATAATGATGATAAAAAGAAAATATTTGATAAATTTTATAGAGTTCCTAGCGGCAATGTTCATGATGTAAAAGGATTTGGGTTAGGTTTATTTTATGTAAAAGATATGATGGAACAACATAAAGGTTTTGTATCTTTAAAAAGTATAATTGATGTTGGTTCTACATTTTCATTATGGTTTCCAATAATTAAAAAATAAAAATTTATGAAAAATAATATTAAAATACTATTAGTCGAAGACGATGTAAACTTAGGATTTATTGTCAAAGATAATCTTGAAGAAAAGGGCTATACCATAACACATTGTACAAATGGACTCGATGCAGAGCGTGAAATTTATAATCAAATATTCAATATTTATGTTTTTGATGTTATGTTGCCCAAAAAAGATGGCTTTACATTAGCAACAGAATTAAGAGAAAAAGGAGATACAACACCAATTATATTTTTGACAGCAAAAGAAATGCAAGAAGATAAAATTAAAGGCTTGAGTATTGGTGCAGATGATTATATGACCAAACCTTTCAATTTTGAAGAATTAGTGCTTAGAATTGATGCCATATTAAGAAGAACAAATCCAACTGAACAAGTTTTAAAGATTTATAATATTAGTAGTTTTATATTTGATGTTGATAACCTTACTTTAGATTTTAAAGGAGATATTAGAAATCTAACTAAAAAAGAAGCCGCTTTATTAGAGCAACTCATTTTAAATGTTAATCTACCAGTAAAACGAGAAAACTTACTCAATAAAATATGGAAAGATAATAGTTATTTCGCAGGAAGAAGTATGGATGTTTACATTACAAAACTGCGAAAATACTTATCCGATGACCCAAATGTTGAGATTCAGAATATGCACGGCGTTGGCTTTAAATTAGTTATTAAACCAGCTAAGAAATAAATTCAATTACACCAATATTTTAGACAGTTTCCAAATAATTTCTGAATAATATTCTTTACTTTTGTTGCTTCGCATTATGTTTGAAGAGGCATTAAATTTGTTAGAATCTAAAAGTTGGTTTAAGCTTAGAACTGAGCTTACTGCAATACATCCAAGTAATATTGCCGAATTTATAGAAAGCCTAGAACCTGAACAACAAATCATTGTTTTTAGAATACTTCCAATTAAAATTGCTGCTCGTACTTTTGAACATATTGATTTAGATACACAACAATCTTTACTAAAATCATTGGGACAAGTAAAAATGGCTGACATTTTAAATAATATGTCGCCCGATGACAGAACCCAGCTTTTAGAAGAGTTGCCTTCACATATCCTAAAGAAAACACTCAAATTATTGTCTGATGAGGAACGAAAAATTGCCTCCACCCTATTAGGTTATCCTGAAAATAGTGTAGGCAGAATGATGACGCCTTACTACATCAGTATAAAAAAAGAATGGACGGTTGCTCAAGTATTAGAACATATTAGAAAGTATGGAAAAAAGAGTGAAACTGTCAATATGTTGTATGTTGTTGATGAAAAAGGAAGATTGGTAGATGACGTTAGAATTGGACATTTTCTTTTTTCAGAACCCGAAACAAAAGTTGAAGATTTATTAGATGAAAGATATGCATATACAACTGTAACTGATGATATTGAATATGCAATTACACTCTTCAAGCAATATGACCGACAAGCATTGCCAGTTCTAACACACGATGGTGTTTTAGTGGGCATCATCACTTTCGATGATATAATGGATGCAGACGAAGAAGAAAACACCGAAGATATGCAGAAATTCGGTGGGATGGACGCTTTAGAATTACCTTACGTGGATACGCCATTATTAGAGATGGTAAAAAAGAGAGCTGGTTGGTTAGTGTTGTTATTCATAGGTGAAATGCTGACAGCTTCTGCAATGGCAATTTTTGAAGATGAAATTGCAAAAGCTGTTGTATTAGCACTTTTTGTTCCATTAATTATTTCAAGTGGCGGAAATTCAGGTTCTCAAGCTGCGACATTAATTATACGTTCTTTAGCCATAGCAGAAATTACGCTCAAGGATTGGTGGTTTGTGATGCGTAGAGAATTATTATCTGGCTTATTATTAGGAATCATTTTAGGCACTTTCGGGTTTGCAAGGATTATGATTTGGAATAATTTTTTTGGCATGTATGGAGACCATGCTCTTGACATAGGAATTACTGTAGGTATATCCTTAATTGGCATAGTACTTTGGGGTACGATTTGTGGTTCTATGTTGCCATTCCTTCTAAAAAGATTAGGCTTTGACCCAGCAACTTCATCAGCACCATTTGTTGCCACCTTAGTTGATGTTACAGGTTTGGTAATTTACTTTTACATTGCTTCCATCGTTTTGCACGGTAAGCTATTATAATTACTTTTATTTTATGTATTAATGGCTAATCAAACTAGAACCGAAACTATCAAAACCTTTTGTCTAAATCCTGAAAACATTGTAAATAACAGTGCAATATTTAGCTTTTTATTAATTATCAAAAAACAAGACAAGACAACATTTGACAATTATTTTCTTGATGAATCTATTTTTGAATTAAATAAATTCAATATTGCAATAAAAAAAATATTTATAGAATTTACAGACAGATATTTTAATTATAAAACTTCTGAAATTCTAAAGTTTCTAAAAAAGCAAAAAGTAGGTGGAAATATTGATAATCTACTTCAAAAAAAGATAGACAGACATTTATACGATTTATTCCAAAGTATTTTTGATTTACCACCTGAACATCAATTTTACCACAGAATAATAAATCCTAACTCAGGAAATTACTTAACCACAAAATGTCAATTTAATCAATCAAAGCCTAGTTTGTCATTTGATGTAATAAAAAAAGGAAAAACTTTTTCTATTGAAACCTTTGTAACTACTGATGGAAATAAAGAAAAACTCACTGCATTTAAGCAATATAATTTTTTACTTAGAAAGGACAATACCTATTACCTATTAACGTTTGAAGATTATCAGATAATAGAATTTATACAAAGTAACGAAGTCCATGCCTACAGTAATAATAAAGCAAATTTTTTAAAATATGTTGTTAATAAAATAGCACAATCCTACAATATTAACAAGAATAATTACTTTGAAGCGGAACTAGTTGAAGCAATTCCCAGAAACTGTATTTATCTAAGTGAAATTAGTAGTGGTGCATTTTTAATGCTTACGCCACAATGGAAATACAATGAAATTATAATTGATGGAGAGTTTAAAGCAATACATGAAGTAAAACAAAATCAAGAAATTTATGCAATAAAAAGGAATCAGAAACTAGAAACTGATTTTATAAATCATATTCAACAAACACATCCCAATTTCATCAAACAACGAAATGGCTATTTTTACCTCTCTTTTGATGAAGCAAAAAAGAAAAATTGGTTTTTTAAAACCTACCATAAATTTTTAGAAGAAGATATTGAAATTATTGGAATGGATATGCTGCAACATTTCAGATATACACCATTTCCATTAGAAAGTAAATTAAGTAATATCAAAGTAACTGGAAATATTGTTGAAGCCACTTTTAAAGTATCTTTTGGAAAAGAAAATGTTAGCCTAAATGAATTACAGAAAGTCGTCTTGAATGAACAACGTTCAGTTTTACTAAAAGACAATTCAATTGGAGTTTTAACAGATGAATGGTTATCAGAATATGCTTCAATTCTAAAGCATTCTAAAATCAATAAAGACACCATTTTAATTCCTAAATGGATATTAGTCAAGGAAGATGAACAAATAAAAAGTAGTCATTTAAAATTTGTTATTCCTCAAGATTGGTGGAATAAATGGGATAATTGGCAACAGTCAAACCAAGCAATTTATCCTATTCCAAAATCTATTCAGGCAAATTTGAGGACCTACCAACAAAAAGGATTCGAATGGTTTTGTTTATTGTCTGAAATAAATGCAGGTGCTTTTTTGGCTGATGACATGGGCTTAGGAAAAACTCTTCAAACAATAGCATTCATTGCTCGACAGATAGAATATAATCCAACAGAAAATCACTTAATTATTTGTCCAAGTTCCTTAATTTATAATTGGAAAAATGAATTTGAAAAGTTTTTGCCTGATGCAACAATTTATACGCACTACGGCACAAATCGAGATTTTGATGATTTAGAAAAAACAAATAAAAATATTGTAATCAGTGCGTATTCAACGATTAGAGTAGATATAGATTATTTTAAAAGTAAATTATGGAATACTGTAGTTTTAGATGAAAGTCATAATATCAAAACCTTATATGCCCAAACTACTAAAGCTGTTCATCAAATTAATTCCAAAAATAAAATAGCTTTGAGTGGTACTCCAATTATGAATAATACGTTTGATTTATATGCTCAATTAGATTATTTATTACCTTCATTTTTGGGTTCACAAGAATTTTTTAAGCAAGAATACGTTTTGCCTATTGATAAATTTAGGAATGAAAAAAAGATGGAAGCATTACACAAATTAACTGCTCCATTTATTTTAAGAAGAACCAAACAACAAGTGGCAACTGATTTGCCAGAAAAAACAGAACTTACACTTTGGTGCGAAATGGAAGATGCACAACGAGAAGCTTACGAACAAATTAAAGCCCGTATCAAAAAAAGTGTATTCTTAAACATAAAAAATGAAGGATTGGCTAAAAGCAAACTCAATGTTTTACAAGGTATCATAAAACTTAGACAAGTCTGCTGCTCACCTATCTTACTTAAACAAGCAGATATTACAACCCATGAATCTATTAAAATTAAAATTTTAATAGATGAGATAAGTAATAATTTATCTAAAAACAAAGTCTTAGTATTTTCTCAATTCAAAGAAATGCTTTATTTAATTGCAAATGAATTAGAAACTCAAGACATTTCATATTTCCGCTTTGATGGCGACACGCCAGTTTCTGAAAGACAGCGAATGGTTAGTGAATTTCAAGATAAAAACAATACAACACAAGTATTTTTGATGAGTTTAAAAACTGGAAATGCTGGTATCAACTTAACGGCTGCTGATTATGTATTTTTAGTAGATCCTTGGTGGAATACCGCCATTCAAGACCAAGCAATTGACCGAACACACCGAATTGGTCAGACTAAAAATGTTTTTGCCTATAAGATGATTTGTAAGGACACGATAGAAGAAAAAATAGTTCAGATACAAAGTAAAAAACAAGCAACTTCTGATGCATTAATTGTTGCAGAAGAAAACTTTGTAAAAAATCTAAGTCAAGAAGATATCGCCTTCTTATTTGACTAATTAGTCGTAATTTTCAAAATTGGATATCGTATTTTTCAAAGTTAGTTATCGTATTTTTCAAAATATATTGTATATTTTATTTAGGAACTATTAATTATGAGTATTTTAAGAGCTATAAAAAAGGAAATTGACTTTATCAAAAGCAAGTATCCTGTTTTAGCAATAACTGGACCAAGACAATCTGGGAAAACTACTTTTTTAAAGAATAAATTTCCAGAATACAAATACATCAATCTAGAAAATCCGGACAATAGAGAATTTGCCGAAAAGGATACTCGTGCATTTTTAAAAATATATGACAAATACACCATTATTGATGAAGCACAAAGAGTACCAAAATTATTTTCTTATATACAAGCAAAGGTAGATGAAGATGAAGATAAAATAATGGGACAATATATTCTATCAGGTTCGCAAAACTTCAATCTATTAGCAAATATTACACAAAGTTTAGCTGGTAGAGTGGCATTGTTTAAGTTATTTCCATTAGATTTTTCTGAAATGAAATCAGTAAAATTATTATAAGAAGAATATCAAGAAAATTTAGTTAGAGGTTTCTATCCCGCAATTTTTGATAGAAACATTCAATTCAAATTATATTCAAATTATATTCAAATTATATTCAAACTTATATTGAAAGAGATTTAACGGAAATATTAAATGTAAAAGACTTAAAAGCATTTAGAAATTTTATTGTACTTTCTGCTAATCGAGTTGGACAATTACTCAATCTAAATTCTTTGGCAAATGAATGTGGTATTTCTCAACCGACAGCAAAATCTTGGCTTTCTGTTTTAGAATCTAGTTATATAATTTTTTTATTACAGCCTTATCACCACAATTACAATAAGCGAATAAGCAAAAGTCCAAAGTTATATTTTTACGACACAGGCTTGCTTAGTTATTTATTGAAGATTAAAAATTCAGATGATATTTTTACGAATATACATAAAGGAAATTTATTTGAAAATTATATTATTGCAGAATTAGTAAAACAAAACGCCCGCAACAATCTAATGCGAGATTATTACTTTTGGCGAGATGTTCAAAATCACGAAGTAGATTTACAGTGGCAGGAAAATCACTTTGTAAATATTGTCAAAATTAAAGCCACAAAAACCATTTCTCAGGATATGTTTAAAGGCATTGTCTATTTTAATAACTTGGCAAAGAATAGTATAAAAAGTAGCACATTGGTACATACAAAGACTTTTACACAAAAGCGGACTTTGGCAAATGTATTGAGTTGGAATGCCATTCAAACTTTATGATATTTCTATAATAAACAAATTGAATCTTCTGTTTCGTCAGGAAATTCATCGATACATTCTCTATACAATTCCTTTAGCTCCTCACAATAATTATCATCAAGATCTCTTATAATTCTTGCATTAATATTATGTGCATTAATACAATTGCCATCTCTATGCTTTCGACAAGAATTAGTTGTTAATAAAAATTATCATCAATATTAAAGCAAACTTTAGTTTTTGTATTATTCTCTTAATCCTACTGTTTATTTCTACAATTGTTAGTCAATATTTACAAAATACAAAAAAGCCCCGAAATAAATTTCAGGGCTTTTTTTAAATTCAATCTATAAATTAGAATGGATAATCCATTTTCTCAACAGCATAGTCCGCCAATGCTCTTCTCATATCTTTTGGATTGATTTCATAAGCACGTAACAAACCATCTACCAATCTTCTCATTGCAAATTTCTCAACGCCACTTGCATAACTATCAATTGCATTTGCAGCAGATTTTCTTGCAACGTCTAAAGCCTCATAGATATATAATTGCATTGCTTTAGTTTTCATTTCTAAATCTTTGGCATCAACATCTTTCATTGAAGCTAGTTTTTTAACTCTCAATAAAGCCGATTCTGTCATATAAGACATAGCCAAAATATCCGCTAAATTCATAACAATTTCTTGCTCATCAACTAATTTTGTTTTTAATTTTCTACCAGCAGCACCAGTAATAATTAAAAATAAATTTTTCAAGTTATTTACGATTTCTTCTTCTTTATCAAATTTACCATTTGAAAAAGGATTTAAGTTTTGTGCTAAGCCCAAAGGAATTTTTGTAGAAGCATCTTTTAATTTAATCTCTTTAGTTTGGAAAGCTCTTTTATAAAACTCTGCTAACGACAACATTCTATTGATTTCATTTGTGCCTTCGTAAATTTTAGTAATACGAGCATCTCTATATGCCATTTCCACACCTGTTTCCATAGAATAGCCCATACCACCAAAAATTTGGATCGCTTCATCAGCAGCATTACACATCGCCTCAGAACCTTGACATTTTAAGATAGCACATTCGATAGCATACTCACGCATTGCATCAATTTTACAATCATTTTCAGATTTTCCTTGTGCTTTTAATTCATCATATTTTTTATCAACATCAGCACCAGTTCTGTAAACTGCAGATTCTAAAACGAATCCTTGCATCACCATATTTCCGATTTTTTGTTTCATTGCACCAAAATCAGAAATTGGCTTACCAAATTGAATTCTTTGAGCTGCATATTCAACAGAAGTTTTAGTACCAAATTTAATCCCACCAGTTGCACCAGCAGCAATTTTAATTCTACCACTATTTAAGATATTCAAAGCCATATTGAAGCCTTTTCCTCTCTCTCCTAAAAGATTTTCCTTTGGAACTGGACAATTATTAAAGAATAATTGAACTGTAGAAGATGCTTTAATACCCATTTTCTTTTCTTCTTTTCCAATTTCGATACCACCAAATGCTTTTTCAACGATAAATGCAGATAATCTTTCGTCATTTTCAATTTTAGCGAAAACAATAAATACATCAGCAAAACCACCATTGGTAATCCACATTTTTTGTCCGTTGATTAAGTAGTGTGTACCTTCAGCATTTAAAACGGCATTTGTTTTAGCACTATTTGCATCAGACCCAGAAGTTGGCTCAGTTAAACAATAAGAACAAGCATATTCGCCACTCGCAATTTTAGGTAAGTATTGTTGTTTTTGTGCTTCAGAGCCATACCAAACAATCGGCAATGAACCAATAGATGTTTGAGCTCCAATAGTTGTAGCAAATGAAAATCCTAATGCAATTGCTTCACTAAATACTAATCCTGTATTAAAATCTAATCCCATTCCACCATAAGTTTCAGGAATTGAACCAGCACAAAAACCAAGCTCAGATGCTTTGTCAAAAATTTCTTTTACTTTATCCAAATCTTTATCGGCACTTAATACAGATAATTTTTCAAAACCCATGCTATGAATTTCTTGTTTACAGAAATCAATCACCATGTCTTTAATTCCATTTTGTTCTTCTGAAAATTGTTCTGGGATAAATATATCATCCAATTGAGCATCTTTCAATAAAAAAGAGCCTCCTACTAAATTAGATTGCTTTGTTGCCATAATATTGATTAAAATTTTGAATAAAGTTATTTAAAAATTCAATGCATGCATTGAATTATAGATTAATTAAACTTTAAATGATTGTATAGGTACAATGCTAATAAAAATCAGCATTATTTGATAATAAAAAAGAGCCTCACAATGGAGGCTCTTTATCAAATCATATCTATTTTAAGCTATACTAATTCCACAATTGTTGTAACACCCATTCCTCCACCAACACAAAGTGTAGCCAAGCCAGTAGCTTTATTGGTTCGCTCTAATTCATCTATGATAGTGCCTAAAATCATTGCGCCTGTTGCACCTAGTGGGTGACCTAATGCAATTGCTCCACCATTTACATTTAACTTTTCGTCAGGTACATTAATATCTCTTTGTAAACGCAAAACAGCAGATGCAAACGCCTCATTCATTTCTACTAAATCAATATCATTAATAGTCATTCCTGCTTTTTTTAATGCTATTAAAGATGCTGGGCCAGGTCCTGTGAGCATTATTGTAGGCTCGGTTGAAGTTGTGCCAATGCTAACAATTCTTGCTCTAGGTTTTAAGCCTAATTTTTCACCAATAGCTTTAGAACCTACCAAAATTAAACTTGCTCCATCAACAATCCCAGAAGAATTTCCAGGTGTATGAATATGATTTATTTGTTCTAATTGTGTATATTTTTGTAATGCAACAGCATCAAAACCCATTTCACCCATCATCTGAAAAGATGGAGCTAATGAACTCAATCCTTCAATAGTTGTATCTGGACGATTGTATTCATCTTCTTCCAAAATTGGTAAGCCATTAATATCAACAATTGGAACTATAGATTTTTTGAAACGACCTTCTGCTTTTGCAATAGCAGCTAATTTTTGTGAGCGTAACGCATAATTATCCGCATCTGTTCTAGAAAAACCTTCAATAGTTGCAATTAAATCCGCACTTACGCCTTGTGGTACAAAATTAGTATGATCATTAACACGCATATCTAAAACCCAAGCACCACCATCATAACCCATTGGCACACGACTCATAGATTCAACACCACCAGCAATTATTAAATCACTCCAACCAGAACGAATTTTTGCAGCTGCTAAATTTACCGCTTCTAATCCAGATGAACAAAAGCGATTCAATTGAAAACCAGGTACTGAATCTGGATAGTCTGCCATCATTATGGCCGTTTTTGCAATATTACCACCTTGATCACCTATTGGTGTAACGCAACCGACAATAACATCTTCCACAAGAGAAGTATCTAAATTATTTCTTTTTTGGATTGCTTTTAACATTTGTGCTAAAAGTTCTGTTGGTGTAACTTCGTGCAATGCACCATTCTTTTTACCTTTTCCTCTTGGCGTTCTAACGCAATCATAGATATATGCTTCAGTCATATTCGTTTGTTTAGTTTAGTTTAATTTAGTTTAAAATTTATTTTAACCAATATAGAAAGAAAAAACAATAATGCATCTTTTTGCATCTAAAAATTTAGTAAAAAAGTAAAATTCTTATCTTTTATTTATTGATGATATTAAAATATGGCTTAACATCATTCCATCTGTCTAAAAATGGTCTAAAAATGATTGTTGTATCTCTTAATCTTTTTGAATAGTGTCTTGTTGGATGCAATATTGTTCTCCAAAGCCATTCCAACTTCAAAGTTCTTATTAATTTTGGAGCACGTATATACAAACCACTCAAAAAATCAAAATAACCACCAACTGTAATAACAAAGATATTATTATACTTTATTTGTTGAAAGTTTTCAGAAGTCCAAATTTCTTGTAATGGCGTACCTTTTCCGACAAACAAAACTGAATTAGGTTTCACTTGACTCCAATCTAACTTAGAATAACCGTCTTGATAATAACTCAAAATAGATTGACCATATTGTCTTGATAAATTAGCATTACAAGCACTTATCTGTTCTTTTGTTGTGCCATAAAATACTATGGGAATATTTTTTTTATATAATTTATCTATTAAAACAGGGCTTAAATCTGTTCCATTCAGGTTATTCATTTTTTCGTCTAAAGCCCATTTAAAATATAATTGCATACCAATACCATCTACTAAAACATAATCAGAAATTGACATGGTCTGAGCATAGATTTCATCTTTACGTATCAATTCTAAACTCGCATAATACATAAAATGTACAATCAAATATTTATTGTTTTGCCATTCAGACAATAGTATATCTGTTACTTCATCAATATTTCTTGAGTTTAAAAATTTTAGTTTTGAAATATTCTCTTTAAATGATAGCATTATGTGATTGTATAATTACCTAAATTTGGTTTTAACAAATATTAGTATTAAAAGCAGATTAAATATTACTTTATTGTACAAAAATATCTAAAAATTATATAATTTACAGACTTTTGTAAAAATAATTATAACTATAAACTATAAAATCAGACTGTGACTAAATATTCTAATATATTGCTATTAGTATTTTCTCTTTTAGGAATATCTTTCAGTTTTTCTCAAACGACTTTGATTGGACATGTGATAGATGCAAAAACAAAAGAGCCACTTTCTTACGTAAGTATATTTGTAAGTAGTTCTGTTATTGAATATAGTGATGATGAAGGATTTTTTGAATTTAATATTGACAATTCTACCGACTCTATTGTATTTAATTATTTAGGTTATAAAAATTACACTTTAAAAAAGAAACAATTAAAAAAAGATACGCTTGAAATAAAATTGGAACCGGAAGGTTATATGTTACAAGAGTTTGTAGTTAAAGCAAAACGTAGAGTAAAAGAGAAAGACACCATTGCTATTAGAATATTTAGAAATGTTGTAAAACACAAATCTGACAACAAACCAAAATCTTACGACTCGTATCAATACGAAGAGTATATGAAATTAGTTACTTCATTATATAATGCAAGTGATAAATTATTAAAACGAAAAATCCTAAAACCTTTTAGATTAATTACCCAAAATCAAGATACTACAGAAAATGGTGTAAAAATAGTTCCATTAATTATGATGGAAACGATTTCAGATTTTTACAAAAAATCTTCTCCTAATAAAGAAAAAACAATTCTAAAAGCAAGTCATATTTCTGGAATTGAACAACTTCGATTTTCTGAATTATTTGCATCTGCTTATGAAGATATTGATATTTATGCTGACCAAACTATCGTAGGTGGTAAAACTTTTGTATTGCCATTTGCTGGAGGAGCATTGGCATTATATAATTTCTATTTTGTAGATAGCGTAAAGACCGCAGATAGTATTTGGACTTATCAATTAGCTTTTGTACCAAAAAGTAAAAGTGATTTATTATTTATCGGTCGTGCATGGATACAAGACTCTTCATTTGCCATAAAAAAAATTGAAATCAGCATAGACAGACGTTCCAATTTAAATTTTGTGAATGACTACATGCTGAAACAAAGTTTTACAGAAGTAAAAAATATTGGATGGTTTATGGAACACGAAGAAAGAGCCACCAATATTGCATTTTCCAAAAGGAAAAATGCAAAAAGCTTCAGACTTTATCGTTCTATTTCTAGAGAAAATATACATCTAAACGAACCTATTGCAGATACAATATTTACAGAACCCAAATACTATAAAGAAGATGGCTATCGAAAAAAGACAGATAGTTTTTGGGTAGATAATAGACATGATACGCTTTCTCCAGCAGAATCCAAAATTTATGTATTAATGGATTCTTTGATGAATACAAAATTCATGACACGAATAATGAAATTTGGAGAATTTCTTTCCTCTGGTTATTATCGAATAAATAAATTCCAAATTGGCGGATTGCATCAATTTTTTAGTTTAAACGATATTGAAGGCTATCGTTTTAGAATGGGTTTTAAATCCAGCTGGCGACTAAGTGAGAAAGTCCAATTCAAAACTTATTTAGCATACGGTACTTTAGACAAAAAGGTTAAATACGGTGGAAATATTGACTTTAAACTTCCTAATAAAAAGCAGATTTATAATTTATTTGGATTTTCTTATAAAGATGATTACCAACGATTTTCTTTAGAACCTAATGCCCTAGAATATGACCATATCATAAATGTTTTAACACGCAAAAAAAATATCCCTGATTTAATTTATGTAAGACAAGCTCAAGCATATTACAAAAGACAAATTTTTTCGGATTATAATATCGGTTTCAATTTAACTTATAAAAAATTCTTTACAGTTCCTGGTAAAATTGAATTCAATAAAACAATGCCAGATAGCAGTGTTGTATCACACCAAAGTTTTAAAATATTTTCACCTCAAATTATTTTTTCTGGAACACCTGGTGCAAAAATGTTATCAACTGCAAATCGACAAGTATTCTTAAAAGGAAAACTACCTAGATTTACATTTACTTATACACCAAGTTTTAAAAACTTTTTAAGTGACTTCAGCTTTCACCGTTTAGAATTGGTGGTTGAAGAAAGATTACCAACACCAATAGGAAGAACTTTTTTACTATTTGAAGCCAGTAAATTATTTGGCAATGCACCATATCCTCTATTAGTTATACATCCAGGTAATCAATCTTGGGTTACACAATTTAGGCGATTTAATATGATGAATGAATCTGAATTTGCAGCTGACCAACAAATAACATTTATTTTAGAACACCATTTTGATGGTTTCTTTTTTAATAAAATTCCTCTTTGGAAAAAATTAGGCTTACGTGAAGTATTTTTTACTAAGATGTCTGTAAGTTCATTAGATAAAAATAAAATTGGATTTTCAGATTTACCGACAAATATGAAAGGGCTGAATGGATTTTATGCAGAAATTGGATTTGGAATTGAAAGTATTCTAAAATTATTTAGGGTAGATTTCAACTGGAGATTGACACAATTAGACCATGCAAATGCTAAGAAATTTAGGGTTACTTTTGCACTTAGTCCGAACTTATAAGGATTAAGATTTCATTTTATTCTTTATGATTTCAATACCTTTTTAATGTATTGATAATTTTCATTTTATAATTACAGAATGAACACTTTGTATCTTTGTAATAATGTTGGTAAGCGAAAATACAATAGATGTAATTGTAATTGGAGGCGGTTTCTCTGGACTTTCTACGGCATATTATTTGCAAAAAAAAGGGTTAAATGTAAAAGTATTTGATGCATCAGGACGTATTGGAGGCAGAGCAAAAACTGACCAAATAGATGGATTTTTATTAGATTGGGGTACGCATTTTTATCACCATTCTACTACAGAACTTCAAAAAATAATCAATTTAACAAAATTAGGATTAGAAAATATTTATCCTGGTTATTTACTAAGAAACAACGATAAGTTTTTACTCTATTCAAATCCGATGTTGAAAACAATGGATGTTTTTCCAGCATTATTTGCAAACAATATATCTATAAAAGATAAACTTCGTTTATTTGGATTTAGTTTAAAACTGAAAGCACTTTCCTATTCTAATATTGTGAAACAAACTGAAATGTCCACGCTACAATATTTTAAAAGAGCTGGTTTTTCTAAACAAACAATTGACACACTTTTTAAACCGATTATATCTTCAGCTATTTTTGATAGAAGTTTACAAAGTTCATCTAAACTCTCCTTATTATTTTTAAAATCGTTGTTTAATGACTTTGTTTCGCTTCCTAAAAATGGCATTGGAAGTATCGCAGAGGCAATGGCAAAAGAATTAGCTCCTGCATCTGTTTGTTTAAAATCTAGAGTAAAAAGTATTACAGAAGAAGGCGTAGAATTTTCTGACGGTAGATTAATCCAATCCAAAGCTGTTGTAATTGCGACTAGTGCAATTGATGCAAAGAAAATTTGTTGTAAAATAGACTTAAATACAGAAAGCACACACGTAAGTACAATATATTTTGAGACAGAGCATCCGCCAGTTTCTAAACCTGTTATGGTTTTAAATGCTAATGAGCATGGATTAGTAAATCATGTATTTGTACCCAGTTTATTACATGCTAATTATGCACCAGAAGGCAAACATTTAGTAGCTGTAAATATTATTAAATCTAATGAATTAGATGACGATGAATTGATTGCTGAAGTAATGGTTGAGCTTTCAGGTTGGTTTGGTTTACAAGTAAAAGATTGGCGACATATAAAAACCTATCATATAAAATATGCAATGCCTTTCAAACCTATTATTGATGAGGTTGAATTTACTAAACATTTAAAAGATAATGTTTTTTATGCTGGTGATGCTTTATCAATTGGAACAATGGAGTCTGCATTAAGAAGTGGGCGCGAAACAGCTGAAAACGTTATGCAATATTTAAAAAACGAGAAGAAACAAACAGCTATTAAAATATAAATTTGCTTCTACTTTAGCATCTGAAAAGGCAGCTAAATTGCCTATTTTACTGATTAAAGCCTAAAACATCGTCCATCGTATAAACACCTTTTTTGCCAACTAACCACTCGGCAGCAACTATTGCTCCTCCAGCAAAACCTTTTCTATTGTGTGCTGTATGTTTTAACTCAATAGAATCTATATCAGATTTATAAGTTACTGTATGCGTTCCTGGAACATTTGGCTCTCTCAAAGAAATAATATCTAAAGTATTTTCTGAATTAGTTGGCTCATTTTTCCAATCTACTTTTCTATCTACAAATTTCAAAACATCTAAAGCTGTATACAATGCTGTCCCACTTGGAGCATCTTTTTTTTCTGTATGGTGGATTTCCTCCATTTCGACATCATAAGCATCATATTTATTCATGATTTTTGCCAATTGTCTATTCATTTCAAAAAATATATTCACTCCGATACTAAAATTTGGAGAGTATAAAATCGTTTGATTTTTAGAGCTTGCTAATGCTTTAATTTCATCTAATTTATCCAACCAACCTGTACTGCCTACGACAACAGGAATGCCAGCATCAAAGCACCATTTTATATTCTCAATCGCCGTATGTGGAGATGTAAACTCTATTGCAACATCGCATTTTCTTAAATCTTCTAAAGTTGTTGTTGCTCTATTTTCAATATCAACAATCAATTGAATATTGTATTTATTTTCGCCTAATTGTTCATTCTTTTGATTTGCAATTTCGTGAATTGCTTTACCCATTTTCCCGTATCCAATAAGTGCAATATTCATGTCTTAAATTTTAGTTCAAAAATAGAAAAAGAAAACGGTATTCTTGGTTATTTTAGGTTTAAGTTCACAGATAAAGCAAAATAATTTTCTTGTTGGAACTGATGTATGCTCGGTTTTATTTGCATCGATAAATTATCCGACACATCAAATGGTCGGATATGAGCATCAACTGCTGCGTCTAATATTGTAAATCCCCAAACCATTACGGTTACAAATGTTGCCAATTGTACATTTCGACGGTGTGTATTTCTTATACTTTCAATTTGGCTTGTTCCATAAATAGCAATATTGGGCGGCAATGGTTCATTTTTCGCTGCTTTTACTAAATAACCATTGTATTCTTTTGTTTTGATGGCTGATGATGCTAACCAATAAATTGAACCCGCAATTCCACCATAAACTATGGGTAATTTCCAATATTTTCTATTATAAATTTGTCCTAAACCTGGAAACATTCCTCCTAACAAAGCAGCATCTTTGGCTGATGTTCTAGTAGAATCTTTAAAAAATCTTGGTTTAGGAATTGTATTAAGCTTTGATGTTTTCTTCTTGTCTAAATATTTAAAATTTTTACTGGTAGTTTTTAAACTATCCAATAGCGAAATTTTAGAATTTATAGAGTCCTTAGTTTTAATTTCTTTTGAAGACGCAATAGAATCTAATATTTTAAAATGCTCGATTGAAGTTTGAGCTTTTATATTGAAAGAAGCAAGAAATAAGATAAACAGAAATAGAAATTTTAAATTGCTCATTATTTATTGCAGTTAGCTATGGAAAATATTTAGCTTTTAGACTTTTTCAAATTAGCTAATTTTCAAATTACTATTGAATAAATTAAATATATTATTCACCTACGATTAATTCCAATAAACGACTTAAATCATTCGCAGAATAAAAAGGGATAACAATTTCACCTTTATCTTCTTTGCTTTTCTTGATTTTTACTTTTGTTTCTAATCTATCCATCAAACGTTGTTCAACATTTTTGTAAGCTACTGGTAATTGAGTATCCTTTGTAAATTCTTTTTTATCAATTTTTTTTTGATTTAAAGAACGCACCAATTCTTCTGTTTTACGGACAGAAAGCTCATTATTTAATACTTCCTTCAAAACGAATAATTGCTTATCAACTTCTGGAATACTTATAATAGAACGAGCATGTCCCATCGAAATAGATTTATCTCTCAAAGATGTTTGCACTTCAGGTGGCAATTTCAACAAACGCAAATAATTAGTTACTGTAGAACGCTCTTTTCCTAAACGCTCTGCTAAATTCTCATGTGTTAGATTGATTTCATCTATCAAACGTTGATAAGTCAAAGCAACTTCAATGGCATTCAAATCTTCACGTTGAATATTCTCTATCAATGCAATTTCAACTAATTCTTGGTCGTTTGTAGTTCTTACATAAGCTGGTATATCTTGTTTTCCTGCCAATTTAGAAGCTCTTAATCTTCTTTCTCCTGCAATTAATTGGTATTTTTTATCACTTATTTTCCTAACTGTAATTGGCTGTATTACACCATGTACTTTTATTGAATTAGATAATTCCAATAAGGCTTCTTCGTTAAAATCTGTTCTTGGCTGAAATGGATTCACCTCAATTTGATCCAAAGGAATTCTTGGAACTGTATTAATGATAGAATCATCATCTTTTGCACTTATTTTCAACACTTCAGTTTCTTCATCCATATCAGATAATAAAGCTCTGATTCCTTTCCCTAATGCTTCTTTTTTCTTATTTACCAATGCCATAATTACTTAATTTAAACTAGTATCCGTATTTTTTATGAATTTATCTTCAGCTTCAATTTCTGTCAAACCATTATTTTGTAAAATTTCTCTTGCTAAGTTTAGATAATTTATAGCACCTTTACTTTCAGCATCATACATAATAATAGGTTGTCTCAAACTTTGAGCTTCACCCAATCGAATGTTTCTATGAATAATGGTACTAAACACACTATCATTAAATCTTCTTTTTACCTCAGCCACCACTTGGTTCGACAAGTTTAATCTTTGGTCATACATCGTCAATAAAATACCTTCAATCTCTAAATCAGGATTTAATTTTGATTGTACAATTTTGATAGTATTTAATAATTTACCCAAACCTTCCAATGCAAAGTACTCACACTGAACAGGCACAACAACTGAATCTGAGGCGGTTAAAGCATTCACAGTAATCAAACCTAATGACGGCGAGCAATCAATAATAATGAAATCAAAATCATTTTTCAAAGACTTCAAAATTGCTTTTAAAATATGTTCTCTTTCTGGATGATTGATTAATTCAATTTCTGCACCAACTAAATCCAAATGTGCTGGTAACAAAAATAAATTAGGTGTTTCTGTTTCTAAAATAATATCTTGAGGCTTCTTCTCTTCTATCAAACACTCATACAAACTCACTTTTATATGTCTTGGATCAAAACCGCAACCACTCGTGCTATTAGCTTGTGGGTCGGCATCTATAATGAGTGTCTTTTGTTCTAACACTGCTAAACTTGCCGCTAAATTTACAGCAGTTGTTGTTTTGCCAACACCACCTTTTTGATTTGCTATACTAATAATTTTTCCCATTGTATTTATATAATCTATATGTTATAACTCTATTGATTCTCCTATTTTTATTAAAATAAGCTCTTTTCCTTTTGCTTTAAATTGTTCAACCGCTTCCTTTTCATCTATGACAATATATGGAAATGTATTGTAATGCACACCAATGATTTTATTTGTCTTAACTAAATCAGATGCGATAATAGCATCGGCTACATCCATTGTAAAATTATCACCGATAGGTAACACTGCAAAATCTAAATTTGCCCAAAGTGGAATTAATTCCATATCTTTTGTCAATGCGGTATCTCCAGCATAATAAAAACTTTGTGTTCCATCGCTCACAATAAAGCCAACTGGATTGCCACCATAAGAACCGTCAGGTAATCCGCCTGAATGTTGTGCTGCAGTACATTTAATCGTAAAGTTTCCAGCATTCCATTTCCCACCAGTATTCATAGGTCTAAAATTTTGTAACCCTTGTTTCGACAACCACTCATAAATTTCATAAGTACAAACAATAATTGCAGAATTATTATTTTTAGCAATCGTTACGACATCTGCAATATGGTCAGCATGTCCGTGTGAAATAGCGATATAATCACATTTAATGTCGTTTATATTTATCTCTTTTGCCAATTCATTTGGTGTAATAAATGGATCAAAAAGAATACGTTTGCTATTAATCTCCACTAAAAAACAAGAATGTCCATAATACGTAAATTTCATACTTTCTATCTTTTATCTACTCAATTTAAAAATGTTACACGAATGTTCCACGCTACTAAATTAGTATATAAGTTGAGTAAGTTTAACCTAAGTTTTCCAATACTTACACACAAAGCAATGTGGATAAAATGTGAATATTGCTAAGTAGCTAATAATTAAGTATTAAATCGGCACATAGAATATAAATAACAGCTATCTCTAATAAAAAATTAACAAAAGAGAAGGTTTAGAATTTTATAAAATTCTCCGTTGTTATCCATTTGCTATTGGAAATTCTTAAAAAATAAGTTGCTGGTACCAGTTGGCTGGTATTTATATTCAAATTATTATCCGATTGATAGAATGTAAATTCATTAATTTTTCTACCTGAAACGTCTATTAATTCGACTTTGGTATCCATTTCTAAAGGTTGCTTAGATTGTAGCTGAATGTAATTTTGTGCAGGATTTGGGAAAACGACAAATTGATTTTGATGATTCTTCTGGATTTTAATTCCATTCAGCGTTTCTACTTCTCTTTTAGAAATAATCCCACCTCTTTTTGTGGTTAAAACAAAACGCATAAAATCAGCTTGGTTTTTGGTAAACATATTATAGCATTCATCGCCTGAATAATCCATATAATTTTCAAATAAATCAGGATAATCCACGCCTTTGTAGGGAATAGTACAAGTATTTACCGTAGTATCACAATTATAGCCACCAACGGTCGTAGCAAATGGCGATTGACAAGGTGGTGTATCGTCCATTCCATCAGAGAAAAGCAAATTGTGTGTAGATTGACTACATTTAGCATTAAATACATTACCATAATCACCCCAAATATGTCTTAATCCTAAATAATGACTTACTTCGTGAACGGTTGTTCTTCCTTTACTCAATACATCTAAATATTGAGGATTATTTTGTACAAAAAAATTATTTTCTCCAAAAAACCGATAATCTATTGAAACGCCATCCATATTGTCGGCTGGATAACCAATTCCAAAAGGCCAATTTTTTAAGCCCGGAGGAGCAAAAGCAAAACCACCCAAAAGACCATCGCCCAAAACTTGACTTCTATTGAGATTGGTTACCCAAATATTTAAGTATCTTTTATTATCCCAAATTTGCGAACCCATAGTTGTATCTTGGACATTCCCAGGTAAAGTGGATATTGTATATCCTTTTTTAAACCAATCTCCTACAACATTCATTAATTCATTTAAAATAGAGTCCAAAGGATTAGTAATAATAGGCTTATTGGTTGGCGGAATTCCTGCAACTCGAACAATTCCAGATGTTGGATTTCCTAAAGTATCTAATTTTGCAAGTTCAAATTTTATTTTAGGATAACCTCTAAATGGTTTAAAAATGGGTCTTAAATTTACAGTATCTGCATTCAAAACGCCAAAATCTCTATTCAATGCATCAATTTGTGATTGTATTATTGCATCAGGGATATTTTGCTCAGGATTATCTTCTAAATAAACAATATGTACCACCACCTGAACTGTATAAACACTATCAAGAATACCTTCAATCCTTGCATTTTGTTTTGTATTATCTTCCCAAGCTTTATATAAATTAGTCAATTCTTCATCAAACGCAGGAGAAAACTGTCGCAATTGTTGAGTAAGTTTATCCTGTCCACAATAATGTTGTGCATTTATTCTATTAGAAATAGAAACCGCTAGAAGAATAAAAATGATTTTTATAAAAATAATATTTTTCATTGAATAAAAATATTACTTTTTCGTTGAAATTCTATGTATTATACAATTAAAATACTTGCATCAATCATACTTTTCAATCTCTTTTGTTCTTAATATTTAAGAAGTACATTTCAAATTTATAAAAACTAAATCTTGCAAAATAGAACACTGAAGTAAAGCAGATAAAAATATATAATAATTCAGCAATAGCTAATGGGAAGTATTGTTTTAAAACTGTATAGAAAATAATAGCGGAAATAGTTACAAATATCATGTGATAGACGTAAATTCCATAAACAATTTTACCCCATTCCATAAACATTTTAAATCTGAGTATTTTATTTAATGAAGAATCAGGAAATTTCAATAAATAATATATTAATGATGAAGCCAAAATATTGTATAATGTATTTACATAAACATACATACCATTTTTCATAACGACAACATGCTCTCCAACCACACTCCAAGCCGTAACATCTTGTTCGTGGGCGTAATCAAACATATTATAAATTTGACCAACAAAAATCAATGCTGTTGAACCAATAACTATCCAACGCAATACTTTTCTGTTATTATAATTCACTAAAGGAATTAATAAGCCATACATAAAAGCATCTACCTGGAACAAACTTGAGCGATAAAAGAAATTGTACATAATTTCATACTCATGTTTCCCATGTGTAGAAGTCATGTGCAATACATCTCTTAGATACAAAAACCCACTAACTCTAAAAAATGGATATATGATAATTATTACAATTGCCATTTTCTTTATTTGTTCTTTGGTCAAGAAAAATAAAACCGCAGGTATAACTAAATAAAATTGTTCTTCAATTGAAATAGACCATAAATGAGGAAATAAGTTACACTTTTGATGGTCTAATTCTTTTAAGAAGGCAAATAAATCTTTATAATTATAGGTAAAAGTAAATAAGTTTATTCCAAAGTTTTTAAGTTCATAAATAATTCCAAATGGGTCTCCATGTGTGACAAATTTCAATATTAATCCAATAAAGGCAATACCAAAAATATAGGCGTAGTATAACGGAATAATTCTTAAAAATCGTTTGATATAAAAATTCTTGGCATAAGGTTTAAATTCGCCAAACTTTACTTTCTCTTTGTACAATATTGTACTGATTAAAAAAGCAGATAATACATAAAACCCATGCAAACCAAAATGTGCCAAAAATGCTGGCAACTTAAAAATGGTCAAATTCATGTGTACCAATACCGTAAAAATCATAGAAGCTCCTCTTAATCCATCGACGACTGCAAAATAATCTTTTTTAATTTTTTTCTGCTGAGTTACTTGTTGTTCTTGTTGTTCCATTTCAGTACCTATAATACATCAGCAAGATAGGAAAAAAAAAGAATTTAAGGTGGTGACTCTTAAAAAAATTAAGTTTTAGTAAAAAAAATCAAACAAGACCTATATTTTTCTCAAGAATTGTTAAACTATACTGCAATCAACTAATTTTATATAGATTTACATAACAAATTCAAACCATGAAAAACTTAGTATTTCTTTCTGTATTCTTTACATTTTTTGTATTAAGTGCTGCAAATAATGATTCTATAATTTTTATTCATAATGCAAAAACAATGCCTAACATCAACAATAAAAGTGTTTATGGCATTGATTTTACTTATGAAATTAATTTTAAAGCATTGGAAGATAAAATTTCTAATGATTCCATTATTGATTTAAGTAAATTCACTTTAAATGTAACCTTTTCAGAAAATGGTTCAAAAATAAAGCCTGCTTTAGGTTATCAAAAGTTGAAAAATAAAAATGGGAATCTTACACTTATAAAGAAATATGACTCTTTTGATTTTGGAAGTAAATATCCAATTAAAGAATCATTGTTTTTACCGCTCGCTGCTTTTGATTTAAGCGAAGGCGAACACAGTATAAATGTCTTGGTTGGACTAAACGGGACTGACGCATTAGGCAATAAATATCAACAAGTCATTATTGAAAAAAATATTGTAATAAAGAAAAAACCTACACATAAAATAACTTTCAATATTGATTATTTAGAAGTCAATAAATTGATGCCGAATGGACAAACTTGGGATGCAGGATTTTACAATACTTTAGCTCCTGATGTATCTGTAAAAATTATGTTGGCAAATACTATTATTTGGAAAGAAGCTGTAAGAGATGATTATATTTTTGCAAAAGGACCGAAATCTAAAAACATTCAATTTTTAGTAAGCACAGATGATGAAATTAGATTTTTAGTTGAAGACGAAGATATCGTTTTTAATGATTTTATAGGCGAATTGAAAATTCCAGTTTATGATACACATATTGGAAAAAAATTCGATTTAAATAAACAATTCAATGCTGTTATTGATTGTGTAGCAAGTTACAACGTTGAGTAATTAAGAAATGATAAGCCCATCTTTCATTACAATTTTCTTATCTGCCTTTTCAGCTAAATGTTCATTATGCGTAACAATGATAAATGTTTGATTAAACATCTTCTTCATATCAAAAAACAAGTTGTGTAATTCTTCAGATTTTTCGGAGTCTAAATTTCCAGTTGGCTCATCGGCTAAAATCAAAAGTGGATTATTGATTAAAGCTCTCGCCACAGAAACTCTTTGCTGTTCACCACCAGACAATTCATTAGGTTTATGATGAAATCTATCTTTTAAACCCATAAAATCCAACAGTTCTTTCGCTCGGTTTTGTACTTCTGCATCTTTTCTATTAGCAATATATCCAGGAATACATACATTTTCTAAAGCTGTAAATTCAGGCAAAAGATGATGAAATTGAAAAATAAATCCTAAGTTTTTATTTCTAAACTCAGACAAGGCTTTATCTTTCAAATTTGCAACAGACATTCCGTTGATGATAACCGCTCCTCTATCTGGCTTATCTAATGTACCAATGATATGTAATAAAGTACTTTTTCCAGCACCTGATGCACCAACAATACTTACTAATTCACCTTGATTAACTTGAAGATTAATGCCTTTCAGAACTTCTAATTGACCATACGATTTATATATATCTGAGCAACTTATCAAAATAATTAATAATTACAATTTTGGCAGTAAATATAAGCATCTGGTGCAATTTCTTCTTTAAGTGTTGCTAAATCTTCACCAGCTCTTGTTGTGCTAGTTGCTACCAATACTTGATGTAATTTAGTTTTGCTAACTACAGATTTTAATCCTAAAAAATCAATCATCTTTTGCATTTCTTTAGCATTACTTTCATTTTTAAAAGAACCTACACAAATAAAAGCGTTAGCCACTTTTCCATTCTCTAAAACAATAGGTTTCTTTTCTGGTTCTTTTACTTCAACTGGCTTTTCTGTTTGTACAATTTCCTGTTTTATAGGAATAATATTATCTGCAACAACGGATATTGAAGCATGAATTGGAACTGAGTCAATATTTGTTTTAGCAACAAAATGAGTTGTATCTTTTTGAGAAAGATGTATTGTTTTTGAAGTTGCTGTTTTTAGAATATTTTGTTTTTGTTCAAAAAGTTGCTTAACATTTGGTACAAGAGATGCTAAATCAAACTTAGAAAATTGAGGATTAAATTGTGAAAACATCACTAAAAAGCCAATGATTGTTATCAATAAAAATGGAATAATTACAGGTAAGACCCAACGAATTCCACTCTTTTTATTTGATGCACTAACTTGCTTTTCTGCAACTGTTGGGACAATAGGTTCAATAACATTTTCAGATTTCAATCTTGAAATTGGTTCAATAGCAACAGGCAATAAGCCATAATTCTCTATTAAAAAATTCTCTTGCTCAAAACTTTCAAACAAGATATTATCTGAAGAATCTTTATATAAGCGACCAATACCACTAAAAATAAAACTTCTATTTTTTTCTAATGAATACAATACCTCATCTCCAAATTGATTAACCAATTGTTCAGCAGATGTATAAGAAATCATTTTTTGTTCACTAACAAAAGTGGCTAATAATCCATCATTTTTATTCAATTGCTTATTAAACGCAATTGTTTTTTGAGGTGGATGAATAATATTTTGGTGCATATCCACATAAGCATTCTTATAATTAGCAAGAAAAGCACCTACTTTGGGTACGATTACACAATTATTTTTAAATAAGAGCTGTGTGATAAATGCATTCATCTATCACAAAGCTAATAAGCAATTTTGACACCACCAATTACTTGTACCCCATAACTTGGATATTTGATATAATGTTGATATTTCTGATGCGAAATGTTAGTTAAATCCAAGAATACACCAATATTTTTTGTAAAAAAATAAGAAGCACTCAAATTAATATCTACAACACCTTTAATCGGTTGCAAATAAGTATTTACAATTACATCGTTTGAAACTTGATGCACTAAACCATTCATTTTTCCATAAGCTGTCATACTCAAATCAATAAATAACTTTTCATTCCAATTATAAAATACCGCTAATTTTGATTGCAATTTGGGTTTATAAATTAGCTCAAAATCACTGTTTTTATTGTAGATAAAGTAATCAAAAGATATTTTTGCTCCATAATTATTTCCTTTGGCATAACCCAATCCAATATGTGGATTAAGTGCTTTAATCTTATGAATATATTCTGGTTGAAATGTTCCAATTTTTGGAGATATCGTTGCATCATACGTATTATCATATTCATTATAAGCATACAACAATGCATTTCTGGAAACCAATTGTGAAAAATTCAAATCATAGTAGAAGCCACTTGTGGCACCTCTTAAACCAACAAAAGTTCTTTTTTCATCTATTTGATTTATGAAATTATTAGCATCTATAAATGAATTTTCTAATGAACTTTGATGTAAACTATTCACTTTTACCTGTGAATTCCACTCATTATACATGGTCAAATAATTCTTATAAATATTCAAAACATTTTGGATAGAAGGCAAAACATATAATTTCTTATTAGTTCCTATAATATTAGCACCCAATTTTAGTTTCCATATTTTATATTGTACAATTGCATAAGGATTTATACCCATTGAAAAACGATTGATTTTATTGGAATCAATAGCATCTTTGTAACCAACATTATTGATTAATATATTTGCTCCTGCACCAATATTTTGTATAAACATATAATGTCCTTTCAAGTCAATTTGTAGGGTAGTTTCTTTTTGATTTAAAGTATTGCTTGTATTATTAAATCCGATATTTGCTTGGTAATCAAAATCTTTATCTGCTATATTTTTCAAATAGATATTTGCACCAAAACGCTTATACATATTAGCAATATCCTTTCTTGTAATATTAGAATCTTGATTAGCATAAAAATGATATTGATCAAATTGCGTATTGATTGATGCGCCTACTAATGCACTACTTTTAATGAAATATTCACCAAAACCTTTGACTTTAAAGTCAAAATATTGTTGAAACTTTGTTTTTTTTGCTTTTGAAAAAATAAAATCTGTATTTAATCCTGCTCTAAACTTCGATTGATTTGGATTGACTAAGGAGAGATTTAAAAGTGGCGTTAAATAATTCCCAAATCCAGCTTTTAAGTATAAAAATTTTTGTTTGTCAGGTTGTGGCAATGACATTTTAATTGGTCTAATATCTTCAGCTGAATAATTAATTTTTCCTTTTACATCAGAAAATTGATAAGTTTGAGCGTCTGGTTTGTTTTTAGAAAATTTTGGCACATCTGGCAATAAAGGAACTTTATCACTATTAATTAAAATAGGCTCATAACTTTGAATGATATTCACTACATCTAAATCATAAATTGTATCCGTAGCTTTTTGAGCAAAAGCAGAAAAAAAACTAAAAAATGATACAATAATCAGTAAGAAAGTTTGCTTAAAAAGGTATCTATTATTATTATTAAATCTCATAAATATTTTATTATTTGGGTGGAATTATTTATCAAATTGCAAAATTTGTAAGTTATTATCTGGCAATTTTAAATTTGAATTTTGGGTTTCTTGATCAATGATTATTTGCAACTTCTCTTTGGCCTCTTTCATTACATCATCATCAAAAGAATAGTTATCTATCAAACTTTGTAAGGTAGCTTTGGCTTGTAAAACTTTACCATTTACTTTATAAATATCACTCAATAAAATGTATGTTTTTCCTAAATAATATTCATACGCAGGGAAATTCTCCGTGTATTTCATGGCTTCTATTTCCGCTAGTTTATAATTCTTCTTCTCGAAATAAATTTTAGCAATATCATATTGTGCCTCTGCACTTTGTTCATTATCTAAGGTTGTTGCTATAGCTTGCAATTGCGGCAATGCTTTATCGTAATCTTGTTGCTTAAAATAAGTAATTCCTTTATAATAAGTAATTTCTCTTTTATAGAACTCTGGTAAATTACTAAGCTCATTGACTTTATCAGTATATAATAAAGTTGATGTATGGTTATTCAATTTAAAATTAGTACGCATTAAACCAATTAAACATTCTCTTTTATTTTCATCTAATGTGGCTATTTGTTCTAATTTAGAATAATAATTTAAAGCTTCTTTATAATTCTTTTGGTCGAAATAATAAATATTTGCAGAACGTGCGACTGATCTTTCAGCAAATCGATTTTGAGGCAAATTTGCTACATAAACGTAATCCTGCAAAGCTTTATCAAAACTTTGAAGACTGTAATTACATTCTGCTCTATAAAATCTTGCTTGTAAATTAAAAAATCCTTTAGGATACTGTAACAAATAACTATCAAAACCATCTAATGCTTGTTTGATGTTGCCTTTTTGGAATTGACTTTCAGCTGTTAAATAAATAATTGAATCTTGAGCAGAAGCGGTCAAATTTGAACTTGAATTTTTGGAAGCGTATTTAATAAATCCGTTCGCATCACCTTTATCAATATAAATATCTTTAATCACCAACATCGCTTCGTTGGCAGCTGGTGTATTTGGATATTTATCTACTACTTTTTGATACCAACTTAGTGCTTCATCATAACTATCTTGATTATAAGCAATCAAACCTAGTTTATTGTATGTATCAGGAACTCTTGTAGATTTTGGATAATTTTTCAACAGAGTATTAAAAGTTTGTTTGGCATCATTTGTTTTACTAATTGCAAACTGCGTATTTCCCGCCTGAAATAAAGCTTCATCGGCGAATGACGATTTAGGGAAACGTGCTACCAACGCATTCATTCCAGCAATTTTATCTAAATATTTTCCTTCTAAACCATCAATAATTGAATTTTGAAATAAAGCATAATCAGCTGCTTTAAAATTATTCTTAATAACTACATCGTAATATTGCTTAGCTTCTTGGTATTTCTTTTGAATAAAATAAGCATCTGCCAAACGTAGTAAAGCATCAGGATAAATATTTTGAGCAATACTTGTAGATTTGTTATCTTTCAATTGGTTTACAGCAGCACTAAAATTAACTACTGCTTGAGGATAATTCTTTTCTTTATAATAATTGTAACCTTGTAAATAATTTGCCGTTCCGTTACTTACCATTGCGTTTTCAGTAGCATTGATGTTTTTAGATAAGCTAAAAAACTTGTCTAACAATTGTTTACTTTGTGCATAATCTCCACTTTGATGGGCAATATCAGCTTTCCAATAATAAGTTAGAGCTTCATAAGATTTATTGCTTGTATATTTCAAAGATTTATTAAAAAATGGAATAACTTGTGCATAGTTTTTATCGTTATACAATGAAAGTGCTTTTAAATAAGCCATTTGCTGATAAGTTGCTTGTAATTTAGAAGAAACGTTTGGCAAACTCTCAATTATTGCAATCGCTTCATCATAGTTTTTGGTAATTAAAAATATATCGGCTAAAAGTTCATTTGCTTCATTATAATAAACTGATTTTGAATAATCAACTATAAATTTTTTGAGTGTAACCAATGCGTCATTTATATTATTCAGTTCATAAGATAATTTTGCGTATTGAAATATTGACTCTTCTTTAATTGTTTTATTAAAATCTAACCTTGCAGATTGAAGGAAAGCATTTTTTGCATCATTTTTCTTATCTATTATTATTAAGCATTTAGCCATTTGATACATTGCATTTTGTGCAAGTTCAGTTTCTAATGGCGATAATTGCTCTAAGTTTTTTACTGCATTTTTACAATCATTTTCCTGTGCTTGAACATAACCTAAAATATAATAATCTTCAGGAGTTGCTTTTACTGATTTGTTCATATATTCCTCTAAATAATACTTTGCTTTATCATATTGTTGCATTTCATAATAAGAATTTCCTAATAAATGAGCAATTTCAGTGGTATATTTTATATTCTCCTTTAGTTTTGGTTCAGCGTAAGCAATTACTCCTTTATAATCTTTATTGATAAATTGGATAGAAGCTAAATAATAAGGAACTATTTTATCATATTTCTTAACTTTTTCAATCTTTTGAAAAGTCTTATAAGCATTATTATAGTCGCCTAAATAATAAGATGATAATCCACTGTAATACAAGGCATCTTCTTTATACTTTGAATCTGATGTTGCAATGGTATTAAAACGACTTCTAGCATCTTTAAATTTCTTTGTAGCAAATAATGCAAATGCGTATTTATAATTAAAATCAAGTGCTTGTTTCTTAGATAACTCCTTTTCATTTACTTCTTTAAAATATTCGATTGCATTTTGGTAATTAGGGATATCATAAGCAATTTCACCTAATAGAAATCTTGCTGTATTAATATGCGTAGTTCCAGGATAATCCTCAATATAATCTATTAATAAGGCTTGTGCTTCAGGTGCTTTTGTTTCTTTAGCACATTGTGCTTTATAAAAGTAGGACTCTGAAACAATCGATGGATCAATTTTTTGAACAATATTTTCATAATTTTTTAGAAAATCTTGAATTATTGGGTAAGCTATTGCGTATCGTTCATAAGCAATATGTTCCTTTGCTTCGTAGTACTTTTTAAAAATATCTGTATGCTTTAAAGATGCTTGACTAAATACATTGAAACATATCAAAACAACAATAAATAAGAGGAAATATTTACGCATGAATATATTGAATTTATTTTAACAAATTAAACGATAATAATTAAATACAAAGTAATTTAAAATCTTAAAAATAATTAAACCAAATTGTTCACGTCTTGTGTATTACTACCATTACATAAAAAAGGCTCACAAAATTGTGAGCCTTCCTTTTATAAACTATTTAATATTATTTAATCACATTGAAAGTAACTCTTCTTACTAAACTTCTAGCAGCTTCATCATTTACTGCTGCTGTATTATCAATACCACCAGAGAACGCACTAATTGAATTTGCACTAATTCCTTGCTCAACTAATAATTTTTTTACATTATCAGCTCTATCTTGAGCTAATTTATTATTATAAGCTTTTCCTCCAACTGCATCAGCATAACCTACTAATTTTACTTTAGCATTTGGATTTGCTTTTAAATAATCTGCTACTTGTTTAACTAATTCAACTGAACTTGCTTGAGGTGTTCTTGAATTAAAATCAAAATAAACTACTAATAAACCTTGATTAATAAAATCCATCAATGCAGCTTCTTTATTTTGAGTTCCTTGTTCTGCTTGGATTGAATTTAATTTGTCATTGATTGTTTTATTTAACTCTTGTCTTAAATTATCAATATCTTGAGTTGTTGCAGCATTGTTAACTTGTATTGCTAAGTCATCAATTTTTGTTTTCATGTCTGCAATATCCTTATTTGTAGCATCTTGTGCTTGCTCAACTTCTTGTTTCAATTGACCAACCATATCTTCAACAAATTTCTTAGTTGCTAAATCTTTTTTAGCCCAGTCAATATGTGGTTTTTTACCAATATTATAAGTTAAACCAACTGAGTAAGTATTTAATACCGCATCAATTGGACCTCTATTGTCTCTAGTACCATTTAATTGTGTAGTTTGTTTTGCAAAGAAAATTTGACTAAAATCTAATGTTAAATCCATTCTATCAAATAATCTTATTTGAGGTGTAATACCCCACTTTACACCAACCACATTATCTCTTTTTACACCACTATTATAATTACTTCCTGGTACTGAAAGATCGACTAAACTATTATCTAATTTGAATGCTCTATATCCAATACCTGTATGGAATAATAATCCTAATCTATTTCCAGCAATTTCAGTCAAATGCATTGCTTGACCTAGATTTACCACAGCTTCAATATCAATTCCGTAATAATGACCTTTAAAATCTTTAATTTTACCATTATTGATTGCTGTTTTTCTATCTTTAATACCCCAACCTTTAGAAACTTGGTCATAAGCTATTGTCGTTTTTAAACCTGCAAAACGATTAAACATATATCTTGCACCTAAATCAACGTGAAAAGGACCAAACTTAGAAGTACTGTATTTTCCAGTAGCACCTTGATTTACAATTGTATTCCTTAATGGCACTAAAGCATTAAATCCACCATTTACCTCTAAAGACCATCTTCCAAAACTCTTATTATAAGTTTTGTCTTCATTTTCAGTTTTTTCTTTTTTTACCTTTTCAGTTTTTTCTTTTGCAGCTTTCTCTGTTTTTTCTTCTGCTTTTGCAGGATAAAACATTAAAACCGACAAGAGCAAAGCTAAGGTTAATTTACTAAGTTGTTTCATATTGTTTGTGTTTATAAAATTTAACTAAAATCAAAATTTAGTTATATAAAAAAATTTTTCATTACAAATGTATTAAAAAAAATATATACTTACAACTTTTCCAAACAAATTTTAACATTTAATTAAGTCAATTCGAGTGAATTTTATTAAAAATCGACTCTTTTTTATTAACAATCCACAAAATGTGAATAAATATTGTGGATATTTGATACGCTTTTAGAATCTTTTTGATATGTAAGGCTTGTCTATAATTGCTTCTTTCAACTTGTGCTATATCTTCTAATAAACATAGCCAAACCTTTGCATTGGTCTCATTATTAAATATTAAATCTAATTTCAGTCCACCCAATGTTTTATATTTTTCTAAGCCATCTCCTAATTTTGGCTTTAATTCATTAAAAACAAAATCTACAAATAGATTATTTTCACGTAATTGAGATTGTTTATTTTCTCCTAATTGAGTTAAAATAAATTGTTGCTGTTGTGCATTTTGTTCTGATATACTTTTTGCATAAGCCAAATAAGCATATAATATTCCTTTTCCGACATTGCCTTTTGTGGGTATTTCGGTAGCATATTGTTGTATAAATGTATTGGGTATTGATGTAAAAATTACCGACTTTGATTTTGAACGGGTAATAATTACATTTAATAGTTTATAGCCTTTTTCTTGAGAAAGTGGTCCAAATAATTGTCTAAATTTTCCTTCTTTATCATTACCAAAGGTAGTCGATAATAAAATAATGTCTCGTTCATCTCCTTGGATATTTTCTAAATTTTTAATGAATAAACCTTTAGAAAGCAGTGATTCTAAATGCTTATTTACAACATCATCTTCCATCGCACGATTAAAAATTAAGTCCGATATATAATTTCGTTGGTACAAATTAAATGTACCAATTCCTACACTTGGAATTTCTTTAGAAATATCTATAGAAAATAAATAATCTACGACGGCTTGTGCTTCTGATTGATTAACACCCTTTTCATACAATCCATTTACTTCATAATATTCAATAGCACGATAATGCTCTTTTGCTGGCATTGGAATTAACCTAGATTGATAAAATGCATGGTTAGAAAACTGAATCAAATCAGGATGTTTAGAGCGATAATGAAAATCAATATAATGATTTTTATAACCTGCATCGTCTGCAAATTCTAATAATGATTGTGCTTCTGCTAAGAAGTCCGATGTTTCATCTTCATCTTCTGTTTCATTAAAAAACAAAACTGTATTCCCAAAGAAATTGCTCGGTGGCATTTGATGTTTATCGCCTGAAATAATATGTTGTTTTCCTCGCAACAAGCTTGTATAAGTTTCTTCAATTTTTAACTGACTGGCTTCATCTAAAATGATTAAATCAAAATAAGGCTGTGCAGGAAAAATAGAAGTACAAACCTCAGGATTTGTAAAAATAACAGGAAAACAATCTGTAAAAAAATCTACATCTTCTTGTACTATCTTTCTTAATGTATTTTTACTTTCGTATTGTTTGTTCTTTCTTAAATTATACAAATATTTCAAAGTTGGCTCATCTCGTTTTGAAATACTTTCTTGTTTTTTAGCTTCCCAAATATTTTTAATTTTTGAACTTAGTATAATTTTCAAAGCTTCATCACTTTCTTCTAAAGCTTCCATCGCTACAATATCTTTATCTGTCAATTTATGCTCTAAAATAAAATTCAGTTTTACTTGCTCATAATACCAAACCTCAAATATTTCTAATGGTGTCTTAAATTTATTTTGTACAATTATATTTAATAAATACCTTGCTTTTTCATCTTGAGCAAAACAATAATTTTTCCATTTATAAAAATCAGGTAGCTGTACTTTACTTTCATGTAAAATACTTAATTCAGATTTTATTTTATTCAATTCTATCAAACATTCTTCCATTCGTTCGATAGGAATTTGAGGGTTTAATACAATATCAAAAAATGGTTTTGTATTCCAACTATTTACTAAAGTCTGAAATGTATTCAAATCCTTATTTTGACTTTCAATAAGTTGTTTTTTAGATAATGAAAAAACTGCCATAAATTTATTCCAAACAGCCTTAAATCCTTTAATCTGATTATAGCTTGATTGGTCTTTATATGTAGAAATTGTTTGCCACAATGTCTCCACCTGAACTGTATATTGTTGTAATAAATCTTGAAGGATTTCAAGATTGTCATCAAAACGCAATCGATTTATCTTCTCAAATACATCTATATTTTCAGGCAATTTATCTAAATAATTAATCGCTGATTTTAACGATAAAAATAAAACGGTAAACTCTTCAATATTAAATTCAAATAAACTATTTTGAATATGATTTCCTAATCGGATAACTTCATCTTTATTTTCTAATTTACCTTTTAATCTTTCGGTTTTTATCATTAACTCCATCAAATTATCATCTCCAAAAAATGGGATATGATTTTGATGAATCTGATGATTGATTTTATCTCTTAAATAAATAAATTCCTGTTTTGCTTGTTCATACTCATTGGAACGAAAACGCTCAATCGGTTTATTATTATCAATAAAATTTCTTATTTTTTCAACTACTACTCTCCTATCTTTATAAACATCTTCAATCAAAACACTTAAATGCTCCAAACCTAAATGAAGCAAGTTTTGTTGTAAAACTTCTAATGCCGTTTTTTTTTCGCAAACCACCAATATTTTTTTATTATTCAATAAGGCATTCGTAATAATTGCAGTTAAAGTTTGGCTTTTCCCAGTACCTGGCGGCCCTTGAATAATTATTTTCTGATGTTCTTGTAGTGCATATAAAATTTGCTCTTGAGTGGCATCTAATTTTACAGATGTTAAAACTTCATCATAATGAACTTTATGTTCGGCATTTACTAAAGATTCAATATTCTCATTCTGAATTATCGTTTCAACATCATTGATAATACTTTGTTTGATTGTTTTATACAAACCAAACACACCTGAAAATCTTATCCAAGCTTCTTCTTTTGTAAGATTTTCAATAGCTTCTTTATTTGTACAAGGTAAAACGGTCGCAATTTTGGGCTCTATAACTTGTTTGTTTCCTAAACGCTCACTTATCAATTCTACGGTATTCAACAACTCTTGTTCAGTTACCAAATCATCATCGACAAAATTATTTAATTCACTGAGAGAAATTCTTTCTGTTCCTTGCAAATAAGACAATAAAACAGGATTTACAACTACTGGCAAATCTTCATTTCTTGAAATAATCCATGTATTACTTTTACGTGTATCTCGCTCAATTTTTAAGTACCATATAAAAACTGGTGCTTTTATAATTTTATCTTTATTGGTATTATCTCGTTTAATTAATAAAGGATAACCAAAACCAAATGAGTGATAGCCATGTTCTTGCTCACTTTCTTTATCATCATAATATAGATGGTTGAGTTTTTTTACTAATCGCTCCAATATCTTTTTTTCTTCATTATTTTTAGATTCGACCACTTTACTATCAATCGTAATAGAAAATTTAAAATTCTGCTTGGTCAACAACTCTTGCATAAATTGCAGATGCATACTCTGATTGATATTCATAAAATCATAAATATCAATTCTTGCCAAATTAGAAGGTAAAGCATTTAGATGAATAGAGCGAGCATCATTGCCTTTTAATTTCTGCAATAATTTCTCTAAAAAATTCCGATTAGGCATAAATCATTATCCTAATTGTTTTATAAATTGGAGTACATTATTTAATACCAATTCTTTTTCAGGTTCATTATGTGTTTCGTGGTACAAACCTTCATAACTTATAAATCGTGCGTTGCTACCACATCTTTTAGCAAATCGCTGACTTGCATCGTGCGATGTTAATCTATCTGAAGTTCCGTGATAAATCAGAATTGGAATTTTAATTTCTGCAGCTCGTTCAATTGCTTCTTTTCCTGTTTCCATCATTTCAATTCCCATTAATGCAGAAATTTTATCGTGTACTAATTTATCTTTCAAATAAGCATTAACCACTGATTTGTCTCTTGAAATGGCTGATGCATCTAAACCACTTGGCAAACTTAATGCAGGTAAAATATTCTTCATTAATTTACCCAAAGTAACTTTAATTGCAGGTGGCATAAAAGCCAATTCTAAATAGGGCGATGATAAAATTGCACCTGCAAAATTTTGATTTCTTCTTATCAAATAATTCGATACCACATTCCCACCCATACTATGTCCATAGATAACCTTTTTTACACCAGGAAATTTTGCATCCACTTGATTCAAAAACAATGTAACATCATCTAAAAAATCATCGAAACTTTTATAGTGTCCTCTTGGGCCACCAGATTTACCATGTCCACGTTGGTCATAACCAAACACTGCAATATTATTATCAGTAAAAAACTGAGCTACATGTTCATATCTTCCAATGTGTTCGCCCATACCATGAACAATACATAATACATAATCAGGTTGATTTGTAGTATTCCATAAACGACCATAAATATCAATTCCGTCGTTAGTTTTCCAATTTAATTCTGAAATATTCATAAACTTTAAAAAATATTGTTAATTTTAAAACATAAAACTAATAATTTTTGCTGATGAAAAAAAGAATTATGCTCATCTTAAAACTTTTATTATTTGGAGGCGTCTTATTTGGAGGCTATATTATCCTTTCTATTTTATATGCATTAGTTACCAACTACAAGCCAAAAACCGAAACAAAGGCAGAAGTTTTAAATGCAAATAATTCAACCATTTTACATAAGGATACGCTTACTTTTTATACTTGGAATATTGGTTATTGTGGCTTAGGTGCAGAATCTGATTTCTTTTACGATGGTGGAAAAATGGTTCGTTCTAGTAGAGAATTGGTTAATAAAAATTTTTCTGGTGTTAAAGAAACTATTTTAGGTTGGAGAAATGATGCTGACTTTATTTTATTACAGGAGGTTGATGTAGATTCAAGAAGAAGTTGGGGTACCAATCAATTAGAGGGCATCAAAAATTTATTGAGTTTCAATGCTGTTTTTGGCAAAAATTATCAAGTACGTTATGTTCCTATTCCGATATTTAATCCAATGGGTGGTGTACTTGGTGGCATTGCTACTTTTTCTCCTTATGAAATGAGTACAGAGCCTATTCGCTACCAATTCCCAGCAAACTTTTCATTTCCTAAAGGTTTATTTTTCCTAGATAGATGTTTTACTAAACAAACTTATAAACTCAATAACGGTAAGAATTTAGTTGTTATTAATACACACAATTCTGCTTATGATGGTGGCATACTTAAAAAGCAAGAAATGGCATTTTTTAAAGACTATATCCTACAAGAATATAAAGCAGGCAACTATGTTGTGGTAGGTGGAGATTGGAATCAAATACCTCCAGGTTATACGCCTAAAGATAAAAATAGCAATTACGAAGAAATAGAAATTCCAAATCAATATTTACCTTCAGATTGGACTTGGGCTTATGACAAAACAACGCCTACCAATAGAAAAGTAGATGCTCCTTTTTTTCAAGACGAAACCTATACAACAATTATAGATTTCTTTTTACTATCACCAAATATAAAATTAACAAGTGTGCATGGAATTACAGATAATTTCTCCTATTCTGACCATCAACCAGTAAAAATGACTATTGCTTTGATAAAATAAACGTACATTTTATTAGATTTGCATTTTTATTATGCAAAAGACAATGCCAACACCTGAAGGAATAGAACAAGCTAGCCTTGTTTTACAAAATATTATCGACAAAACACCTTTGCAACTCAATGCTAATCTTTCAGAAGAATTTGATTGTAATGTATATCTAAAAAGAGAAGACTTACAACAAGTTCGTTCTTATAAAATTCGAGGTGCATACAATTTCATTTCTAGATTGAGTAAGGCAGAAACTAAAAAAGGAGTTGTTTGTGCAAGTGCAGGCAATCACGCTCAAGGATTTGCTTTATCTTGTTTTTTATTAAAAATAAAAGGTATTGTTTTTATGCCCAAAACTACGCCCAAACAAAAAGTACGATCTGTGCAAAGAATAGGTAAAGAATTTATTGAAATTGAATTAGCCGGAGATTCTTATGATGATGCAAAATATGCAGCTCTAAAATATGCCCAAAAGGAAGATTCCATCTTTGTTCCACCATTTGATCATAAATTAATTATTGAAGGACAAGGCACTGTGGCTCTTGAAATTTTAGCTCAATTAGGTAAGAAAAATTTAGATTATATATTTGTTCCAATTGGTGGTGGTGGTTTAGCATCAGGTGTAATTACGTATTTCAAAAAACACAGTCCAAATACAAAAATTATTGGTGTAGAACCATTAGGAGCACCTGCTTTAGCAGAATCTATAAAAAATAAAAAAATCACGTTATTGGACAAAATTGATAATTTCGTTGATGGAGCAGCAGTAAAACAAGTTGGTCAACTAACTTTTGAAATTATCAAAGATAATTTAGATGAGTTATTGCTTATTCCTGAAGGCAGAATTTGTACCAGAATTTTAAATTTATACAATAGAGATGCAATTGTAACGGAACCAGCAGGCACTCTATCCATTGCCGCATTAGATTTTACAAAACACAATTTAAAAGGAAAAAATGTTGCTTGTGTAATTAGTGGTGGAAATAACGATATAGAACGCATGCCTGAAATCAAAGAGCGTTCTATGATTTATGAAGGATTAAAACACTATTTTATGATAAAGTTTCCTCAACGTTCAGGTGCTTTAAAACAATTTGTCAATAAAGTTTTGGGTCCAGATGATGATATTACTTTATTTGAATACACTAAGAAAAACACAAAAGAAAGTGGCCCAGCTTTAGTTGGCATTGAACTTAAAAACAAGGAAGATTATGGTGGATTAATTGATAGAATGACCAAATACAATATTGATTATACGCCAATAAATAACAATCCTATTTTATTCAATTTCTTAGTATAGTTTATCTATACGTTGACTTATAAAGCTCTAAATTATTTGCTTCTAATTTAAAATTTGAAGAAATTTCTCAATTCTACTTTCAAGTATTTTGTTAGTTGTTTATAAATTATTTATCTTTCCTATTGAAAAAATAAAACTATGAATGCTTATAAATTATTACTGCCAAATTCTGACAATCTAAATATTTGGATTACATCTGTGTTGATGATTTTGGGTTTAATCTTTTTTAATTGGCGACCTGAAGTTATCATCTTTGCTTATTTATTTGAAACTATAATTATTGGAGTAATTCAAATAATAAAAATGATTTCAGTTGCATTATTTTCAGAGAATGAAAAAGCATCTCCAAACAAACAGTCTCCTTGGTTTATAATTCCATTTTTCTTTTTCCATTTCTTCTTTTTCATTGCAATACAAATGGTTTTTGTATTCTTATTTTTAGATATAGATAATTTAGAACTCAGCAAGAGTCCATTTAGTATATTACATAATTTTATTGCTTTATTTACGATGCCTGATATGCAAGAAGCCTACCTAATTATAGTTTTAAACAACATCTTTCATACCTTTAAAACATTTTATACTACCGGAAAATATTCAGAAAGTACCATCAGTGAATTATTTATGCAGCCCTATATAAGAATATATGTACAACAATTTGTAGCTATCCTTGGTGGATTTTTATTTATGCTTACTGCTGCTCCAAAATTAATAGCCATTTTACTGATTGGGCTCAAAACATTTGTAGATTTATTAGGTGTCTCTCTACCAAAAAATCCTACTTTAAGAGAAAGTATTATCAAATTCCTTTTTACAACTAAGGGCAAAGCACTTAGCCAAAAAGAAATTGACGACATTAATAATTTTAGGAAAATGCTTGAATAAACAATCTATTAATTTAGAATTTGATTTATTCAATTATCTTAAAGGTTGTGCGTCTATTTTTTTGATGTTGTTCTTCTGTACAATTCGTGCAAACACATTTCTCTAAAAGTTGAGTTTCTCCATAACCTTTAGCCACTAAACGATTAGCAACAATTCCTTTTTCAATCAAATAATTCACCACACTTTCAGCTCTTTGTTGTGATAATTTTAGGTTATACAATTCTGCTCCTCTACAATCCGTATGTGATGCTAATTCAATTTTAACAGTTGGGTTATCTTTCAGAATTGTAATCAAAGCATCTAAACTTTTTTTGGCATCTTCACGTATATTGTCTTTATCGTAATCGTAATAAATATTTTCTAAAACAATTTCAACATTTTTAAATATTTTTTGTAAAATCACTTCTTTTTGTACAAGTATTGTATCCAAATTACCCACTGGAATATGTTCTAAATCGATTAAAAGTTCTTTTTTCAAATAACCTTCTTTCAATACATTTACTTTGAAATTTACAGGTGCATAAATGACTTGCTCAATTTTTCCATTGCTATCTGAGAACAATATTTTATTGGCAATTGGGAATGGAATAAACGTTTCAGCATTCGCCAAAGCATGTGTCCCAATAATAGCAGAATTTGGATTATCTTGTTCTTTATAGATATTTTCTTTTATTAATATTTGCAACACACAAACTGGTTCTTTCTTGATCGCAATTGTTTCTTTTGGTGTTTGAACGACTAAAAAAATATCATCTTTTCCTTGCGTACCTTTTCTATTGGAAGACAAATAAATTTTAGAGCTATCTTGATAAAACAAAGCAAAATCATCTGCACCTGAATTAATACCCAAAGGCATTAAATCTATATTTTCAAAAAACTTCCCGTTTTTAGTAGCTTTATAAATATCTAATCCACCCAACCCGCCTTTTCTATCCGACGAAAAGTACAAAATGGTATCTATATAAGTCGGAAACACTTCATTTGCAATAGAATTAATTTTGTGTCCCAAATTATAAGCCGAAACAAAATTGCCATTCAAATCACGTTTAGAAACATAAATATCACTTCCACCATATCCACTGATATCATTTGAAGTAAAATACAATTCATTCCCATCGGGCGATAAGAAAGGCTGTGCCACATCGGTAGAATCTGAAAAGAAAGTCAATTCCTTTGGTGTTGTCCAAGCAGCATTAAAAAATCGAGATAGATAGATTTTACAGTAATCATTTTTAATTTTATCTTCTGAGCCACATTCTGTAAAGTAAGCTTCTGTATGGTCTTTATTGAAAGTGATTTGAGCAAAATGATAAGGGAAATCTTTTATAGTAAATGGTTGAATATTTGCAAAGGAAGAATCAGAAACTAAATCAGCAGAATAAACTTGAGAGAAACTATTGGAGGTAAATATATCTTTAGCTTTTCCGCTTCTGTTTGATGTATAATAAACTTTCCTATCGGAAATAATAAATCCATAATCCGATGCTGATGAATTTATGTTGCTTAAATTAATTATTTTGATAGTTGTATCCTGATTATTTACAATATTTTCAAGCGTTTGTAATTCCGCTTTAAATTGATTGCTTTGGTCTTTATTTTTCAGCAAGTAATCTTTTAAAAATTGGAGTGCGTTGGCATATTGTCCATCAGTTTTTAAAGCTAACAATTTTATTTCCAAAGCATTATCAGCACCTAGTTTATTAAGTTCATCGCTCCATTCCAACATTTTATCACTATTCTGTAAATATTGATAGCTTTTAAAAATATTATTTGCAATTTGAATTTTTGCAGCATTAGTTTTTGCTTTTTGAAAATCTTGCGGCAACATTTCTACAGCTTTCTCAAAATTTTTATATTGAAACGCCATATTTCCATTCTTAATTTTCGCTGTCGATGAACAAGCTTGAAAAAATAAAATAGCAATAAAAAATCCGAAATAAAATTGTCTTTTCATAACACGCATACACTTCCAAAGATACAAGACCAAAAGCAATAAATAAAGCAATTGTATTTTTTTTTAAATGAAAATTAGCAAAATAAAAAAAGTGCGTTCAATGAACGCACTTCTATAAAATTTACAATTGCAATTAAGCAATACTTACAAATGTTCTATCTTTAAGACCTTTTTTAAAAACAACTGAACCATCTCTCAATGCGAAAATAGTGTGGTCTTTTCCCAAACCTACACCATCTCCAGGATGAAATTTAGTTCCTCTTTGTCTTACGATGATATTACCAGCAATTACAGCTTGACCACCATAAACTTTAATACCGAGTCTTTTACTTTCAGACTCTCTACCGTTTCTTGAACTACCAACGCCTTTCTTGTGTGCCATTTCTTTATATTTTTTAAGCTATTGAATCAATTTTAATTTTTGTCAATGATTGTCTAAAACCATTTTTTACTTTAAAGCCTTTTCTTCTTTTTTTCTTGAAAACGATTACTTTATCGTCTTTTAATTGCTCTACAATTGTTGCAGACACAACAACACCATCAACTTTAGGTGTACCTACTTTAGTTCCGGCAGCATCAGAAACCAATAAAACTTTATCAAAAGTTACTTTATCGCCTTCTTTTCCGTCTAATTTGTACACAAAAATCTCATCGTTTGATGAAACTTTAAATTGGTGTCCTCCTATTTCTACTAATGCAAACATAATATTATTTTTCGAGTTGCAAAGATACATTATTTTTAATTAAAAAGTATCTTTTATTCAAATTTTATATTTTGGTAAAATACTATATTGTTAGAATCTCTTCTTCTTTGATTTTCAACATCTTTTCAACTTTTGCAATATGGTCATTGGTTAATTGTTGCACACTTGCTTCTGCATCTTTTGCTTCATCTTCAGAAAGTCCATCTTTTTGCAAATCTTTAATCGTTTCATTGGCATCTTTTCTTGCATTTCTAATAACAATTTTACATTGCTCACCTTCTTGTTTGGATTGTTTCACCAAGTCCCGACGACGTTCTTCTGTCATTGGAGGAATTTGTAATCGGATATTTTCGCCATCATTTTGTGGTGTTATGCCCATATTACTTTGAAAAATAGCTCTTTCAATATCGCCAATTAGTTTTCTTTCAAATGGTTGAATTACTATGGTTCTTGCATCTAATAATTTCACACTTGCTACTTGATTTAATGGCGTTGGCATTCCGTAATATTCAACATTAATACCAATCAACATATCTGGGCTTGCTTTACCAGCACGAATTTTACGCAAATCTTCTTCCATAAATTTCAGTGCCTTAAACATTGAGGATTGAGTTTCCTCTAAAACCATTTGTACTTCTTCGTTCATAACTAATTTTCTAGTGCAAAAATACGAATTACTTTGGTTTATTCTAATGATTTTATTAAATAAAAAAAGAGCCACCTCTATAACTTTGGGTGGCTCTTTTTAAAAATGTTAGTAAGCTAACTGCTCTATTACTTAGATACTTTTTCTTTTGTCGCTTTAGTAGCTTTCTTAACGTCAGCTTTTACTTCTTCAGCTAAATTTCCAACTTTAGATTCAGCAGTATTTACTAAGTTCTTAACTCTTTCAGCATTTCTAGCATAAGAATTTTTTACTTGACCTAATAAAATGTTTACTTCTTCTTGAACATCTGCTTGAACTTTTGCTAAATCGAAAGGTCCTTTTAATTTAGATTGGATTCTGTCTGCATTAGCTTTGAAGTTGCTTTTTTGAACTTCTAATTCATCTTGAGTTTCGCTGATTACATTTTTCAATGTTGATTCAGCTGTGTATCTTAATTCTTTGATACCAGTTTTGCTTTCAGATACGAATGTATCTAATGCTTCTTTTACTTTTTGTGCAAATTCCATTTTTAAAAAGATTTTAATTGTTATAAAATATAATGCAAAGTTACATCAAGTGCTTATGCTTGTCAAATTTTGATAATTATCAAATATTGATATAAAAATGTATTTTACATATCGTAGAGGTTATACCAATGTTAAAGCGTAGCAATAGCAAATTTCCAGCTACTTATTTATGATTAGTTATCTAAATAAATCTATTTTTTTTACCTTCAGCGATAGCATCTTCTTTATTGTTTACTTGCAATTTTAGGTAAATATTTTTAATATGAAATTTTACAGTATCCAAGCTTATATTTAATGACATTGCAATAGATTTATAGCTTTTGCCTTCAGAAAGTGCTATCAATACTTTCGATTCTTGATTAGAGAGTGGATTTTTAATTTTTTCTTTAGCAAAAGATTGGACAACCATTCTAGCAATTTTTGCACTCATTGGCGCTCCACCTTTTACCAATTCATCTAATGCATCAATTAGTTCTTGGTAACCATTATTTTTAGTCAGATAGCCCGATGCACCCGCATTCATCGCACCGAATACTCGTTCACTATTTTCAAATACTGTAATAATTAAAATTTCTGTTTTAGGAGCAAGTGATTTTATTATAGCTGTTCCTTCTATTCCATTAATACCTGGTAAGTCAATATCCATTAATACAATATCAGGGTTTAATGACTTTATATTTTCAACAGCAAGCTCACAATTTTCAAAAACTTGTAATACTTGGTAATTTTCATTTGAATTAATTAACAATTCAAAACCTGAACCAATATCAGGATTATCTTCAATAATGATGATTATTTTTACAATCTTGGCTTTTCATCTTTAATTATATTAGAGATTATAATTATGTTGCAATGGAAGTTGAATACTATATAGACTTCCATTCGTATTATTTGAAGAATCTGTAAGTTTTCCATGTATATTTTGGATACGCTCTTGAATATTTTTCACACCCCTCAATTTATTCTTTTCAATTTCAAATCCATCTCCATTATCTGAAAAAATAATTTCTACACTCATATTGTCAGTATCTAGCAACATTTCAAAACTTGCTTGATTCGCATTAGCGTGTTTAGCTGTATTGGTCATTAATTCTTTTAAGACATAAATTAATTGCCTACTTGTTGTGGCTTCAAAAGTTAAATTATTATTCTGACTAATATTTGAATTAGAATAAAAACTGATACCAAGTTTTCCGAAGAAATCCTCTCCAAAATCTCTTATATAAATAAACCATTCATCAATATAATCACTTTTTAAAATCAATAGACCAAATAAAATCTTTAGTTCCATAATATAGTTCTTTAGATCTTTCTTCAATCGAGTTCAATAAACTTTCTATTGAAGTATCGTTATCTTTATTTTCCATTTTATATCT